>NZ_JBMGUV010000024.1:0-85544 GCF_049058285.1 Lysinibacillus sp. UGB7
CTCGCCGTAACGGAAATCAACAGTTTCATATAGAACTTTCTATTTTCAAAGAAAAAGACTGTAAACAAACTCAATTTTTTGAGTTAGATCAATTAATTTACATATTCATCTTTAGAAGCTCTCATAGAGCAGAAGAACAGTAGCGTTGCCACCACGACGAAGAGCCAGCCAGCGATGTTCCAGCCCCCTAATAAATCATGCAAATAACCAAATAGGATGGGTCCAACTGCTGCAAGTAAATAGCCAATAGATTGTGCAAAACCTGATAAATCAGCCGCCTCATATGCAGTGCGTGTACGCAGTGTGAAGAACATCATCGCTAACGCAAATGAAGCGCCCCCAGCTAATCCAATAAGTACCATCCAGAGAACTGCAAAACTTGTCCACTCCATTACCAAACCAGTAAAGCCGATTAAATAAAATACTGTAAAAATGACGACAAGTGGACGTTGGGATTTCATCTTGCTTGCAATAATAGGCACAACTAGAGCCATAGGTATTTGTGAAAACTGCATGGTTGAAAACATCCAGCCAGCACGGTCGGCAGCGAGACCTTGGGCAATATAAATTTCAGGAATCCATGCCGCTGTCGTATAAAATATGAGTGATTGTAACCCCATTGCGCCCGTAACAGCCCAAGCTACAGGTGATTTCCATAAAGGTATACGCGTTTTCATAGATGCGACAGTAGGTTCAGGTTTATTTGCTTGCAATTGTGGAATCCAAACCAAAATTGTTAAGACAACTAGAATAAGAGCTACCCCGAGAGCGCCTTGCCAATCAAGGGACGAATGGGCTACTGGATAGCTAATACCCGCACCTACACCTGCTGAAAGATTCATCGACACCGTGAAGAAAGCCATTAGTAAACCAACATGATAAGGAAATTTCAATTTCAGTAAGCCTGGAATAAGCACATTACCAAAAGAAATGGCAACGCCAATTAGTACCGTTCCGAGAACGAGTAATGTAGTTGTACCAAGGGAGCGTGTGACAATGCCACATGCTAATAAGATCGTGGATAAAAACAATGTCAATTCAATGCCTAATTTGCGTGCAACAACTGGTGCAAACGGTGATACTATCGCAAAAGCTAGTAATGGAATTGTTGTCAAAAAGCCAGCGAGTACGTTGGAAATGCCAAGACTTTCACGAATGAAAGAAATAATGGGACCAACGACAGTTAGTGGCATCCGTAATGTAGAAGCTATAAAAATAACACCGATGACAAGTAACAGAGTTTTTCCCTTCCAGCTAATTTTTTTGCTAGGATAAGTAGAATGTTCATTAGTTGTCAAAATAAATCCTCCTTGAATTAAAACATTAATAATTCGAACAACTATACCACTTTACCATACTATTAAAAATGGTAGAAAATTCACAAAATATTGAACATTACTATTGTTATTGAAATGTCAAAGGTCGTATGATAGACTGAATAACATCATAAATTTAATAATTACATGCCTCATGTTTGTATTGAGGTAGAGGTCGCGGTATTTATAAGTACGCTAATGGAAATGACAAGCATTAAAGATGTTAGCTGAAAGGAAATACCGCCGAAGTGTGAGGGGACTTGAAAACCTCATGCTGGGGCTGTTTCCGAAAGGAACAGAACTGTCACGTTGGAATGACGTGTTGCGCTATCATTTGAAAGAACTGGGGATTAACTTAGCCATCACAACGTTCATGTGATGGCGTTTTTTATTTCTATTCGGTAGGTATTTTATTACCTACTTACGTAAAAATAGTATCTCCGCTAACTGATATGTACGCATTAATTTACTGTACCTAAACGCAATGGTTATGAAGCGTAAAAACAATGGGTACAATTACGTCGAGGTGAATATGAGGACCTCTTATAAAAGGAAGGAAGCTTTAACGTGAGTGAAATAAAAGTTAATCAGCTTGGGCATAAACCGCCGAAGTTGAAAAAAGAACTAAAAAGTCGTCATATAACAATGATTTCGTTAGGCGGCACAATTGGTACTGGGCTATTTTTAGCTAGTGGTGGTGCCATTGCACAGGCGGGTCCTGGTGGCGCATTGCTTGCTTATGCCTTAATTGGCATTATGGTGTATTTTTTAATGACGAGCTTAGGAGAAATGGCTGCCTATATGCCTTCATCGGGTTCGTTTAGTACGTACGCAAGTAAATTTGTAGATCCAGCACTTGGTTTTGCACTTGGTTGGAATTACTGGTATAACTGGGCTATTACGATTGCAGCGGAAATTGCAGCTGTCTCTCTAATTATGAAATACTGGTTCCCAGATAGCTCGTCAGCACTTTGGACAGTATTGTTTATTGCCATCGTACTATCATTTAATCTTTTATCGGTAAAAAGCTACGGTGAAAGTGAATATTGGTTTGCCATGATCAAGGTGGCAACCGTTATTATCTTCATTATTATCAGTATTCTGATGATATTTGGGATTTTGGGAGGGCAAGCACCCGTAGGCTTCACGAATTTCTTCATTAGCGATGGGCCATTCCATGGTGGATTCCTTGCTACATTTGGTATCTTCTTAGCAGCAGGATTCTCGTTCCAAGGGACAGAGCTTCTAGGCATTACAGCTGGGGAAACAGATGACCCAGGAAAAAATATTCCAAAAGCAGTGAAATCCGTTTTCTGGCGTATTATTTTATTCTATATTTTAGCGATTGCAGCAATTGGTATGCTCATTCCGTTTACAGATGCACGTTTACTATCTGAAGATATTGCGGTATCTCCATTTACGCTAGTATTTGATCGATTAGGAATTGCCTTTGCGGCTTCCCTGATGAATGCGATTATTTTAACAGCTATGCTTTCGGCGGGGAACTCAGGGCTATATGCGTCATCGCGTATGCTATGGCAATTAGCCGTGGATGGCCATGCACCAAAATTCTTTATGAAGTTAAGTCGCCGTGGGATTCCAATTTATGCTTTAATGGCGACATTAGCAGTAGGCAGTCTTGCATTTCTAGCATCATTTTTTGGTGACGGGGTTGTCTATATATGGCTTCTAAATGCCTCAGGTATGTCAGGCTTCATTGCATGGCTCGGTATTGCCTTTAGCCACTACCGTTTCCGTAGAGCTTTTGAGGCTCAAGGCTTAGATTCGAAATTACTACCTTATAAAGCAAAGCTATATCCATTTGGACCAATCTTTGCATTTACGGTTTGTATGATTGTTGTAGTTGGTCAAAACTACACGGCCTTTACAGGTGAAACAATTGACTGGAATGGTGTATTTGTTTCATACATTGGAATACCACTGTTTTTAGCATTATGGATTGGCTTTAAAGTGAAAAATAAAACGAAAATGATTCCGCTTAAGGACTGTGATTTGAAAGTGGAAAAATAGAACATAGCTAAAGGGCTATCCTGTAAGTCATTGTAATATGACGAACGGGATAGCTTTTTTGATTTTATATAAAAATATTACGAATTTCTTTTTTATGGTAAGGTATTATAGATATGGAAAGTTATTATAATCAAAAGGTATTTTTAATGATGAAAAGTTTCTCTTAAGAAGAGGTGCATATTATGCAAAAACATATATTACTAGTAGAAGACGATGAAGCCATTCGAGAAATGGTGGAAAATTTTTTATTGATGGAGGGATATCTCGTTACTTCTGTCTTAAATGGTGAAGAGGCTGTACAACAATGCGTAAGTACTTCGTTTGATTTAGTTATTTTGGATATTATGATACCAAAACTGGATGGATTAGAAGTTTTAAAGATTATTCGTCAAAAAGAAGCACTTCCAATTATTATCATGTCCGCAAAAGATAGTGATGTCGATAAAGCACTCGGATTAGGCTTAGGAGCCGATGATTATATTGCAAAACCTTTTTCAATGTTGGAGTTTTCAGCTAGGGTAAAAGCTGCCATAAGAAGAGCGACAAAGTATGCGCATCATATAGAAGAACAGCAAGATGTATTGATAATTGGTGATTTAACAATTGATATTATCAATTTTTCTGTAGAAAAAAATCAGCAAAAAGTCAAGCTTACCTCAAAAGAGTTTGGCATCTTAAAACTGTTTGCGACTAATTGTAATCGAGTATTTACAAAGCAGCAAATCTATCAACTGATTTGGAATGACGAATACTATGGTGATGAAAATATTATCAATGTCCATATAAGGAGACTACGAGAAAAAATTGAAGATGATCCATCCAATCCCCAATACATTAAAACATTATGGGGAATTGGCTATAAGTTAGAAGGTTGATCGTATGGTTATGTTACTATCTATTATTATTGTATTACTCATCGGAATTACTTGTTTTCAGGTGAAAGACAAGAAAAATCAAAATACAACTATTCATTACATGCGTAAAAAGCTGCAATCCATAATGACTGAACAAACAAATGAAAAAATTCTAGTTTCGACAGCTAATCATGAAACAAAGCAATTACTCAATGCTATGAATACATTACTGGATCATAATCAAAGAATATTGGCTACACATCGGAAAATGGAAGGTTCTATGAAAAAGATGCTGGCTAATATTTCACACGATCTCAAAACGCCGCTAACTGTTGTCCTTGGATATATCGAGATGCTACAACTAGACAAGCCTATAAGCGGTGAAGAGCGACAACGATTGCTCTCAGGGGTTCATGCTAAAACACTGGAAGTATTGAGCATTATCCATACATTCTTCGATCTTGCTAAAATTGAAGCAGGAGACACAGATTATCCAATAACTAAGATAAATGTGAGTGAAATCTGTAGAAAAAACATCCTGTCATTTTACGATATAGTAACGTCTATGGGACTCAAAATAGACATTGCAATACCAGAAACACCTGTTTTTGCACTCGGCAATGAAGAAGCACTGGATAGAATTTTGAACAATTTACTGTCCAATGCACTTGCATATGGCGCAGAAGGGAATGTAATTGGCCTAGTGGTTAGACATGACGACGTCGCTATATATGTTGATGTATGGGATCGTGGGAAGGGTATCGATGAATACCATGTAGATAATGTTTTTGAAAGAATGTATACGCTAGAAGATTCAAGAAATAAATCATTCCAAGGAAGTGGGCTTGGCTTAACGATAACGAAAAGACTTGTAGAAATAATGAATGGCTCCATTCACCTTTCCAGTATCCCCTATGAGAAAACGGTTTTTACTGTTTCTCTAAAAAGAATGATGTATTAAACGAATCTGCTTGTGGAGCTGATAATGCTCTACAGGCTTTTTACTTCATTTAAGAAATAAGTAAGAATCAAGTAATAAAATAGAGAGCTTTACTTTTTATAATAAAGAAAGACACATATTAGGGAGAGGTAAAGATGACTTATATTGTGAAAACAAACCAACTTACAAAAGTATATGAAGGAAAAGAAGTTGCTTCTGACGTCAATATGCATGTGAAGAAAGGGGAGATATATGGTTTTTTGGGTCCCAATGGTGCAGGGAAAACGACTGTAATGAAAATGCTAACAAACCTTACAAAGCCAACAAGTGGGGATATCGAAATCTTCGGCGAAAAATTAACGGATCAATCCTACGAAGTACTAAAAAGAATGGGGACCATTATTGAATACCCAATTTTCTATGAGAAGTTAACTGCCAGAGAAACCCTAGAACTACATTGCGAATATATGGGGTATTACGACAAAAATGAAATTAGTCATGTACTAGATTTAGTAAAGCTAACCAAAACGGATAGCAAGCGTGTAAAAGACTTTTCACTTGGCATGAAACAGCGATTGGGCATTGCACGAGCAATTATTACAAAACCAGAATTACTTATCCTAGATGAGCCGATAAACGGACTTGATCCCATTGGGATCAAAGAGCTCCGTGAGTTATTCGTTATGCTATGTAAAGAATATGGCATAACAATTATTATTTCAAGTCATATTTTAGGAGAAATCGAACTGTTGGCTGACACGATTGGTGTTATTAATAACGGGAGACTAATAACAGAGGTATCAATGGAAACTATCAATCGTAGTCAAACAGATTATATTGAAGTGATTGTGAATGATGGGAAAAAAGCTGCATTTATTTTAGAGAATAAATTAAACATAACCAACTTTAAACTAGTTGCAGAGAACTGCATTCGCATTTATGAAAATTCCACTTCACAAAAGGACATTTCAAAAACATTGATCGAACATGATATAGATATTGAAGGAATCAGCAAGAAAACAAGCTCATTAGAGGATTATTTCTTAAAATTAATTAATGGGGGTGTAGTAAGTGCTTAATTTAATGCGTTTAGAAATGAAAAAATATCAGTTAGGCTCCTATGTAAAAGGTGCTATTATTGCAAATTTCACCATATTAGGCTTTATGTTTCTGATCTTGTTTATCTCGAAAATAGAAGAAGATACTGCGATCGAAAACTACCAGACAGCACTAACGGTCATTGACTCTTTTGTAAGAGGGGTATTTATTGTCTTTGCTGGTACATTAATTGCCAAGCTAATTATTGGAGAATATAAAAATCGAACAATTACTACAGCATTTATGTATCCCATTAAAAGAAAAAATTTAATTGCCGCAAAGCTTGCAATTGTTATCATTTTTACGTTCAGTACCATTGTTATTTCGAATGTGTTTATTACGGCAATATTTTGTTTCATTAGTGCAACCTATCATTTAATTCCAGATACATTAACGAATTCTGTAGTTATGCAACAACTCCCTTCGATGCTTATGAACGCTGTTGCAGCGACAGGCATGTCACTTATTCCTTTGTACTTTGGCATGAAAAAATATTCGATTCCAGCGACAATACTTTCTTCCTTGTTAATTGTCATGGTCGTATCTTCTAATACAGGTAATTTTTCTTTAAATGATATTATAGTTATCCCAATAACATTGGCGATCATTGGGATAGGTGTTGCCTACATATCCATTAGGAATATTGAAAGAGTGGATGTTTAAGGGTGCCTGGCACGCAAACAATTTGCGAACAATTCTGAATATTGATGTTTCAGATACAAGATAATGCCAGGCACTTTAACAATGTTGAATTGTTAGAGCGCCTGGCATTTTTTAAGCAAATATAGTTTCCCATAATAGATATATATTTAACGCAACAACTATTACTACAACAATCCATCCAAGTCCTGTGGTTACGCGATGATTGACAAGGCTGCCCATAATGTCACGCTTACTTGTGAACATTACAAGGGGCACAAGAGCAAAAGCAATACCGAATGATAGAATAACTTGACTTAGCACAAGTGCGTAGGTTGCATTGACGCCAGATGCAATAATGGCAAGTGGGGGAATCATAGTAATTGCTCGGCGTAGGTACAATGGAATTTTTCTTCGAATAAATCCTTGCATAACAACATCTCCAGCTAATGTACCAACAGAAGAACTTGCAAGTCCTGCAATGAGAAGTCCAAGACCAAAGGAAACTGCTGCCATCGGACCAAGTGCATCCCGTAATCCGTTATAGGCTATATCTAGATCCTCTACCACTACACCCTGTGTATGGAACACCGCTGCTGCAATGATTAGCATACTCATATTAATGGCACCAGCAATAATCATTGCTATGACAATATCGATAAACTCAAACCGGAAAATTCGTCGTTTTTCTCCTTCATTTCGCCCAACAATGCGGCTTTGCGTTAATGAAGAATGTAAATAAATCGCGTGTGGCATAACGGTTGCTCCTAAAATCCCTGTTGCAAGTAATAGTGAATCAACACCTTCAAATTGTGGTGTGAAAATGCCTATTGCTACATCGCCCCAATTCGGTTGCGCCAAAAATGTTTGGAACGCAAATGCCAACACAACAATTAACACCATGCCAGAAATGCCTGCTTCAAATGCTCTAAAACCTCTACGTTGTAATTCTAGAATAGCGAATGAGCCGACAGCTGTAATAAGTGCGGCAGGTAGCATCGGAATGTTAAACAATAAGTAAAGGCCAAGTGCTGCCCCAATAAATTCTGCAAGATCCGTTGCGATTATGACTAATTCAGCTTGTATCCATAAAAAGATTGATGTTTTTTTAGAAAAGTTTTCACGTGCGACTTCCGGTAGATTCTTTCCTGTTGCTATACCCAATTTTGCTGATAAAGATTGAATAAGTACAGCCATTAAATTTGAAAATGCGATGACCCACAGAAGTAAATAGCCGTACTGTGAGCCAGCCGTAATATTTGTTGCAAAGTTGCCAGGATCTATATAAGCAACAGCTGCGATGAATGCTGGACCAAGGAAGGGAAGAATGCGTCGCCAGCCTTTGATGTCGCCATCTAAAACTGCTTCTGCTGTCGGCTTTATACTGCGTTTATAAACCATAATGTTCCCTCATTTCAAAAAGTATCCCAAAAGAAATAAAGTTTCCTATAGGAAAAATAATATACTACTATTCTATAGCTAGAAGTGAAAAATGTGAAGTTGTTTGCTCATTTCTTAAAAAAATATAAAATGGCAAAAAACGCATACCTGTTTTTCATTAAGCCATGATGTAACTTTTCTCATCATTTTCTAATTAGACTTTGATACCCTATGTAGTTTACGATGAAAAGAAAAACGGTGAGGAATGACACCACATGACAAATCGAATTTTAATTATAGAAGATGAAGAAAGTATTGCTCGAGTATTACAATTAGAGCTTCAATTTGAAGGCTATCAGGCAGAGATGGCTCATACGGGAACCGACGGCTTGCTAAAGTATCGTGAACAACAATGGGACTTGATTCTTCTCGATATTATGTTACCGGAGATGAGCGGGATTGATGTGTTAAAGCGTATTCGTGCAACAGAGTTACAAACACCTGTCATACTGCTTACCGCTAAAAGTGACGTTGAGGATAAAGTAAAGGGGTTGGATTTAGGGGCAAATGATTATATAACAAAACCTTTTGACATCGAAGAGTTACTCGCCCGCGTTCGAACAGCATTAAGATTTTCACAGAGATCTAAAGGTCAACAAGCATCACAAATGTACGGGCATTTATCTATTGACGAACAAACAAGAGACGTTGTTTATTACGATAAAAATGTGCAACTAACACCACGTGAGTATGACCTGCTTTTATACTTGCTGAAACATCCGAAACAAGTACTAACACGCGAACAGATTTTAGAGGCGGTATGGGGCTACGATTATTATGGCGATACGAACGTTGTGGATGTCTATATTCGCTATGTACGTCAAAAACTTGAAGTTGCTGATGATACACCAATTATCCATACAATCCGCGGTGTTGGCTATGTGTTGAAGGAGCACAAGCATGAGACTTAAAACAAAAATCCATCTACTAACAACTTTATTAATGTTGGTTATATTAGTGGCGACGAATAGTGGCATTTATTTTTTATATGAAAAGTTTGCTTATAATACGGAAGAAAAACAACTCCAGCAGCGTGCAGATGAGCTGAGTATGACACTCAGTCAACTAGATCAAAACACAAATTTGCAACAGGTTTTACGAGCCTATATGCCAACTGACGGAGCGGTTTATATATACGACGGCGAGCAATTGAAGATGAAGGTACAAACGGAACTTAATATGCCAGACGTACCTTACATTACGTTTGATATGCCTGTAATTTGGGCTGACGGTACGGTGGTGCAGGTGGAGCTAATGCAGTCAATGGAAGAAGTAGCAAAAATGATGGGACTGCTAAAAATTATTTTAGTCGTAGTGACCATTGTGGCTGTGATTCCTTTACTTTTGGCAAGCTTAGCGTTAGGTCAATTAATCTTACAGCCGCTTGAACGTTTAAGTCAAACAATGAAAAAGAGCGCTGCTACAGGGCAATATGAAAAAATTGAAATTGCCAATAAAAATAGCGATGAGCTTACTGAAATTAGCCATACATTTAATGGCATGATGGAAAAGCTTGAACAGCATTATCAAAAACAGCAGCAATTTGTGTCAAATGCTTCCCATGAGCTGAAAACACCCATTACGGTTATTGAAAGCTATGCGAAATTACTTTTACGCAGAGGCTTTGATAACAAAGAAGTAACACAAGAATCGCTTCAAGCCATTGTAAATGAATCTACACGTATGCATGAAATGGTACTGCAATTATTAGATCTAGCGAAAAACAAAGAGCATCTCGATGTGCAATGGGTACAACTGGAGCTTGATGAGTTACTGAAAAAAGTTGCCTCACAAATGCAACAAGCTTACCATCGCTCATTTCATGTAGATACAGTGCTGCCAAAATATGTGTATAGTGATGAAAAGATGCTTAAGCAACTCCTTTTCATTTTGCTTGATAATGCTCGCAAATACAGCGAAAGTGAAGTGCAGTTACGTGCAACAGAAATCTCTAGCCATGTCCTTATTACCATTCAGGATTTTGGTGTTGGTATTCCACAAGCACATATTCCACATTTGTTTGAAAGGTTTTATCGAGTAGGTGAGGATCGCAATCGGAAAACTGGTGGAACAGGATTAGGGCTAGCTATTGCACAGGAGCTTGCACAGCAGCTAAACATTACAATTGAGGTCGATAGTGTAGAAGGTGAAGGTTCGTGCTTTACACTGCGTGTACCAAAGGAGGAACAACGATGAAAAAATGGGTGATTCCAATTTTCGTAATAACCTTATTGAGCAGCTTCTTACTCTGGTTTTTACAGAATCGTTTCTTTCATGTAGAACCGCTAAGTGAAGCAGGGGCAGTCATGCGTATCGAGGAACTCTATAGTGGACATGTTGAACAAGTGAAGAAAAAGGGAGACAACTATAAGATCGTATTCTTACGAAATGGCGCTACCTATGCTGTGGAGTTGAATCAGCATACCCAGCAAGTAGCAAATTTAACAGTTAAGGATACTGCGAGTAATTTACTAAATGAAGAACAAATTCGACAACGAGCTTTAGCTCATAGCCCTGGCAAGGTAGAAAGTGTTACATTAACCGATTCAATCTATACGGTACAAGTTAAAAAAGAGGAAATAGAGAAGAAGCTTACGCTTGATGCTTATACTGGAGAAGTGCTGTCAGAGACAGATGTGCAACCGGTGACAGAGCGTGAAAACGGAACAAGTGTGATTTCTGAGCAGCAGGCCATTCAAATTGCCTTACAGCAATTAAATGGTGAGGTCGATTCAGTTGATTTTGAGGAAACAAAAGATGGCGGCTATTATTTAGTGGAGATTGAGACTGACAAGGATGAGGCTGTTTTTCAAATACATGGCGTTTCTGGTAAAGTCATGTCCGTTACTTGGGACAAAGATAATTAACTAGGTCGGAAAAGTTTGCAGAGATTTTTCTCATGAAATTCTAATCTTGCTCTTATTATCCTATCATCTTGCTTTGTTAAGCTGATTATAGATAAAACAAAGGAGAGATGGACATGAAAAAAATCATCGTTATTCCAGCATTAGTCGCTACACTAGGTGTAGGTGCTGTCATTGGTTCAACAACATTATTAACAGGTAATGCACAAGAAAAAAAGGTATTGTCAATGCAAGAAATTGAGAAAAAAGCTCTGGCTGTCGTTAATGGTACGGTGTTTGACATCGAATTCGAAGATAATCACTACCGTTCTATATATGACGTAGAGGTTCGCACAGAAACAGAAGAATATGACTTGAAATTCGATGCCATCACAGGGAAGCTGTTGAAACAAAAAAAAGAACGATTAGATTATGATGATTTTGACGATGACATAGTAGATGACATGGATGTTACATCTTCAGCCATAAAAATTACAAAAGAGCAGGCTATTGAAAAAGCGTTAACAAAAGCAAAAGGTACAGTGACAAAAATTAAACTTGATGATGGTGTTTATGAAATCGACATCAAAGATGGACAACTCGAATCCGAAATTGATATCAATGCATTAACAGGTGAAATTGTCAGTTTTGAACAAGATATAGAAGACTAGTGTGGAAAGCTATCTTAAAAGTGAGCGTATACTTTTAAGATAGCTTTTTACTTATTGAGTCGTCTAGGATTCTTGATAGACTAATGCCACTGAAAAATCATATAAAGAAAAATTTATACTTCCTACACTTTTCTCCTTTACTTTTTAAATTTACAAGCGTAATATGACATCATTATAAAAGTTTCAAATTTCTAAATCGCTGAAGCACTGAACGCGGGGGAACCAATTTTGACGGATTGTATAGGCAATCCTTGGGGTGAATCTCTTTATTATTAAAGACGTAGGGCTACTCATGGTCCGAATCCGACAGCTAACCTCGTAAGCGTTAAGAGCAGAAAAATTGAAGCTTGCAGACAAAAAAACGTCTACAAGTCGTATTTAGTGATGACTTGTAGGCGTTTTTTATCTTCATTCAGCTATCATGTACCAAAAAAAGTCTAAGCGAATATTGATTTAGAAATGAGAAACACACTCTATGAAACTAGAAGGTGTTTAGTATGGGATCTTCATTCAAACGTTATGTGATCGGTAAACCTTTGAAATCCGATGCACTCGGGGAGCAAAAGCTTAGTAAAACAAAGGCGCTTGCCATTTTATCTTCTGATGCATTGTCATCAGTAGCGTATGGACCAGAGCAAATTTTACTAGTGCTTATGACAGTAAGTACTGTGGCTTTTTGGTATTCTTTACCGATTGCGGCCGGGGTGGTAGTACTGCTTGTGGCACTCATTTTATCATATCGTCAGGTTATTTTTGCCTATCCACACGGTGGTGGAGCATATGTAGTTTCTCGGGAAAATTTAGGTGTCAATGCAGGACTTGTAGCGGGGGGTTCACTACTCGTCGATTATATATTAACCGTTGCAGTAAGCGTATCTGCAGGAACAGATGCCATTACTTCGGCCTTCCCAAGTTTGCATGCATATAACGTAGTCATTGCCGTGTTCTTTGTTATTTGCTTAACGCTGTTAAATTTACGTGGTGTTACAGAATCTGCAACAATTTTAGCTTACCCTGTATATCTATTTGTTGCAGTAATGCTTATGTTAATTGGGATAGGGGTTTATAATGTGGCAAGCGGGCAAGTACCAGCAGATTTGCATCCAAAAGTAGGTACACCAGTTGCGGGGATTAGCTTGTTTCTATTATTAAAGGCATTTGCCTCAGGCAGTTCGGCTTTGACAGGTGTAGAAGCAATCTCTAATGCCATACCGAACTTTAAAAATCCTGCTCCGAAAAATGCAGCGAAAACGTTACTAGCAATGGGAGGTATTTTAGCGGTGCTGTTCATTGGCATCGTGAGTCTTGCCTACTTCTATGGAGTGGCACCAAATGCACAGGCAACAGTCGTGTCACAAATTGCAGAGGCGAGTGTTGAGCGCAATGTATTTTACTATATTGTGCAAGGAACAACAGCAATGATATTAGTGCTTGCTGCCAACACGGGTTATTCAGCTTTTCCGTTACTTGCTGTAAATTTATCGAAGGACGGTTTTATCCCAAGAATATTCCAAATTCGTGGGGATCGACTTGGCTATTCGAATGGGATTTTGATGCTTGGTGTCGCAGCAATTGTGTTAATTATTTTGTTTGATGGGGCGACAGAGCATTTAATTCCACTTTATGCAGTGGGTGTTTTTATCCCATTTACATTAGCACAGACGGGTATGATGCGAAAATGGTGGCGCGAAAAGTCAAGTGGCTGGATTGCGAGATTTACCGTAAATACAATTGGTGCAGCCATTTCTTTTATTGTTGCAATGATGTTTTTCGTGACAAAATTAACCCAAGTATGGCCAGTATTTATCTTTTTACCGATCATTATTTGGCTGTTTCATCGTATTAAGCTACATTATGATGCAGTGGGGGAACAGCTTCGATTAGATCATGTAGCATTACCAAATGTAGAGGGCAATGTCTTCATTGTACCTGTTGCGGGTATTACAAAAGTGGTGGAAAATTCATTACACTACGCGCAGTCTTTGAAGGTCGAAAAAATTATTGCTTTCTATGTGGCGTTCAATCAAGCAGACGCAAAAGCTTTTGAAGAGAAATGGAAAGCTTGGCAACCAGATGTGCGGATTGTAACGTACTATTCACAGTATCGTAGCATTACGCAACCATTGAAAAAGTTTATCGACAAGGTGGAACATCAATATGCGAAGACTGGTTACCAAGTTACGGTTGTCATTCCGCAATTTTTACCGAAAAAAGGCTGGCATCATATGCTGCATAACCAATCGAGTCTATTAATTCGCACCTCACTGTTATTTCACAGAAATGTCGTCATTATGACAGTACCTTTCCATTTATCAAAATAATGACTAGCAAGGTCGAAAATAGTCTGATATAATCAGGACATTGATGTGAAACACGAACGTTCACTATCAAAAACAGCTGGAATACCAGTTAATTCCGAAAATTTACAATAATCCTATTATAAATATTCATACTGAATGCACGAAATGGCTATTTATAATAAGGACATTCTTACAGCTTAATACTATTTCACTCATATAATAGCGAGAATAGGGCTCGCGAGTTTCTACCGATTTACCGTAAATGAATCGACTATGGGTAGCAATATTTTAGGAAACCTCATACAAATGGTGAGCCGTTTTTCTAATTGTTTCGACGTTTTCGCGCTGAACGCTTTGCTCCACTCATAGATGAATGGAACCAAAGTATTCAGCGTTTTTTTCTATTATTATAAGAAAGAAGGATTTAAAGGAAATGAAGTTATTACATGACAAAATTATGCAAGAAGGTAAAGTTCTTTCTTCATCTGTATTAAAAGTAGATTCGTTTTTAAATCATCAAATCGACCCACAGCTTATGAAAGAAATTGGACATGAGTTTGCCAATCGCTTCTCTGACCAAATTATTACGAAAGTGCTAACGATTGAATCTTCGGGTATTGCACCATCTGTAATGCTGGGACTTGAAATTGGCGCTCCAGTTGTATTTGCTCGCAAACGTAAATCTTTAACATTATCAGATAATCTTTATTCTTCCAAAGTACACTCTTTCACAAAAAATGAAACAAACGATATTTCCGTCTCACGTAGTTTCTTAAACGCAGACGATAATGTCTTAATCGTTGATGACTTCCTTGCAAACGGTGAAGCGGTGAAAGGATTATTAGATATCGCAGCTCAAGCAGGTGCAAATGTTGTTGGCGTTGGTATTGTGATTGAAAAGGGCTTCCAAGACGGCGGAAAATTATTACGTGAACAAGGAATTCGCGTGGAATCTTTAGCAATTGTGAATTCTCTAGAGGATGGCAAAGTAACATTTGCGGAGGCTCGCGCGTAATGAATAACTTTAAAGCAACGACGCTTGCAGTTCAACACTTACTTGCGATGTATGCGGGTGCCATTTTAGTACCACTTATTATCGGTGGGGCACTTGGCTTTGATGCTAAACAAATGACGTATTTAGTGGCGATTGACATTATGATGTGTGGTATCGCAACACTTTTACAAGTTTATTCTGGTAAGTTTATCGGTATTGGTTTACCTGTAGTACTGGGTTGTACGTTTACAGCAGTTAGCCCAATTATTGCCATCGGTACAAATCCGGAGCAAGGAATTACAGATATTTATGGTTCGATTATTGCTTCTGGTTTAATTGTGGTAGTGATTGCTGGCTTCTTTGGTAAGCTAGTGAAATTCTTCCCTCCAGTGGTAACAGGTTCTGTTGTATCGATTATTGGTATCTCATTATTGCCAGTTGCATTGAACAATATGGCGGGTGGACCAGATGCACCAGATTTCGCATCAGGTTCTAATGTTGCTTTAGCGTTTATTACTTTAGTAATTATTTTAGTTGTTTATCGTTTCTCAACAGGCTTCGTCCGTGCCATTTCCATTCTAATCGGATTAGTTGCAGGAACAGTCTTAGGTATATTCATGGGTAAAGTTGACTTTAGTCCTGTTTCAGATGCAGGTGTCTTGCACATGGTACAGCCATTCTACTTTGGCATGCCAACATTCGATGCAACCGCAATCCTTACAATGACGCTCGTAGCGATGGTTTCTTTAGTAGAGTCATCAGGGGTTTATTTTGCACTTAGCGATATTTGCAATAAAAAACTAGATTCTAAAGATCTAGCACGCGGTTATCGTTCTGAAGGTCTTGCTTCTGTTATTGGAGGTATTTTCAATGCCTTCCCATATACAACATTCTCACAAAACGTAGGACTTACGCGTATGTCAGGCGTAAAAGATCGCAAAGTCATTTACCTAACAGGTGCTTTTCTTGTAGCACTTGGCTTCCTACCAAAAATCGCAGCGTTAACAACAATCATTCCAATACCCGTACTTGGTGCGGCGATGCTTGCAATGTTCGGTATGGTTATTACACAAGGTATGGGTATGTTGGTACCTGTTATGAATGAGTCAGCGGAAAATGCCATGATTGCCGCGATTGCAGTTGGTCTTGGTGTTGGTGTATCTGTTGTTCCAGATATCTTTGCATCACTGCCACCAGGCGTAGCGATTTTAACTTCAAACGGTATCGTATGTGGTTCTGTTACAGCGATTATCCTGAACATTTTATTTAACATGATTGGTCCAAAACATAAAAATGACCCGATGCAGGGGTAATTATAGCGGTAAAGAAAAAATGCCACCTCCTTTTATCTTTTTAGATATAGGGAGGTGGCATTTTTATAATCTACAATGTTTATTCTGAAACATTGCTGGCATCACTTAATGAGAGTTTTAGTTTCTGGAGCCCATTCACAAATGATGTGTTATCAAGTGCTATGAAAATGGCTTACTATCATAAATGAGTTAGAAGACACACTAGAATGGAAAGTGAATGAATTTCAAACAATAATTAAAATATCACGGACATGTTTACAGGATGCTCTTTCAATGACTTTTGGGCAACAATTCAAAGCAAACCTGATGTTTAATAAAAAGCAAAAGAGGGAATTGTTAAATCTACAACAAGATTGCTTAACTATTGTAATTGGTGCTAGCTACTGCTGTTGGCGGAGGCATCTAAAACTAATTCTACAATTCAAGAAATAGTTATCAAAAAAGGTTTATTAAGCAAAGAATCCGCATATAATCTATTAAACCCTATTAATTTAGTCAATATAAATATATAAGAGTAGAACTGATAGTAATTTTAAAAGTAAATATATGTTTTTAAGGCGTATTCACTATTAAATGCGACCTTGTCATTACTAGTTAATTATTGATAGGAAATATGTAATTTTAAAAAAATGAAAGGTTTTGAAAATGCAGAATATATTGCTGATTTTATTACTACAACTAATCTATGTGCCTTTTTTAACATTACGCACAATATTCTTAGTTAAAAATGTGACGTTACTTGCAGCGATGTTTGGAATGCTAGAAATGTTAATCTATGTGTTTGGTCTTTCGCTTGTATTTAATGGGGATCAAAGTATTTTAGCAATGATTGTTTATGCAGTTGGTTTTGGTTTGGGCATTTTTGTTGGGGCAAAAATTGAACGCAAACTTGCAATTGGCTATGTCTATACGACAATCAATACACAAAATAAAAACGAAGACCTAGTTAAATTGTTACGTAATGAAGGTTTTGCAGTAACGATTTACGTTGGAGAGGGCAGAGACAGTAATCGTTATAAATATGAAATTTTGACGAAGCGAAATCGCGAGGTAGAGCTGTTTCAATTAGTAGAACAACTTGAACCGAATGCATTTATTATTTCATACGAGCCGAAATCATTTAAAGGCGGTTTTCTGCTCGACAGAGTTAGAGCCAAAATTAAATAAGTTTCCCTATTTGGGCGGGCTAAGCACAATAATTTATAACAGTCTCATACTAGATAATGACCTCTGTCGTGTAGACAGAGGTTAAAAAATTTCACAGGACATTTATGTACATGATAACGAATTACCGTTCCATTTAAATCTTAGCAAAATCATATCGTGAAAGAGTCTTGATGTTATTTTGGTTGAATTTGCTAAAGGTTGTGCAACGTATATACATAGTAGCCATTCTCAGGTCTGTCGTACTCACCTTAATTTCTTTCATTACTTCTTTTCAAACTGCTCTGGTGAAAAAGGTTTCTTTCCATGATCCACTCGGTCTTGATTCCGCTCTTCTTGACGTTTCGCCTCAGCGCGCGTTTCCTTGCGCACGATTTTCTTTTCTAATTTCTGCTTGTTCGCACTAGCTTTCACATGTATCGAATCAATAAAGACATGGTCAGCGCTCCATAATCCTTGATGGTAATTTCATTTAAGATGCGATAGAAAATGTGTTCAAATATAGCTGAGTCTTGAAATCGACGTTCTTTTTTACCGATAGACGTACACTAGTTGATTGGAGTGCAGGCGGCGACTTCTGCGGGAACAGTTTGTTTTCAGTCTTTTTTTTCAAATAGAAGACTCTATATGAATCCGTTATTTTCCGCTATGGTGGACGCTTTTCGCCGGCATGGCTTCAGTCTCCTCATCGCTACGCCAGTTCATGCTAAAATGAGCTGTTTTGTTTCATTCACTCCGAAACTGTTACTAGATCTTCAAATTTCTCTTCTACCCAAGTTTTGAACAGTTCATAGTCTGCATAAACGATTTCCTTGTAGCGCATTGCTTGTAAAATAGTACTTTCAATAAAGACGTTGCGCTCTTTACCGATAGCGTTTAAAATTTCATGCTCACTATGGTAGGTAAAAACATCGGAATAATCGATATCAGCCCGTGCGTGAATTTTTGCTGCGATACGTCCCATAGTCGATGTTGTGACAAAATAATCCTCTAGGTCTTTGTAATTTTTAGGCTTGACCTTTTTCTTATAAGGTGAGCGCTCACGAATATAATATTCTTGCCCATCCATCGTAACATAAGATAAATGGGGGTCCTCTAGGTGATGCATGGCCTTTTGGGTACCGACAACACGTGCACCTTGATGCTCATACTTTGCCCAGAATGCCTCATTGTACGGCATGAAGTAAGCAGGAATCGCCGTACGTACTTCCTTCATTTCAAGCACTAAATCTTCTACTCCTAGAGCGTCTGTCTCACCATCTACCAAAATATAATAGCGTTTTAAACCAATGGATGCAGTCCCTGAGCCATGTTTAATGGCGATATCTTTAATCACATAGTTTGATAGCACATTAGAAATCGCAGAATGTTCATCTTCAGATACAGGCTGCACCTCTTCATTCCAGAGGAAAACACGCTGTCCGTCATCGTTAATGCTCGTTATATCCTGTAAAAAATGAGACCGTTGACGGTTCTCAAGCTTTTTTATGACCTTTTTGATTGGTCCCTTAGTGTTGTCCTTTGTAAATGTCAGTGTTAGAGGATCGTCTTGTTTACGCTGGAATCGTTTTAATTGATCCATATAGCCTTGTAGAAAATGATGCATGGACATTTTTTGAGCCGCAATATGTAAGCCTTGCTCCTCGAGATATAGGGCAATACTAACGCTCATACGAACAACATCGTATAAATAAGAGCCAACATAGCCCTCATCAAAATCGTTGACATCAAAAACGATAGCCCCTGTTTCATTTTGGAACGCACCAAAGTTGTCCATATGCATATCACCTTGAATCCACGTGGGCCTCACATCGGCTGTATGGAAGATGGACGGCATTTTCGTGACATCAAAATAAAATAAATAGGCACTTCCTCGGAAAAAACGAAATGGACTTTCTCGCATTTTACGATATTTCTCTAAACGTTGTTCCTCATTTAGTCCCATACGTTGAACATCAAACTCTTCAAATATTGTTTCTAGTTGTTCTTTTCGTAAAAATATCCGTGTGTGCTTTACTTGCTCAAGTAGGGCATGCTCCATCAAGATTCCTCTTTTCATAATATTGGTATTTTACAGTATTATACGTGCCATTATAGACGAAAGTTTCGTTGGATTAAAAGTTATTTTTGCATGTAGTAAAGTCTAAAACATGTTCAATTCCATTCTTTCATAATATAGTACATGCTCAGTGCTCGGAGGGAGGTTGTATGCTTTTTTTAAAGAAGGGCTTGGTCATCATTATCGGTAGTATTTCTTTATCGTTAGGAATCAATTTATTCTTAACCCCTTATGAAATCTTAGATGGAGGAGTTGTGGGATTAGCTTTAATTTTACACTATTTATATAAACTAAAAATTGGCTTGATGATTATCATTTTAAGTATTCCAATTTTTATCATTGCTTGGTTTAAATATAGGTCTTACTTCTATAATAGTGTGCACGGATTAATCTGCTCTTCTTTTATCATTGATTTGTTAAAGCCTGTTCGAAACCTGATTGAAATCGATGCAGTCTATAGTGCGATTTTAGGAGGGATTCTTGTTGGTTTTGGTATTGGCTTGATGCTCCGATTTCAGACAAGCACTGGTGGAACGGATCTTATAGCTCAGTTTCTATGCGATAAAACAGGCATCAATGTTGGCGTACTCATCTTCTTTATCGATTCAATTGTTATTGTATTTGGGGGGCTCCTTTTGTCCTCTAGTACATTATTACTTTCTATTATTACTGTTCTAGTAGTTGGGATTACCACGAGTATTGTTACGAGCAATAATCATCACTAGGGACTAAAAAATAGCTTCAGCAAGCTGAAACTATTTTACATCGACGTAGAAAAGTGTATTTGATTATTACCGAGAACTGTTTATCATACGCTTTTTTGGATAGGCGGGTTTAATCTCTGCGATTAGAATCGCTAGTAAAATGAGTGCTGCGCCAACAATCATACGACCGGTTAACACTTCATGTAAAAATAATACCGATAATACCATACCGAAAAAAGATTCGGTCGAAAGAATAATGGCTGCCTTTGTAGCGGTGGTATATTGATTTGCCACATTTTGAAAAAGGTAAGCAATCGTAGTTGAAAAAATGGCTAAATAGACAATTGAATAGATGGCTTCTTTTTCAAGTGTTGCTGGTATTTCACCTGTACTGATTACCACCAAAATTCCTATGAACGATGCTGTTATGAATTGAATAATTGTGAGTGCAATGGCATCTTCCTTTTGAACGAAAAGATTTGTACAAAAAATATCAAAAGCAAAGGCAACTGCGCATGCTAATGATAAAATGTCGCCGATATTCATGATCATAGATCCTTGTAATGACAAACAACCTATCCCTACGGCAGCCATAATTGAGCCAATTATTTCATAGCCATCAATACGTCGTTTATAAACTGCATAGGCAATGATAGGTACAATGATGACGTTAACAGCGGTTAAAAAGGCATTTTTAGAGGGTGTTGTATATTGTAAACCAACTGTTTGAAGAGCAAAGGCAATATACAATATGGTGCCTAATAGAACGCCTTTCCATATAACTGATTTTGTAGCCTTTTTTAATCTGTATCCAAATAAAAGCGTGAGTATAATCGAAGCTAATAAGAATCTTCCTGCCATCACTTGATACGCTGTTAAATATTCTAACGCAATGGCAGTAATGACAAATCCACTTCCCCAAACAATTGCAGTAATAAGTAGCATACCATCAGCTATGTAGTGTTTCATCTTTCTTCCTCCTGACTTAAATAAGAATAGCATGTGAAGAAAGAAAATAATTTGACTGTAATTCTAAACATTCAGGCGTTTTTTTGTACTTATTCCAAAGCTACCGTTCATTCTTCAACTTTGCTATGTAGTAAGTACAATTTAACGGCTGTCGATAAGCGTTCATAAAAAACATAATCATTTTCTAATGGTGCTATTAACTGACGTATTTTCGTCATGCGATAGCGAATGGTGTTTGGATGACAGTAGTGTGCAACGGCTACTTCTTTAATGTTGCCTTTTTTAATAACAAAGGTTATAGCTGTGTTCATTAAATCAGGGTCTACCTTACTTTCTAGTAGGGGGCCTAAGTAATTGCTTACATAATTTATAACAAAGGGTGTGTCCTTACGATACAATTCAATAAGCAGACAATCAGAAGCGAGATTTTTGTAATGACAAGTAGGAGTCATTTCAATTTCTGCCATCATACGAGAAAAGAAGGCTTCTCGAACGGCAAGATGAAGTTCTGTTTGTGTTACGTGAACGTCACTATAACCTATGGTGATACCCTCTGTTGAAATATCATACATTGTAAGCCATTCGTTCAGTAGTTTTTCAAATTGAAGCAGCTGAGAGTGATTGGTCATTAGGATAAAAATACTTTTTTTATAAGTACATACAATGCCAGATTTCAATAGGGGCTCTAAGTTAAAAAAAGGTTGCATCCATTGATTATTTGCCGTTTGCTTCATTTGAATATTTGCTACGAACACATACTTTTCAAAAGCTTTATTCATTTGTTGTAGAAAGGATTTTATTTGTTCGTCGGAGACATCTTCGTCAATTAGACGCCTCATAATTGTTGCTATAATGAATGTATAATCTTGTGTTTTTGCATAGGCCATTGTTTCTAAAATGATTTTTTCAAAAAATTCATCTCCACCAAACCGTAATATCGGGAAATGATGTTCTTCTGCCAAAGCTAGTACTTCATCGGGCAAATCTTTATAAATAACGGGTTTATAGGCTAAAGCACTAGCTTCTAGTTGGATCAGACTTTTAACCGCATTCAATAAATATTCTGGCTCTTGTTTTGCAAATAATAAACTGCTTAGAACAACGCTATTAGGTGTGAAAATCGTTTCTCTAACAGTTTGAATATCAGGTGAAAATTCAAAATCTAGAATTTCAACGTTTTGGACAGGTTTATGTAATCCATTGCTACCAGCAATAACTGTAAAATCCTTTGTAATAGGTAGTTGCAAAAAGTTTTTTACGTTCATTAGAGGATCTAGCAACCTTTCTGGTAATTGATTTGAGTTAAATAGTTTATATACTTATTATAAAATCTATTATCACTTAAATACTATGTTATATTTTTAATTCTCTAATTAATGAATTTTTTCATCTCGATGACCATTGGTAGGGATTACTGGAACTTTCCTTACAGTGAAATAAATAACCGCCCACGAATGGACGGCTACGTAGTATCTACTATTTAAATGTTAGCGAATATATTAGGCTTTCTGTTTTTCATGGGGTTCGTTTGTTCAATTGCATAACCAACGTTCAGGATACGGCCTTCTTTAAAGGCTGGTCCAATGATTTGTAGACCAACAGGCAAGTTCCCTTTGAAACCACAAGGAACAGAGAGAGCCGGTAAACCTGTTAAGTTACTTGGGCCAGTAAAACGAATAATATTGTCAATTAAATCTACTTTTTCGCCATTTAGTTCGGCAAAATCATCACCGATACTACTAGCTACAACAGGCAATGTTGGGGTAATCATGACATCAACCTGATTGAAAATTTGAGTGAATTCTTGCTTGATTTGTCTACGTACCTGTTGAGCCTGTAAATAATCAACAGCAGACGGTAATTCACCAAGTTCAAATAAAAGACGGATATCATCCCCGAAATCTTGTGGTCTCTTCAGTAAGTCTGAGTGATGGATAGCAGCTGCCTCCGAAAGGGAAGTAATGAGCTCAGCCCATTCGGCATACTGTAAGGATGGGATTTTTACAACCTCAACCCTTGCTCCTTGGTCAACTAAACTTTGAATGCTTGTACGAACAGCACGATCCACATCTGAATCTACACGATTGAAGAAATAATCCTCATTAACACCGATGACTAAATCTTTAACATTGCCTGTAAGCTGTTGCACATAATTATCAGTCGGTACATCAACGCATGTTGGGTCGCGATGATCAAAGCCTGAAATAATCTCAAGCATACCCGCAGCGTCTTTAACAGTCTTTGTCATTGGACCAATGTGATCTAAACTCCAAGCAAGCGGGTAACAGCCGTATTTACTAACACGACCGTGAGTAGGCTTTAAGCCAACAATTCCACATGCGGATGAAGGGATTCGAATCGAACCTGCTGTATCTGTACCTAATGAAGCTACGCTAGCTCCTGCCGCAACAGCCGCGCCAGAGCCTCCACTAGATCCACCAGGGATTTTATCTAAATCCCACGGGTTCCGTACAGGTCCGTAATGAGGATTATTATTTGTAATACCCCAAGCATACTCATGCATACTCAATTTTCCTGTGAAAATGACACCCGCATCACGGAGCTTTTCCACAACAGTCGCATCATAATGTGACACAAAATCCTTATGAATTTTCGAGGACATCGTTGTTATTTTATCTTTAAAGTATAGATTGTCTTTTAATGCCATTGGAATGCCATGGTACATGCCTCGATATTGGCCATTTAAAATTTCTTTTTCTGCTTCTTTAGCATTAGCTAAAGCTTCATCGTGATAAAAAGCCATGTAAGCATTAATCTTTGGCTGGCTTTCCTCAGCAAAATGTAAAATTGCCTTCGTCAGTTCGACGGGAGAGAGGGTTTTATTTTCAATTAAGGGTGCCAATTCTTCTACAGATTTCAAATGTAAATCAGTTGTCAATATGGTCACCTCCAGGTATGTTGCGAATAGCGATATCCGCGTCATCAATAGCAATGCCCTCTAAATTGCTGCGAAGTGATTGCATGCCTTCCCATCGTGTTTTAAGTAGCTCAAGGTGTTCAGATTTTGCTTCAATTCCTTTGTTCTCCAATAGTTGTTGAATAGACAAACTCATTAACATGATCCTCCCTTGATAATAATTTTTCCCGCTTTAACGGTCAGTAAGACGTCCACCATGAGAACGAGTAAACGAGGTGGTCGATCAACTGACCGTAAAAGCCCGATTGGTTCAACTACCAATCAGTGGGGATGAAGAAACCCCCACTGATTGAAGTTTCACTTTATCCCGCTTTAACGGTCAGTAAGACGTCCACCATGAGAACGAGTAAACGAGGTGGTCGATCAACTGACCGTAAAAGCCCGATTGGTTCAACTACCAATCAGTGGGGATGAAGAAACCCCCACTGATTGAAATTTCACTTTATCCCGCTTTAACGGTCAGTAAGGCGCCCACCTAAAATGACGGTGGTTGATCAACTGACCGTAAAAGCCCGATTGGTTCAACTACCAATCAGTGGTTTGAAGAAACCCCCACTGATTGAAATTTCACTTTATCTAAATAGGTTTACCCTATAAAGAACAAAATTGATGAACTATTCATGTTTTACTAGATGAAACACATATTCTTATAAAAGGTAATAAAATACTATTATTACAAGCATACACTATCCGCAAATTATATCAAATAAATAGAATGTCATAGAATGTATTTTATGTAAATTTTACTATGTATGAGGGGAGCGGATGGATTATTTTTATTGTAGCGACTGCAATGCCTTGCTTTGTTAGCAGTATGGTCACTAGCTCTTTTTACATACTATTCACAGTACGTTTACAATGAAAGCGTACAATAGCTATTAATAACCAATGTAAGAGGTGCCAGAATGGAGTCTGTTGTGAGACAAAGCATAAGAACAAGCAATTTATATTCTTATATAAAGTATTTATATGGCCAGCATCAAAATAATGCTTTATATATGAAACGATTAAAAGCATTGAAAAAGATTATCCAGAACAAGGATTTACATACGTATTTTCAACCTATTGTCGATTTACAAACAAAGCAAACGATGGGATTCGAGGCGTTAAATCGACCAGAGACTTCGGATTTGTTTAGCAGTGTCGACCAGTTTTATGAGTTTGTTGGACAAACAGACTGTGTTTTTTTATTTGAATGCTTTTGTCGTAATCTCTCATTACAGCGTTTCAAGGAACGATTGCATGGCGATATGATGGACAAAGATTTTATGATTTTCCTTAATATTCATCCAAATGTATTACTCGATAAAAAGTATCATAGTGGTGAAACATTTCAATTATTAAAGGAGCTTGGCATAAAACCGCAACAGGTTGTTTTTGAGTTGACGGAGCGTAGCGCAGTAATAGATTTCGTAGAATTTGAACGTGTATTATCAAATTACCGTTCACAGGGCTATCGAATTGCGGTGGATGATATGGGCTCTGGCTACAATAGCTTAAAAACGCTTATTTATTTAAAGCCAGAATTCATCAAGCTGGATCGTTCGCTAATTCATTTTATCGATAAGAACAGCGAACAGCAGCAGCTTGTCACATTGTTAATGAAGTATGCTGTACAAGCTGAAACAAAAATTATTGCAGAGGGCATTGAACGTCAAGAGGAGCTCGAATATTTACATCAAATGGGCATCCATTATGCACAAGGATACGCGATAGGGAAGCCCGCAAAGGACATACATTTGGGGAAAATAAGGGTGGGTGACCATGAAAATAGGGGAAGTCATAGAGAACGTTCCTTGTATTGATGAATATGTGAAAAATAAAGAGGTAGATTTGCTTTTTACAAGTAATCCGTCGTTGCGTAGTGTTGTGGTAGTGCAGGAAGGTAGACCAATTGGACATATTACACGCACACATTTCTATCAAAAAATTGGGACACGTTATGGCTATAATTTATTTATGGGTCGGCAAAATCAGCTAATTATTAAAGATGATCCACTAATTGTCGACCGTTTTACACCTATTACGGAAGTAAGTACAGAAGCGATGCGCCGACGAGCAGAAGATTTATATGACGATGTGATTGTGACAAAAGACGATTATTTCTTTGGTGTTGTCAGTATTCGAGAACTATTATTAAAGTTGGTAGAAACACAGGTAGCCATAGCAAGTTTTTTAAATCCCCTTAGTAGTTTACCTGGCAATAAATTAATTGATGACAAGTTAGAAGAGACTTTGCATTTTCAGCAATACAGTCTCATTTATTTTGATTTAGATCATTTTAAATCCTATAATGACACCTATGGTTTTAATAAGGGCGATAAAGTTCTGTGTTATTTGACGGATATCTTGAAAAAGAATATTGCAGGAGTAAACGATTTTCTAGGGCATATTGGCGGCAATGATTTTGTGGCCATTCTACCACATTATGAGGTGAAGGCGATTTGTCAAAGGATAATCGACGAATTTGATTCGCAAATTTTAGGATTTTACGACCTTGAAGATATTGTACAGTTACAAATTCCAAATAGATTAGGTAAACTAGAGCCTTTCACTTGTACTTCACTTTCTATTGCAATCATTACAAATGAACATCGGCAATTTGATTCCGTTGAACAATTATCAGATGCAGTCACACGCATAAAAAAAGAATGTAAGAAAATCTCAGGAAGCTGTTATCTTATCAATGAACAAGAAGCCTACCTCATCCATTAAAAGAGGTAGGTTTCTTGTTTTGTACTAAGCATAAAAAAGTTGAGTTGATTTTATAAAAAATCTCGTGGAATTAGTAAGCACTCCAGTCAGCATCAGCAGCTATTGCTACACCGTAGATGAGTCCAGAATCCTCAGAAGCCAGGAATAGTGCAATATTGGCGATATCTGAATCTTGTCCTGCTTTTGGCATTAAGGTTACGCCACACAGGTTGCTCCATTCCGAACGGATCTACGTTGTCATCGTTGCTGTGAGGCCTGTTGCTACGTGACCTGGCGCAACGGCATAGCAACGAATATTTTGTGGGCTGTAGTGAGAGGCGATATTTTTTGCCATGCCAACAACAGCATGTTTAGCAGTATTATAGGCTAGGCAGCACGTTCACCTGTTAAACCAGCGATTGATGGCCGTATTGACAATCATTTCGCCACCATTTTCCATAAACACTGGTAAGGCTTGGCGAATAGCACGCATCAACCCTGTAACGTTTGTCCATAATGCATTGCCAGACCATATCGTCCGCATTTGTAGCTACGTGTATATTGTCACCAACTCCTGCATTTTTGACTAAAATATCTATACGACCAAAATGAGCAACTGCATCCACCATCATTTTTGCACATCTTTTTCTGTAGCTACGTTACTTTCACACCAAAAGCTTCATAACCAGCTTCGATAATTTCAGCAACCTTTGTAAGTACTTTCATTGAAATCTGCAATGACAACTTTTGCACCTTCTTGTGCATATTTACGTGCGATTTCTTTGCCGATACCTTCACCACTATCTGAAATAATAGCTACTTTATGTTGTAATTTCCCCATGAAATTCTTCACTGGAAAAAAGTTTAGCATTAGTAAATTCATTGTATGGCGTTTTAAGGGCATAATCAAAGAAAAGAACGCCTACCAATGCGGGAATTTATTAAACTGAATAAAACATACTTGATTAATAGGTATTGTCGGTATATAATTCGATTTACAATATAATAAAACATCTTAGGGGGCTTTCAATTGTCAACTTTACAAGTCATTCTCAACGTAGCCATATTGCTTGTGTTCGTTGGAATTTTATATGTCATGAATAAAAAACACGTAAAATTTTCAAATCGTGTTTTTGCAGGTCTAGGCTTGGGTATCGCACTCGGTCTTGGACTTCAATTATTTTACGGTATTGATTCGCAAGTTTTAGCCGAAACAACACCGTGGTACAGCATCATTGGTACCGGTTATGTAAAATTGCTTCAAATGGTCGCGATGCCATTAATATTCATCTCCATTTTAATTGCCTTTACGAAAATGACTATTGGCAAAAACTTTGGGAAAATGGCAGCACTTATTTTAGCCATTTTAATTGGTACAACAGCTGTTTCAGCGGGCGTTGGTATTCTATCAGCAACCATTTTTGATCTTGATGCAACACAAATTATGCACGGTGATGCTGAAACTGAACGTGGTGCATATCTGGAAGAAAAAACAAGTGGCATGACAGCACCCGATTTACCAACACAAATTATTGAATTGTTCCCAGCGAACCCATTCCTTGATTTAACTGGTGCTCGTTCAACATCGACGATTGCTGTTGTTATATTCGCAGCATTCTTAGGTTTCGCCTATTTACGTGTAGCACGTAAAGATGAAGCAACAGGCGCTACGATTAAAAAAGGACTAGATGCAATCTATGCACTTATTATGGGTGTCGTAACAATTGTTTTACGCTTAACACCATATGGTATTTTAGCTATCATGGCTCGTACAGTTGCAACATCAGATTTCGGTGCGATTTACAATATGGGTAAATTTGTAATTGCTTCTTATGTAGCATTAATCATTATGTTACTTGTACATTTACTAATCATTTCGTTAAGTGGCTTAAATCCATTTACGTATTTAAAAAAATCAGCGGAAACATTATTATTCGCCTTCACTTCTCGTTCAAGTGCGGGTGCGTTACCGATGAATATTAAAACGCAAACAGGGCGACTTGGTGTACCAGAAGGTATTGCAAACTTCTCAGGTTCGTTTGGATTATCGATTGGTCAAAATGGCTGTGCGGGTGTTTATCCAGCTATGCTTGCGATTATGATCGCTCCAACAGTCGGCATTAATCCGCTAGATCCTGTGTTTATCATTACTGTAATTGCAGTAGTAGCAGTCAGTTCGTTTGGTGTAGCTGGTGTCGGTGGTGGGGCAACATTCGCAGCCATCCTAGTATTATCAGCACTTGATTTACCAATAGCACTTGCGGGAATCCTAATTTCAGTGGAGCCTTTAATTGATATGGGGCGAACTGCACTTAATGTAAGTGGTTCGATGACAGCAGGTGTTGCAACCGCACGTGTTACAAAAGAGTTAGATACAGAAGTTTATAATAATAAAGCTGTTAGCGCACAGGTAGCAGATCTTTAAGACATAAAGAGTTACTTCTCCATTTTTTCTGGAGAGTAGCTCTTTTTATTTGTATATAATTACAATAAAAAGTAAATTGAACCTTTTTTGTGTTCAATGCATAGTTTCTATGAATACAAAAAGGGGGGATTTTTAGTGGAGAATATTTCTCGTGAAAAAGCAACGATGTTAGTGAAAAACAAAAGCGAGCAGATTATTACTTTTGAAATTAGAGGAAATGTTCAAAGGGAAGAAATTATTCGCCTTGCAGTGTCATATGTTGAAAATTAGATTAGAGATATAAATTTAATAATTTGTTAAACAAATGAGGGTTATCTTTAAGTTCGTTGCAAAACAACTTTTGAAGGTAACCCTTTAACTTGTCATCATAACGACATTGTGAGCGAGCGTTGATTTATGCGTGAAATTCTAAAAAAATATTTTAAAATTTATGTTGTTATTTATCATTTTATTTTATATTATTAATTTACAGAAAATTTAGAATTAAATCCACGAGGTGCTAATATGATTCATGCATACATGAATAGTTTAGTTGCGGAGAGAAGAATTCCAGGTGGCGTCCTTATCGTACAACAACAAGACAAGCGACTGATGACGCAAAGCTTTGGAAACTATAATGCTACAGATTTAACGATACAAAATGTAACGACCAATACATTGTTTGATTTGGCATCGTTGACGAAAGTAGTGGCGACATTGCCTGCAACTTTGTTATTACTTAGTAGGAATGAAATAAAGCTCACAGATACAGTACAAACTTTTTTGCCAGAGTTTAAATTTCCAACAGTAAAAATTCAGCATCTTTTACAGCATAGCTCAGGATTAGCAGCTGATTTAGTTCCGCCAGTAAGAAGACACCATCAAAGGGATGTCATGAAGGAAGTATTATCATCCGGTATAAAGGACCATCCGGGCAAGCAAGTGCTATATAGTGATTTAGGCATGATTTTATTAGGGAAAATCATCGATCGGGTTACCTGCCAATCTCTTGATTATTTCGTAGAAAGAGAAATTAGTAAGCCGTGGGGGATGTATTATACACAATATAAACTAGTAAAAGAGCAACAAAAGCGAGCAGCTTCGACAGAAATGATTGCAGGTAAATTTGTACAGGGGATTGTACATGATGAAAAGGCACTGCAACTTCAAGAAGTATCCGGCAGTGCAGGTTTATTTTCATGTGCAGAAGATTTAGCGACATATGCACAATATTGGTTAGGTATTACGCAGCAGTCGGTCATACCAAACGATTGGATGACTTTAGCATATACAAAAATAATTGATAACAGAGGGCTTGGCTTTGAAGTTTGGAATGGAAACGATTCTTCATATTGTTTTGGTAGGAGGTGGACTAGGGGGTCTTTTGGTCATACAGGCTTTACGGGCACTAGTGTCTGGATGGATCCGGTGAAAAAAGCCTTCGTCATTTTATTAACAAACGCTGTTCATTATGGGAGAGACACTGGTTTTATGGAGATTAGAGAAAAAATTCATACGAAGATTTTTGAAGAACTAATTACATGAAAGGTGGATGACGGTTATGAAAAAGACGAACAGATGGTTGTTTATGATTTTTTTGTTACTAGTAGCGGCCTTAGTAGGCTGTTCTTCAAGTGAAAAATCAGCCAAAGAAACAGTGCCTGTTACAAATACGGATGACGATACAGTCGAAGAGGTTTCGTTAACAATTGGTAGTTGGCGGACAGAGGATGTTGCCAAATACGAAAAAGTTATTGCCCTGTTCAATGAAAAACATCCTGAAATTAAAGTTTCTTTTAACCCAACAAAAAATACCGAATACAATACAGTGCTTAATACAGCATTACAGGCAGGGGAAGGGCCAGATATTTTCCACTTACGTCCATACGCAGCGGGTTTAAAGCTAGCTGAGGCGGGCTTCGTTGAAAAAATTAACGATTTGCAGGGTTTAAGCACTTATCCAGAAGAGGCATTAATTGCTTCAAAAGATGCGGATGGCAATCAATATGGCGTCCCGATTAATTTGAGTTCTACACAGTTCTTCTACAACAAAAAGATTTTTGCAGATAATGGGCTTGAAGTACCAAAAACTTGGGATGAATTTATTGAATTGAATGATACATTACTAGAAAAGGGCATTACACCGATTGCAATGGGAACGAAGGAAAGTTGGTTATTATCTCTTCTACACGGTATTGTAGGGCCTGCTATCTATGAAGGGAATGATTTTTACAAGGCGGTGCTTGCAGGTGAAAAGGATTTTACTGATCCAGCCTTTATAGAATCCATTCAAGTAATGAATGATTTGAAAAAATATTTTCCTGCAAATTCAGAGGGGTTTGGTATGGATGATATTCGCACCCGCTTTGCGCTGGAAGAAGCAGCAATGTTTCCTTTAGGTAGCTGGGAGATTCCTGTCGTGTTAGAAATGAATCCAGATTTAGATTTCGGTTACTTCCCGATGCCATCAAAAGCGGGTAACAAAACTGTGACTACATGGGTGGATGGTTCATTTGCAATTAATGCAAAATCTAAAAATAAAGAGGCTGCTAAAGTATTTTTAGCATTTTTAACAACAAAAGAATTTGGTGAGCTATTCGTAAAAGAATTCTCAATGATTAGTGCAATTCCTGGTATTTCATCTGACAACGCATTGTTAAATGATTTAAGTAAATCAACGGAGAGCGAAGCAACGCCATACATGTGGGTAACCAACTTCACTGGTGGAGACCCAACAACAAAGACCGTGCTTGAAACTGAATTACAAGGTATGTATTTAGGTCAAGTGAAGCAAGAAGAGGTTGCGAAAAAAGTGCAGGACAATGCAAAAACTTGGTTCACACCATTCCAAAAATAGAAAAGACTTCAACAACAACTCACCCTTTAACTGGTACTGATAAAACGACTGCCTAATGGGGGGACTCGTCATTAGTATGTCCTGAACGTAAGAGAGTACCAAGTGAAAATGACTTTCTACTAAATAACCTTGATGGCATTATGCCTAAATAAAGTAAGAAATGTATTATAATTTTTTATTTTTAAATTTGGCCCCACTAGTACTTCAGGAGAAGTTGGTGGGGTTTTACCTTCTAGGACTTGAGAGGGGGGTGTTAGATATTGAAAACAGTGACAGTTACGCCTTCAAAAAAGAAGAAAACTTGGGCAAGGTGGACGATACATTTGTTTCCGATACCAGCATTAGTGATATACGGTATGTTTGTGTTATATCCGATTTTAGCGGCTCTTTCCTATAGTTTTTTCGAGTGGAAAGGCATGTCCAGAGGGAATTTTATAGGCTTTCAAAATTTCGTGACATTATTTACGATAGAGCCTTATGGATCTATGTTTTGGAACGCTTTTAAACATAATGTGATGTATTTTGTAATACAAATGGTCGTCATGAATGGTCTCGCTCTTTTTCTTGCTTTTATTATTTATCAAAAAATAAAAGGCGCAGCGTTTTTTAAAGCAGCATTTTTTTTACCACGCTTATTATCAGTCATTGTTGTAGGATTTTTATGGAAGTTAATTTTAAATCCCAATTTTGGTACATTGAATTTTATTTTTGAGAAAATCGGTTTGGAGAGCTTACAACGAGCGTGGCTGGGAGATCCCGATACAGCCTTAATCGCCATTATTTTAGTGAACTGTTGGTTTGGTTTGGGCTTTGGGGTTCTCATTTTCTTAGCTGGGTTCCAGAGCATTCCGGGGGAGTTAATAGAGGCGGCAAGGTTAGATGGAGCAAAGGGCTTTACACTATTACGTAAGATCTATCTGCCGTTAATGGTACCTTCAATTACGATTATGGGCGTGTTAACCTTTATTCAATCATTCGAAGCTTTTGAGCTTGTCTATGCTATGCAGGGGTCAATGGGTGAACCCTATTATTCAACGGATACACTGGCTGTATTCTTTTACCGTTTAGCATTTGGCAGCTCAACGGCATCCGGTACAACAGCGATTGGTTTAGGTTCAGCACTAGCTACAGTTTTATTTTTATTCATTTTAATTTGTACTACGGTATTTTTACGTTTTGCCAATAAAAAAGACGTACAGATGTAGGGGGGAGTAGATGAAGCAGGGCACAATCTGGACGCGTCCGTTTTATTATATTGTGGTATTTGCCGTAGCGACTATTAGTTTGTATCCGATTGTATTAATGTTGTTATCATCTTTTAAGACAAGTGTTGAAATATACAAAAATCCTTTAGGGTTACCGACCAGCTTTAGCTTAGATACTTACCGTACGTTATTGTCAAAAATTCCATTTACAACGTATTTTATGAATAGCGTCTTTGTTAGCATCGTATCAGTTGTATTGATTGTCGTAATCTGTTCATTGGCATCCTTCTATATTGCACGCTTTAAATTTTCATGGAATAATGCATTATTTTTCATCTTTTTGTTAGGAATGATGATTCCCATTAAGCTTGGTATTGTTCCTTTATTTATATTAATGCGTGACTTAGGGCTTATTAATTCATTATGGTCACTTGTCTTCATGAATATCGCTACTGGCATCCCCTTAACAATGCTAATTTTAACGGGATTTTTCAGGACAATGCCGTATGAGTTAGAAGAGGCGGCGCGTATTGATGGGGCTGGTAATTTACGCATACTTTGGCATGTAGTGCTACCTTTAATGAGGCCTGCACTTGGTACAGTAGTGATTATTAATTTTATCGCTGCTTGGAATGATTTTTTCTTCCCGCTTATTTTCATTACCGATAAATTAAAACGTACGATTCCGGTTGGGATGATGTCGTTATTTGGAGAACATTCTGCGGATTGGGGTTCGCTATTTGCAGGATTAACACTTGCGTCGTTGCCTATGATACTGTTGTTTTTCATAGCATCCAAACAGTTTATGGAAGGATTGACTGCCGGAGCAGTTAAGTGAAGCACCTCCATCGTTACGTGAACTTAGAGAAAGGAACAAGGGTATGCTCAAATATGAAATCGACATCCCTTCAAAGAAATGTAGTGTAATTCAGATAATGAGAATAAGGCAGGAGGGACCTGACTTCGATGGATCGATTGACAAAGTTGACAACAGAAGGCTGTCATCCAAAAACGACAAACTTAGATTTAATGTCTATCACTGAAATCGTACAGCTTATGAACGAAGAAGATTTGAAGATTCCGCAAGCAATTGCCAAAGTGTTACCTGAAGTTGAGCGGACGATTGAAGCAGTCATCAAAGCGATAAAAAATGGGGGGCGATTATTTTACGTAGGTGCAGGGACGAGTGGTCGTATAGGTTTATTAGACGCAGTCGAGTGTCCGCCGACGTTCAGTACATCATCGGAGCTCGTACAGGCGGTGTTAGCAGGTGGCTTAGACGCAGTCGTAGTCGCTGTCGAAGGTGCAGAGGATAATGAAGCTTTAGGGCAAGAAGCTTTACAAAATCGATTCTTACAAGCGCGGGATATTGTTATTGGTATTGCCGCAAGTGGAAGAACCCCATTTGTAAAGGGTGCGCTCGTTTATGCACAACAAATGGGTGCAACAACGGTAAGCCTCACGAGTAATCCACAATCAATAATTAGTGACTATGCACATATAGCGATAGAGGTAATGACGGGACCAGAAATTTTAACGGGATCAACAAGACTGAAGGCAGCAACTGCCCATAAGCAAATTCTTAATATGATTACGACAACAACAATGATTAAACTGGGGAAAGTGTATAAGAATTTAATGGTTGATGTTCATGCAAGTAATTTTAAATTACGTGAACGGGCTAAAAAGATTGTTAGTGATGCAACGAGTGTAACCTATAAAGAGGCTGCATGCGTATTAATGCAAACTGATTATAAAGTGAAACCCGCCATTATTATGCTTTTAATGGAGACAACGTATGAACAAGCCGAGCAATTATTGGCACAATCAGAGGGACATGTACGTGCAGCAATGGGGTTAAAGAAAAAACTGTAATTATAGTAGATGGAGCTAATTCAAATTGTTTTTGAAACAGCTCCATTCCCCTTAATAGTTTAAAGTAATACCCACAAATATAAACTGGAAACCCGCGAATAGAGAAGATAGTTAATTAGAAGTACATATTGAAAAACGGAGTTGATTGTAAATGGAGAAAATCAATGCAGGGTTAATTATGCTTGCGGAAATGGAGGAAAGGCTTCCTCCTTCAGAACGCAAGGTGGCTACCTATATTTTAGAAAATCCCACGAAGGCCATTAAAATGACTGCTGTTGAGTTAGGGGAAGCAAGTAAAACAAGCGGAGCAGCCGTGATTCGTCTCTGTAAATCGTTAAATGTTAGCGGTATACAAGAGCTGAAGTTGCGAATTGCAGGGGATTTACAGCGTGAAAAGGTAGATGATCGTGATATCGAGCCGAATGAACCCTTACAATCTATTGTAGAGAAGGTGACGACTCAAAGCAGTCAAATTTTACGGGAAACTGCAGACCTAATTGATGAGAAAGAGCTATTAAGAGCGGTAACCGCACTATCACAGGCAAAACGGATTTTCTTTTTTGGTGTTGGTGCATCAGGTATTGCGGCAATGGATGCGGGCCAGAAATTTTTGCGTATTAATAAAAATAGTATGGCGCTGATGGACCTACATTTAGGCGCTACAGCAGTTGTCAATGCTGAGGCAGGGGATGTGGTCGTGGGGATATCATTTTCAGGTGAAACGCATGAAGTGGCAAAAATTTTAGAGGTAGCAAATGAAACACCAGCGACAACCATTAGTTTGACGCGCTATGGTAACTCGCTAGTGTCTAGCCTGGCAGGTATTTGTTTATATACATCGCCAAATGTAGAAGCAACATTTAGAAGTGGTGCTACATCATCACGACTTGCACAACTACATGTTATTGATATTTTATTTATGTGCGTGGCTACTAGCTCATATGAACAAACAATCAATTATCTAGACACGACACGCTCTGTAATCGAGGATCTACATAAGAAGGTAGCAAAACGTAAAAAATGAGGCTGTCCCAAAAGTAAAAACAATATGCTTAGAGGTATCCTATTATGCTATCTTTTGATACAAAGGTAAAAATCCGCGTAGACTCCTGTGGCTCAGGTCTCGCCCACGGAAAACCAAGCCGATTTTTACCATATAATAAGATGGGCATTATTGTTTGAAGGATTTTTAGACAGCCCCAGATGATTAATAAATTCGTTCTTCTGTTTCAGGGTCAAAGAAATGAATTTTGTTGTCTTTTATCAGCATGGTTACCCTGTCATTTGGATGACATGCTGTATCGGAATTTACACGGGCAATGACAGATTGACCTGCTAATGAAGCGTAGATGAATACCTCTGCACCTAGCAATTCTGCTACATCCACCGTTGTGTCAAAAGTATAAGAAGATGTTGTAGATGTAAGTTGTAAATCCTCAGGACGAATACCGAGAACAATATCTTTTCCTAAATAGCCTTTTTCTTGTAAAGTTCGTAAATAACTTTCAGGAATAGGGAAGTTGAAAGCGCCTATTTTTACCTCATTATCAGTGAGCTGTCCATGAAATAGATTCATGGAGGGTGAGCCAATAAAGCCTGCTACAAACATATTATTCGGATGGTCATATACTTCTTTTGGTGCACCAATTTGCTGAATGAGCCCGTCTTTCATCACAACGAGACGTGTGGCCATCGTCATCGCTTCGGTTTGGTCATGTGTGACATAAATTGTTGTTGTTTGAATACGTTGGTGTAGTTTTTGGATTTCGGCACGCATTTGTACACGTAATTTCGCGTCTAAGTTGGAAAGAGGTTCATCCATTAAAAAGACTTTAGCATCACGGACAATGGCGCGCCCTAATGCAACACGCTGTCTTTGTCCGCCTGATAACGCCTTCGGTTTGCGTTTTAAGTAATCTTCTAAGCCTAAAATTTTCGCGGCTTCTATCACACGTCGGTCGATTTCCTTTTTTTCAACTTTTCTAAGCTTTAAGCTAAACGCCATATTATCGTAAACCGACATATGGGGATAGAGTGCGTAGCTTTGAAACACCATGGCAATACCGCGATCCTTTGACTCCACATCGTTCACGAGGACATCATCAATATACAATTCACCCTTTGAAATATCTTCTAAGCCTGCAATCATACGAAGTGTAGTCGTTTTCCCACACCCTGAGGGACCGACAAAAACAATAAATTCTTTATCGTGAATATGCAAATTGAAATCTGTTACAGCTTGCACATTTTTATCGTAAATCTTATAGATATGCTCCAAGCGTAATTCCGTCATGTGCCACATCCTTCCTTATAGTCGTGATACGTATAGTGTAAAAAAAGAATACGTAGCAGGATAGAGTAATCATGCACAGTTTTTTAACGTGAAACTGTGCAACGTGACTTACAAGGAATCATAAAGGGAAATAGCAAGAAACACCTCAAGCCTATGTTCAAATAGTCGAATATCTTTGTGCGTAAGGTGCTGAAACTTATCCATTCGGTTTTGTAAGGTATTGCGATGCATAAATAATTTTTTAGCTGCAAGGGAAATATTCCCTTCGCATGTAATGACTTGCTTGACAGTTTGTAATAATTCCTGGTGTTCAGCAGCGTCTTTTAAAATTGAAGTAATGAACATAGCTTTTTCCTGTGAGTCTAGCAAAAGTGTTAAATAAGGAATAAGTAATTCTTGTTGTGTAAGTACATGCTTTGGAGTATGATCCCAGATTGATGATTGTAATGATGAAAACCAGCTAAATCGTGTTTTGGTTATCTTAATATCTGGTAGTATATCTGAAACGAAAATTTTTAAATTCGCTTCTAAATCTTCTCTTAAGAGATCAATATAGTAGGTGAAGTTTAGCAGCTCGTTATCTGTAATTTGTTCGATAACTACAAATAGATGCTCATTTAAAGACATTAGTAATATTTTTTTACCAAGCAACGCCTCAAACGTTGTACGTAGGAGATTAGCGTCAGTAAAAACCTTTTCAAAGTGTAAAAACAGTAGGCGATGGTCCTGAATAAGAGCGGGTATAATATCAGTTTGATTGGTTAAATACTTATGCCAAGCTGTGTCTTGCAAGGTAGAAATAATAAGTGGACCTGAGAAAATTCGTAAAAGCTCAAGTTCATCTTTTGTAATGGCGTGCTTTGGTATTTCAAAAAGTTGGTCATCAAAGTTAAATAAGTAACCCTCTGTATGTATACCTTTAAAAGGCTTTAATAAGGGGAATCGTTGTTGAAGCTTCGATGGGTCCATGTAAACACATCCTTTCAATATCGATATATTATAAGGAATCGATGAATCGCCCAAAGCTATAAAATATGAAAAATGACGAGGAGTGAAATTTAACTTCTCCTTTTTTATGTAAAACATTGAACTTGTATCTAAAGAACCGTTTTCAAAATATTTTATTAGTACATTAGATTGATTTATTCAATTAAATTAATTTGTCGATATTCAGTTAAGAAATATCGAAAGATGTCGAAATATACATGAATTCAAAAAGGAGAGTATAAACCATGCTACGTAACTTATCCATATTTAAAAAGTTAGTCCTATTAATGTGTATATCCATTCTAACAGTTGGTATTATCCAAGTGAATGGATATATCACAATGAAATCTCTGGAGAATAATACAGAGAATATGTATATAAACCGTCTAGAACCAAGTATTGTTTTATCTGAATATCGACTTAATAACCGCATTATTGTTTCAGATATGTATCGTTCTTTTGTGTTTATAGATGAAGCAACCACTACACAAATTAATGATGAAGTGATGAATGCTTTTAAAGATAATGAAAACAATCTTCAAATACTAAAAGCAGCCAATTTGAAAGCAGAAGAGGATGCATTAATAAGTGATCTGATTCAGCTATATCCAAGTTTTAAAACAAACATGGAGCAAGTTTTTCAACTAAGTCTTGTCAATAAGAATGACGAGGCAATAAACCTCTTTAATTCAAAGGCCAAGCCTGTTTTAGATGAAATTATTTCAAAAGGTAACGCGTTGACAGATTTGAATCAAGAACATGCAAGTACTTTGAATATGGAAAGTAAAGCCCGAGCAAGCAAAGGAATCACAACCTCTTTAATCATTTCAATTGTATTAGGAATTCTGTTTGTTGCCGCCGGATTTATGGGTGTACGAAAATATCTAATTTCTCCAATTGAAAAATTAAAATTTGCTGTTCAACGAGCAGAAGCTGGGGAATTGAATTTTAATGTAGACTATGATTCTAAGGATGAACTAGGAGTCTTAACGTCTTCATTTAGCCATATGATTGCTCAATTACGGGATTTAATTGGTCAGGTGAAAGAATCTTCCGATCAGATGGCGGCATTTTCGGCTGAACTTTCGGCAAGTGCAGAACAAACAAGTGAGGCAAGTGAACATATTGCATCTGTTACATTAGAGGTGGCTAGCGGTTCGGACGATCAAATGAGAACAATTATAGAAACATCAGATGTTGTGAATCAAATGGTACAAGGTGTCCAAACAATAGCTGGAAATTCTACAATCGTTTCTGAGGCTGCTACACAAGCAGAACAACTTTCAGTGGATGGAAATGATATTATTAAAACCGCAGTTCAACAGATGAACTCTATTCAAATATCTATTGGTAGTTTAGATGATGTAATTAGTGGTTTAGGTGAGCGCTCGGCTGAGATTGGACAAATTGTTGAAGTCATTACAGGTATTGCGGCACAAACCAACCTATTGGCGTTAAATGCAGCGATTGAAGCAGCAAGAGCAGGCGAACATGGAAAAGGATTTGCAGTCGTTTCAGAAGAAGTGCGAAAATTAGCCGAAGAATCGTCTGCGTCGGCACAGAGAATCTCTGAACTAATCACAAGAATTCAAGCAGAAACGAATAAAGCGGTAGATTCAATGCAGTTCACAACGAATGAAGTGAAAACAGGTATTAACAATGTGAACGTTGCAGGTGAATCCTTTGAAAAAATTCAATATGCGATTAACGAGGTAACTGTTCAAATTCAAGAAGTGTCTACTTCCGTTCAACAGATGGTTGCAGGAGCCGATCAAATGTCCAAATCCATGGCACAAATTAATGGAATTGCCCAAAGCTCCACAGAAGGGACACAAAATATTTCAGCGGCTACAGAAGAACAGTTAGCATCTATGCAGGAGATTACTGCATCTACTTCGGCACTTTCTAAAATGGCTGAAGTTCTACAAGAAAAAACAAATACATTCAAAGTGTAAAAATTAAAAGATAGAATTAACAGAAACACATGTTCAGGGCTTCGAATTAGTCAATGACGTGCGTTTTGGTTTGTAATTTAAAATAGCATTCTTAGATGAGTGTGTCGTTATAAATCATAAGTCTTTCAAAAAAAGATAGAAATTAGAAGATATAACAAAAGCTTCACGCTTAAAAAGGGTGTCTAATCGAAAGCTGATATGTTGATGCCCCTGTTAAAGCACAACCAATCTATACATTACGAGGATAATTTTTAAAAAAGGAGACATGATGAAGTTTCATCGTGTCTCCTTCGCATGTTAAATAATTTTCACATAAAAATCCTTGCCGTTCATAATTTCAGTAATTTCAAGGTCGTATGTTGTTTTATAGTAATCATAAATATTGCGTGCCAGACCGGAGTGTCCATTTAAATATGTCCCTTGCTTAATCTCTTTTCGAGGATTATGGAAGTCAAAATACAAGCGTGAATCGTGGCACATTGTAGCTAAAATGGCTTTGAATTCTTGCTCTTCAATATGAATCCCTCGCGTATATTGACACTCTCGACGGTACGTATCATGTGAGACATTTACAGGTGAGATCTCAGAAATCATTTCGACTTTTCTATTCAAATGTCAACAGCTCCTTTCAAGATTCATGCCGTCATACGCTATTTAGTTTAGTATATAATTGTCAGAAAATTATATCAATATTTATTTACCAATCCTGTTGTTGAATTTCTTCTGCAATTACTTGTAAGTCATACGCAGTAATCATTAAAAGGGTGTAGCCGTTCGTTTCCATATATTTTTCAGCTAGCCTCTTCATATATTTTGGCGAGCCTTCGTTTTCTTCGTCATAGACAAGTAGCAGTCCGTCTGTGTTTTGAATGATAAATTTGTCCTTTTCAATAAACTGCCATGGAGCCTCGTATGGTTTTTTAGTGACACTCGTTACAAAGTCTGCTTGACTTACTATGGACAGATATTTTTCTTTTTTTATATCCTGCCAATTTTTCTCCTGCTCTAAAAATGGTGTAATCACAGCAAGTTTTAATTCGGGAAATTCTTTCTTTAACATAAGGGCAACCTCTGCGCTCCAAGTTTCTACGCCCTGTTGGCCACTAATAATAACCCATTCTAACCCCTCATCAATTAGTAGACGAAGGCGATTTTCCAATGCTTTTTTAATGATAGGAATCCCAGGATGTTTGTCATTGAAAATACCGAGCTCGTGCGGTTTGTAGCCTGTTATTATAATTCTTTGTAGCAATGAAAAGCCCCCTAAGCTGTATATTATGTACAAATAGTATACAGTAGGGGGATGTATGAAAACGACTATGATGTATTTTAGATATTTCATTACATTTAGTAGATTTTGAGTAGGCGTGGTAGAATCTACTTATCGTCGTTTGGTAAGTAGTGTTGTTGGTAGATTTATCCATTTATTTGCTGGGATCATGGAACTGAATGCTAATTTGTAGTGTTACGTATTTCCAAGAAGTTTTCTGATAGGGTAAGTTTTTAAAATGCACAAATAGTAAAAACGACGCCAACAGCTGCGCAAATTCCTAAAAACCACCATGTATCTGTGAAATCCTCTTTCGTTTCACGATTCATTTAAAGTACTTCCTTTCTGTTTCGTTTGCCCACTCCATGACCAATTCGTCCATATCCTCAGTACGGTTTCGAACGGACCGCGTTTAAATTTCTTTAAATAAGTAATACTAAAAATGCATTGTAAGCTATAGAGTACAACCCCAAATACGATGCCGCCAAATACGCCTAATTTGCTATATAAACCGAGGCCATATCCGTAAAATACTGTCGTACAAATGATTGTTTGCATTAAATAATTGGTCATCGATAACTTGCCAACACTTTCAAAAGCAGGTGAAAGAAGCTGTATAGGTCGAGTATTAAAGAGTAATGCTACTAAGCATACATAGCCTACTGCTAATAGCTGTGAACCACCCATTTGTAACATGCCGGAAAAATTATTTTCTATAAAGCTAAATGCTTTACAAGCGAGTCCTAATGGAACTAAAATTGCTCCTGAAATGTACCATTTCTGTTCTTTTTGCATATTTTCAAACGCATGTATTTTAGCGAGCCCCATACCAAATAAAAACAATGGTGCATAAAATAACGGTGCAAAAATAAAGATGATGATTATAAAAAAAGGATCGTCTAATCCAGGAGGCATAACATTTGCACGGAAATCATATATGTCTAGGTAGCTCCCGTTTGCATAAGTTGCATCTGCCTTTTCAATATAGGTAGTAAGTTCGTTCTGTTCTTTTTTTGCTATCTTCGTAGGACCGAACGTTAAAGCTGTAGTAAGTAAAAATAATACACCGCACCATATAAATAATGTTTTTGGTTTACGATTAATGAACGGAATTAAAAATAATGTCATACAGCCATAAGATAATAAAATATCGCCTTCCCATAAAAACGATGAGTGGAGCCAACCGATGACAATTAGCCCAATTGAGCGACGCAGAATGGACCATCGACTTTTATTTTTCTTTTTTCGGACTGATTCAATAAATTTAATAAGAGAAAATCCAAACAAAATGGTGAAAATCGGCATAAATGAGCCCTCAATGAAGACTTTTACAAAATATAATGCACCGTTATCTAATGTTGATAAATTTTTTAACTCATCTTTGCCATACATTCCAAATTGGAAAATAAGCAGATTAGCCATCAAAATCCCAAACAAACTCAATCCACGCATACTATCAATGAAGGTAACACGATTTGTTGTCATTTGCGTTTTATCTCCTTAATTGGTTAACTTATACATAGAGTAATAGTAAAATCTTATAGGGATATAATGACTACCTTAAAGTAATCTTAAAAGTTGGTGATAATATGAAAAATGCGAAAATTTTAGTGTTAGAAGATGAACGAGCTATAGCGGAAATGATAGACATCATTTTGCGCAAAGAAGGAATCGACAACATTACACTTTGTGGCACTGTTCAAGATGCTATGAGGGAAATAGCAAGCGGGAAATTTGATTTTTATCTGTTAGATATCATGTTGCCGGATGGCAGTGGCTTAGAAATGGCAAAGCATATACGCGAAAAAACGGATGCACCAATATTCTTTTTAACTGCAAAGAGTAGTGATGCTGATAAACTGCGAGGCTTTATGAATGGTGCAGATGACTATATTACGAAACCATTTAATCCGCTAGAGCTTGTGGCGAGGGTAAAAGTACATCTTACACGTTATATGAAGAAAAGTGAGGATGTGCAGGAGGGACATATATATACTTGTAATCGTTTTGTGTTTAATATGGATGCAGCGGAGCTCGCAGTTGATGGTAAAAAGGATATTATTAGTGGTAGGTTATTTCATTTGCTGAAATATCTATGTGAAAATACAGGGCAAGTATTATCAAAGGAACAAATTTATGAACGTGTGTGGGGAGATTATATATTCGATGATAATACGGTGATGGTTCATATTCGTAAACTACGTGAAAAGATAGAAGTAGATCCAGGTAAGCCAAGTTGTATTGTCACAGTTAGAGGAATTGGCTATAAGCTCAATGGAGATGTGCAGTGATGAAACCATCAAGGAGATTAACACTGCGCTTTGTATCGTATTTCACAGTATTTTATTTATTAATTATTTTGGGTTTTATTGTAAGTCTGTTATTTTTCGCATTTTTTATCAATAAACGCGTCGGTGATAATATTCATACCATGACTTCCTATGAAATTGTAGATGACGCAGTAATAAAGGATGGGAAATCAGTGCGAATTGCGGACTATTTAGTAGAACGTGCTGAGGAGAATCTAGGGCAGTTATATTTAATCAATCAATCAATGGACATAGTGGATTATACAGGCGATACATGCGAACTTTGCGGAATTGCTGATAGTGAAATTATGTCTCTTGAACGATCAGGTATGCATACATGGGAACTATCTAAATATTACTTATTATTTTTACCTACTTCACTTGTGCAGCCTCTTTTTGACGAGACATATAGTGTTTGGCAAAAAAATGAGGACATGCCTGCAGACTTGCTCCAGCGTTTAAATGATAATAAGGCTTCTATAGAGCTTTATAATGATCGATGGAAGCGCGTAAAAGTTATTGGCGAAAGCTATAAAAAACTGAATAAACCTGAATTATTAGAAGAAAATTATGACATTTTCGAACAGCAAGAACTTATTCAAAGTGCAACACTAGCGGATGGAACAACACTTGTTGTGCGCATGCCGAATCCAGCCTATAAACCTTTTGAAGAACCTTTTAATAAAGCGATGCTTCTTTTTGTAGCGATTTTTTTCGGAGGACATATTATCTTGTTAATTGGCGTCATATTCTTATCCATAGGGATTTCACGCCAATTTGTTCGACCGCTTGTATACGTTATTTCACGGATTGAACAACTCGCGCAATTTGATTACCGGAAATTGAGTGATAAGAAAGTTCATCACCAGAAGACAGGGAAATTGAAGCGTAAATTTAAATTATTCCAACCTGTCGATGAATCGCTCAATCATTTATCGGACCGACTTGCCTCTAATGAAAGACAAATTAAGCAATCTGAACAATTACGTGAAGAATGGATTACGGGACTATCACATGATTTAAAGACACCTCTAAGCTCTATTTACGGTTATTCAACAATGTTGGCTTCAGGTGATTATGAGTGGACGAATGATGAAATGCGTACGTTTGCGCAAACCATGCAGGAAAAAGCTACATATATGGATGCACTCATTCAAGATTTAACCTATACGTATCAATTGAAAAATAAAGCGATAAAGCTTGATAAGGTATCGCTACCACTAAATACGTGGTTACTACAGTTTGCAGACAAACAGGTGTGTGTGCATGTTCATGGGGATGTCATACTGGATGCAGATGAACTTCTTTTAAAGCGTATATTAGATAATTTAATTACAAACGCCAAGAAGTATACGCCGAATGGCACGAAGGTAAGTGTTGAGGCGCAAAATACGCAAGAAGGCGTCATGTTGACAATTGCTGACCAAGGTCCAGGAATTCCACAAACGGAACTAGATAACTTGTTTGAGCGCTACTATCGAGGAACAAATACAACGGATGATACAACGGGTACTGGTCTAGGATTAGCGATTACAAAACAATTAATTGATTTGCATAATGGGACAATTCGCGTGAATTCAGATGCAACAGGTACTATTTTTGTTGTGAAATTTTCGTGTGGACTATAACACATAAATGTTTGAAAAGAAAACATAGGGCTGTTCGAAAAGTTCTTTAAACAATAACGATTGTCTTGCTTTATGGCTGAAGTTTCACTTACGCTTTCGCCACAAATACGATTCGCAGAAATCTTCGCATGTTTTTTATATTGGAAAAAATAGTATGCCGAAGGTACTCCTAGGCATACTATTCTTTTTGGGACAGCCCTGACTTTTTTCTCACTAGCCGTTCAAAGCACTAGCGGTTTGTTATTTTTTGCTACAGCGCTCAGAAGGGTGTTCAATTTTTACGTAACGCCATAAATTATTGGCGATATCACGCGCCTCTGCAACGTGTTCGGTTCCAACGAATGCTTTTCTGAAAGGTGTAAGTAATGATTCAATAATAAAGAGCTTAGGCTTCTTTTGCTGTAATTCTTCCATTAAAAAAGTAGCAAACTCTAAACCTTCAATCGTTTCATCCTTCGATAATCCCTTCGTAAAACCTTGTAGTTGTTCGAGTACCATTTCTTTACTGACTGAACGATAATTCACGACATTTTGTATAGCATTAATCATCTCAACACTTATAATGATATCTTTTGACTCCAACATTGCGGGTATAATTACACTAATATTGCGTAATGCAACACGTACAATTGCTTCTCGATTAATATATTTGTAGTCAGAAATTAAAACTGCACGTAAGGAGAGGTTAATCATACCAAGTGTTTGTACCGCACACTCATAGCTCATCGGACTAATTTCTTCGCCAAAAACTTGTACAAGTCTATTAGCAAGCCACTCTAGCTCCTGTAAGTGATAGTTTATAATGATTTTCTTTAGTTCATTATCCCGCGAATGAAAAATGGATTCGAAAATTTGAATAAGATTGTGCTCGCGATTGACATACATGAGCACGGCAACTTGCTGTGTTAATACTTCCAAATCGGTCGGATCTTTGCCGTAAAGAAGCTCATGGCGACGATTGCTTGCTTCCTCACGCCCCTCATCTAGAATGGCAATTAAGCATTCGTTTTTTGAAGCGAAATGATTATAAAATGTGCCCTTAGATATTTTAGCTGCACTAATAATATCGTTAATGGAGGTATCCACGAATCCTTTTTCTATAAAAAGTTCACGAGCGGAAGTAAGTATTTGTCTTTTTCTTTTGTTCATAACCTCACCTTTTTTAATTTATTATACTATCATTCTATAATGAAAACGCTTATATATCAATGTTTTTAAATTTCTTAATCTAAATTGTTGAAAAAAGTAGACTACGAGTATAAAATAAGTTTTATCTTAAACAACAAGAAAGAATTGAGGGATATAAATGAATAATGACTTAACAATGAAAAAGCCCCCTTATGGCATGATTGCTATTTTATTTGTGGGTGCTTTTGTTGCTTTTCTTAACAACACATTGTTAAATGTTGCGTTGCCAACCATAATGAATGATTTTGGTATCACGTACGCAAAAGTACAATGGCTTGCAACAGGTTACATGCTTGTAAGTGGTATCCTAGTACCAGCTTCAGCATTTTTCGTAACACGCTTTAAAAATAGACATCTATTTATAACAGCGATGACAATATTTACAATTGGTACAATCATGGCTGGCTTTGCGCCGAACTTTGGCGTGCTATTAGCCGGTCGTATGGTGCAAGCAGCAGGGGCTTCAAGTATGTCACCCCTTTTAATGAATGTAATGCTGACGAGCTTCCCAAAAGAAAAACGTGGAGCAGCAATGGGGATTTTTGGTTTAGTTATGATTGCAGCACCTGCCATTGGCCCAACATTGTCAGGTTGGATTGTGGAACATCATGATTGGCGCATGCTATTCCAAATGATTATTCCATTTGCAATTATTAGTTTACTATTCGGTGTGTGGAAATTAGAAAACGTGATGGAGACACGTGAAGTTCATTTAGATTTCCCTTCCGTAATATTATCGACAGTTGCATTTGGTGGTATTCTTTATGGTTTTAGTACAGCAGGGGATAAAGGATGGTCTAGTCCTTGGGTGTACGGTACAATTTCGATTGGTTTTATTTCTTTAATTATTTTCATTTTTAAACAATTACGTATGGAAGAGCCTTTACTTGAATTACGTATTTACAAATATCCGATGTTTGCACTTAGCTCGGCTATTTCTGTGATTGTTTCGATGGCGATGTTCTCTGGGATGATTTTAACACCGGCTTATGTACAATCAATTCGTGGAATTGAACCATTTGAAGCGGGCTTAATGATGCTTCCGGGGGCACTTGTGATGGGTATTATGTCGCCAATTACAGGTAAGCTTTTTGATAAATTCGGACCGCGCGTTTTAGCGATCATTGGTTTAACAATTACAACTCTTGCAACATTCGGTTTAACTAAATTGACAATGGATTCTAGCTATACATTTATCGTATCGATGTACTCAATACGTATGTTAGGTATGTCAATGGTAATGATGCCAATTATGACAAATGGGTTAAATCAATTACCGCAAATCATGAATCCACATGGTACGGCTATCAATAATACCTTACAACAAGTAGCAGGAGCGATTGGTAGTGCAGTGTTGGTTACATTTATGAACAACCGTACGAAAGCAACGGCGGCAGACTTAATCGCAGAAGCACAAGCGAAAGCTGCTCAATCTGGTGTTGTACCATCAGCTGAGCAAATGCAACAAATGCAAGATCAGATTATGCAAACAGCCTTATTAGATGGTATTACACATTCATTCTTAATCGCGGCTGTAGTAACAGTATTAGCACTTGTGCTAGCGTTCTTCTTAAAACGCGTAAATGTTGAAAGTGCGGCAGCTACAATGGATTTGAAAAAACCAACAAATTAATAATTTTATTTAACTTTAAATCTATAATCAAAAATAACACGTTCTTAGGACGGGGTCAGACAGTAAACAAACTCAAAAAATGGAGTTTGTTTACTGTCTTTTTTCTTTTCAAATAGAAGTTTATATGAACCCGTTGATTTGCGCTACGGCGGACGCTTTTCGCGGGCAGGGCTTCAGGCTCCTCGTCGCCACGCTCTGTCTTGTTTTTAGCTAGTGATGAAGCAAGTTTTGTTAATGGGACAACCCTTCTTGTTGATGGGGGATATACAGCGCATTAATTTTAATGGGTAAATGAGTGAATTTGGGGGATAAATCGTTCATAGTTATCGATAACTTGAAGAAGTTGGTCGATAAATTGATAAATGTAGGTGAAAAAACGTTTTTTTTAAAATATAACCCGTTTTCTGTGTGCTAAAGAGCGTCACAAAAAACGGGTTACAATTATTAGTGAAACGACGTCCTTTGAAGTGAAGACTTAGGCATCCTTTTTAAATAACGGTCCTGGCCAAAATGCATATTTTCCAAGAACAGTTGTAATGGCTGGAACAAGCAGTGGACGTACAATAAATGTATCCAGTAGAACACCAATAGCAGTTACAACGCCAAATTGAACAAGTACCTGAATCGGTAGTGTTGCGAGTACAGCGAATGTACCTGCTAGAATAAGACCAGCGGATGTAATAACACTACCTGTATGAACTACGCCTTCTTCTACCGCCGTTAAATGATCTGCATTTTTGCGTTTTTTCCAAATCTCTGAAATCATGAAAATATTATAATCTTCACCGAGTGCCACTAAGAATACAAAGGCATACAGTGGCATAGCTCCTGAAATCGCTTCTGCTCCCATGACGTGGTGCAAAATAAGCCATCCTGCACCGAGTGCACCGAAATAAGAAATGATGACTGTAGCCAGTAAATACACTGTTGCTGTGACAGAACGTAAGTAGATAAATAATAAAAGGGCTATTAATGCAATCATTGTAGGCATTATGACCGATTCATCACGTTTAGTAATTTGCTGTGTATCATATTGACTTGCTGTTTCTCCGCCAATCCATACTTGCTTATCCGCATTTTTGATACCTTCGTTTTCAAGTATAGTTATAACTTCAGCTTTAAGCTCTGGAATATGTGCCAATGATTCTTTTGCATAAGGATTTGCATTAAATGAAAGTTCGTATAATTGAATGGAATCGTTTTTCTCTCCAATTTGGACATCTCCAACAGTATCGATATAAGGTAGCGAAGTGAGAGACTGTTGGATATTAATAGCTGTTCCTTTCGTATCAATTACAAGTTGAACTGGAGCAAGTTCACCCGGTGAAAAATTTTCTTCTATTAAAGTAAAACCTTCACGTGAGGGCATATCTTCTGGGAAAGAAGATAGTAAATCAAATGTATATTGAATACGTGGTACAAATGCTGCTAAACCGCCTAGTAAAAGAACAGTCACCGCAATAACGACCCAAGGTTTATGCGTGACGAAATGGCCGATTTTGCGGCTTACTTTATGAGATGGCTTATGCTGTTTTTTGCCCTTATTACGTGCCAACTCCTCTGTACGTGGTGTGAATGGGAAGAAGGCAACACGTCCAATAATAACAAGGATAGCAGGAAGTACAACTAGTGCAGCTATCCCCATTATTAAAACGCCAAAACTAAACGGCACAGCAAAGCGTTGGAATGCACCATAGTGGGCAAAACTAAGAGTGGCTAATCCGATGACCACTGTTAAAGCACTCATCATAATGGCACCGCCAGATTCTTTTACAGCAATCTTCATTGCAGTTGCCTTATCCTCAAAGTCAAACAGTATTTCACGGTATTTCGAAATTAAAAATAAACAATAGTCTGTTCCGGCACCAAATAGCAATACAGTCATAATGGACACAGCCTGTGAATCCTTCTCAATCCAGCCTTGCTCGGCAAAGAAACCAAGTGTCGGACTAATGACACCATAGGCAAGACCTACAACGATTAGTGGAATAATGGCAAGCAGTGGAGAACGATAAATTAAAATTAATAGCACTAGTACAAGCATGACAGTTGCGATTAGTAGCTTCACATCAGCCTGCGAGAATAAGCTAACAGCATCTGTTGCAATGCCGACAGGGCCAGAATAACGTACATGGAGCGAATCACTTGTTAGCTCTTCATCTAATTGAGCGTTATACTTCTCCATTGTTTTTGTTAAATTAGTTAGGCTTTCTTGTAATAAATCAGTAGCAACGTCTTTTTCAAAGAAAATAGGTGTAACAATTGTTGAACCATTTTCAGATGTAGATGCCAAAAAAGCCTGAGGTGGCATTTCATCATAAGGTGGAACAAGTGATTGGTACGCTAAAGGATTCGTTTTTAGATCTTTGTATACATTTTGAATGGCTGAGTAATCATCAGTAGTTAGACCATTTTCACGATGCCAGACAAGTAACAGGGGTGTACCGGCATCATTTGGAAATTCTTCGGCAATAATAGATGCCGCTCGCTCAGACATTTCTGATTCTGGCAGGTTTTTACCTGATTCACTTTCGATACTATTTATTTGTGGCCAAGCAAAAGATAGGACAACAACAAGTAATACCCACAGGGTGATTGCTAACAATCGACCTTTTTTGCTTGCGACCATTGCGCCCCATTGCTCGAGGGGGTGTTTTTGCATGACATGAACCTCCATTCCTTGTATGTGGTATTAATTATATATACCAGAAGGTTAATTAATCAACTGATAATTATTGATATGTTATACTATGTCTAAAAATAATACGTTATAAGGGGGCGAACTTGTTGAAACAATCACCGCGTGTTCTAGGAAGGCCTCGCCATGATGACAATGCTAAACCAACTAAAGATCTTGTACTCGAGACTGCAACAAGACTTTTTATAAAAGATGGCTATAAGAATGTTTCAATGGACGATGTAGCGAAAGCATGTAATGTTACTAAAGCAACTATTTATTACTATTACCCGACTAAAGGGGAGTTATATACCTCGGCATTAATCGAAATGATGAAAAGAATACGGCTACATATTATACAGATATTAGAGCAGCCTACATCATTTAAAGAGCGATTAGAGCAACTAGTCGAAATACATTTATCTGCAACATTGGATATTGATATGAAAAACTTTATGCGGGAAGCCACAATTAATTTAACAGAAATACAATTAAAAAAAGTTCATACCTCGGAAAATGAAATGTATAAAACTATTGAGTACGCGATGCAAAGTGAAATGGACAAGGGGACAATTCGCAAAGGAGATGCTCAATTTTTTGCACATACCTTTATGGCGATCATATCAGTTGGCTATTTTAAAGATGGAGAAGGTAAGCGACTATTTCAAACAGAAACCGAAGCTGCAAAAGAGATTGTTGATTTTTTCTGGCTGTCTGTTCAAAAGTTGTCATAAGTTTTGCTAGTTGAATGTTTTTTTGGAAAAAGTAAAATATATTACTATTGCATGTAAAATATTTATTACCGCATCGGCTAAAAAAAGAGAATTATGGATTTGTATTTTTTAACAAAATGGACAAAAAGATATCTTTATCAACAACAAATAGTTGACAAAATCAATGAATCTCGAAAATATTGTCGAAATTGTGATTTAGCTGATTGAAATAATGTACAAACAGCTTTATAATGAAGATTATAATGTCACCAAGACAAGATAAGGATGGAATTGTGATGTGCTTTTTGCAAAATGAAGTTAACATTGTAATAACTAATGATAGTAACTGCTATCCAGCCCTTGTGACTGGTGAATGTGTAAGATATCCGCTGTAACGACTGTTAAGAGATCGCTTAATGGTCTTTTTTACATGGAAGTAATATAAAAATAGTAATAGTGATGGCAAAGGAGAGTTCAAAATGTCAGAAACGAATAACCAAGCACAATCTGAACAATTAACTGTGAGTCAAGAACAACTAGATGTACTAGACCAACTATTAAAGCCTGAGGTACAAGAATCTCTAACAACTTTAGTTGAGCAACTACCAAAGTTAACTGAAATGATGACGTTACTAACAAAATCATATGAGTTTGCACAAGCAGTTGCAACAGATGAAGTTCTAAAAAATGATACTGTTGGTGCTGTTACAGAAATGGCTGGTCCAGTTGTCGATACAGCTAAAAATCTTGCAGCTACTGCAATTGAAGCGAAAGACCGTGCTGCTGAAAGCCAAGAAGTTATCGGTTTATTTGGTCTTGTAAAAATGCTAAAAGACCCTCAAGTTCAAGGTGTTTTCCGTTTTGTAAATGCTTTTTTACAAGTAAACGCTGAACGTCAATCTAAATAAGACTAGAGATACACTTAATTCGTAAGGACGGAGGATTAATTAATAATGTCAAAAGAAATCGTCATCTTAGGTGCTGGTTACGCTGGTGTTTTAACTGCATTAACTGCACGTAAGTATTTATCAGCTGATGAAGCTAAAATTACAGTAGTTAACCAATTTCCAACACATCAAATCATCACAGAGCTTCACCGTTTAGCTGGGGGAACTATTGCAGAGGGTGCTGTAGCATTACCACTTAAAAAAATCTTCAAAGGTTTAGATATTAATCTAGAGATTGCAAAAGTAACAAAATTCAACGTAGACACTAAAAAAGTAGACTTAGACACTGGTTACACATTACCTTATGATACTTTAGTAGTATCACTAGGTAGTCAAACAGGTTTCTTTGGTATTCCAGGATTAGAAGAAAACTCGATGGTTCTTAAATCAGTAAACGATGCAAACAAAATCAACAAACATATCGAAGACCGCATTAAAGCATACGCACAGTCTAAAGATGAAGCGGATGCAACAATCGTTATCGGTGGTGGCGGTTTAACAGGTGTCGAGCTCGTTGGCGAAATCGTGGACAACTTCCCTAAAATTGCAGCAAAACACGGCGTTAACTTTGCTGACCTTAAAATCAAACTTGTTGAGGCTGGTCCGAAAATCTTACCAGTACTTCCAGATGTGCTTATTGAGCGCGCTACTGAAAGCTTAACAAAACGTGGTGTTGAATTCATTACAGGTACACCAGTTACTGGCGTTGACGGTAATGTAATCTCACTTAAAGATCGCGAGCCACTCGTTGCAAACACACTTGTATGGACTGGAGGAGTAGCTCCACTTCCACTAGTAGGTGAATCAGGTCTTGCTGCTGACCGCGGTAAAGCAACTATTAACGATTTCTTACAATCTACATCACATGCTGATGTATTCGTAATCGGTGACGCATCTGTTGCATTACCAGCTGACGGTGGACGTCCACTTTACGCGCCAACTGCACAAGTTGCATGGCAAATGGGTGAATGCGCTGGTTACAACTTATTCGCACAATACAAAAACCAAGAGTTGAAGCCATTCTCAGCAGTTAACTCTGGTACACTTGCAAGCTTAGGTCGCAAAGATGCTGTAGCAACAGTGGGTGCTAACAATACGCAACTTAAAGGACTTCCTGCTACACTAATGAAAGAAGCGTCTAACATTCGCTATCTTACACATATCAAAGCTTTATTTGGCTTAGCATACTAAGATTGAGTCTTAAAAAACGCTCTCCCCAATATGGGGGGAGCGTCAGACTTTAGACAAACTCAATTTTTTGAGTTTGTCTAAAGTCTTTTTTTTTTTTGAACCCGTTGATTTCCGCTACGGTGGACGCTTTTCGCGGGCAAGGCGTGAGCCACATCAGGGCAACAGGTGTTTTATGTGCGAAAGCGAAGCGACAGCAACAGGTGTTGGTCTCGAAGGCGTTGCCACAGGACGTGACGACTTTAGTCTTCATGCCACTTAAAGAGCGAAGTTGTAGCGGAGCGTTACGGCAGTTGACCCATAAAAAAGAATCTGCCGGATTTCCGCGATAAGTAAGCAAGGCAAGAATCCTTATAGACGCTGAACGTCGAGGAGACTTGCTGCTTACGCGCAGAACACGAGCAGATTCTTATTATATTTTCACATTGTAGAAGGACTTATTAAACGGCCCCTTTATTTGTCACCTATTTCGAAGGTTCTACAATTATGCCGTCGAAAGCAGCTTTGTAAATCGTATAAATATCCTCTATTAATAAAGGCATTGGACTTCGTGCTAAAATACGACGTTGTTCAATTCCATCATTTGTTAGACTTTGTAAAGCATCTTCTGGGATGTTAAAGCCTTTTAAGGAAGAAGGGATACCCACATCTTCAACTAAACGTTTTAATTCTGCTACACATTTATAGGATGCTTCTTCCTGAGAAATATTTACTGAACTAAAGCCCATTGCATCATAAATGTCTTTCATTCGTTTTTCACAACTTTGGCGAATATAACCCATTACATAAGGAAGTAATACTGCATTGGAATCACCGTGTGCTATGTGAAATTGACCACCAAGAGGGTAAGCAAGTGCATGGACCCCAGCTACACCGGCGTTAAAGAAGGCAATCCCTGCAAGATAACTACCGTAGCTCATATCAGTTCGTGCTTGTTTATCTTGGCCATTCGCAACAGCTGTTCGAATCGAATTACTAATTAGGCGAATAGCTTGTAATGCCAAAGCATCTGAAACAGGGCTAGCATTTTTAGAAATATAAGATTCTACTGCATGTGTTAAAGCATCAACGCCAGTTGCGGCAGTTACTTTCGGTGGTAGAGAAATAGTCAGGGCAGGATCGACAATGGCAACATCAGCTAATAAGTTGTCATGCGTCACCACATCCTTTGTTGTTTCAAGAGAAAGCACAGAGATATTCGTAATTTCTGAGCCTGTTCCTGAAGTTGTGGGAATTAATATCGTAGGAATTCCTTTTTCCGTGATTTGTTTTGTACCTGTTAAATTTAAATAATCTGCGACATCGCCTTCATGTGATGCAAGTACACCAGCTAATTTTGCTAAATCCAGTGCACTACCACCGCCCACTCCAATGACTAAATCAAAAGCATTGTCACGTGTATGAGCAACTAATTTTTCCCCAATTGCTAATGGTGGTTCAGGAACAACTTCTGTATAAATTTCGATGGGGTAACCTTCAGCCTCTAACGGCTCTGTCACCTGATTTGTCAGACCTATATCCTTAAGAAAAGGATCGGTTACTATTAATATTTTACTTGCTTTAAAACGTTTTACTTCATCTAATAGATGAGATAATGAACCCCAGCCTGTATAGCTAATAGGGGCAAATGTAATTTTTTCAGACATAATAGCCACTCCTTATTGCTGATTCCAAACGACCAATTTTGTTTCTGTCATTTCATGAATTGCGTATTTTAAACCTTCCTTACCTGTACCACTTTCCTTAACACCGCCATATGGCATTTGATCGACACGGTATGTGGGAATGTCATTAATGATAACACCGCCCACTTCAAGCTGCTTGGAAGCAGTAAAGGCTGTTTGAATATCCTTTGTGAAAATGCCCGCCTGTAAGCCATAGCTCGAATCATTAATAGCTGATATAGCCTCTTCAATAGAAGAAACACGATTGATGATGATGATAGGTGCGAAAACCTCTTGGCATGAAACTTTTAATGTAGAGGCTACATTCGTTAAAATGGTTGGTAAAAATACACCATTTTCAACAGTGCCACCAGTTAGAAGTTCTGCTCCAGCTTGGGTTGCCTCTTGCACCCAGTTCATAGCACGATCTTGCTCATCAGGATGAATCATTGCAGAAATATCTGTTGAGTCTTCAAGAGGATTACCAATCTTTAATTGTTTTGTTGCAGCTGTGAATTTTTCAGTAAACGCCTCGAATAATTCATCTAATACATATACGCGCTGCAATGAAATACATACTTGACCTTGATTTGAAAAAGCCCCCATAACGCACTTAGGCACGATTTCATCTAAGTCTACATTGCGATCTATAATAAGACCTGCATTGGAGCCTAATTCTAGGGCAACCTTCTTTAGGCCTGCTTTTTCACGAATGCCAATACCAACTGCAGGACTACCTGTGAATGTAATCATTTTAACTTTGTCACTATCTACAAGTGCGTCTCCGACAGTTTTACCACTACCTGTTAAGACATTGAAAGCCCCTTTCGGTAGGGCAGTTTGATTAATTAGCTCTGCTAAAAATAGCGCAGAAAGTGGCGTTTGAGAAGCGGGCTTTAAGACAATCGTGTTACCCGCTGCAATAGCAGGGCCTACTTTATGTGCCACTAAATTTTGCGGGAAATTAAATGGCGTGATAGCACCAATAACACCTAAAGGCTGTTCAATCGTATAGGCAAATCGCCCAGCACCACCTTTTGCTGCATCCATTGGAATCATTTCACCAGTAAGACGTTTCGCTTCTTCAGCTGCAAATTTATAGGTTTCAATTGTGCGATCAATTTCGCCTAATGCATATTGCAAAGGCTTCGCTGCTTCAAGGGCGATTATTTCAGCAGCCTTCACACGATGTTCAATAAAGAGCTGTGTGATATGTTCAAGTATAGCTGCGCGCTCGTAAGCTGTTAATGCAGCCATTGCGGAATTTGCATGATAGGCACACTGAATTGCATCTTCAACATCTTCACGTGTAGCTTGAGAGATTTCGGCAATAACCTCTTTAGAGTAAGGGGAGTGCAGCTCTGCAAAATGATTTGCAGTTTTCCATTCACCATTCACATAATATTGCTTTTTCATCTAATCATCCTTCCATCATTAAGCTTCGTCTTGAGTCAACTGGTCTTTCGTAAATGTCTTGTCGACTTCACCTTTAAAGAAGTCTTTGCCATAAATCAATAAACATAAAATAATACCAACTGCGAATGCCCATGCTGCGCTTTTAATACAAAGTACAGCTGCAATAATACCCGCAATCCCTAAATCTGTTTGGCTTCTTGCCTCTAAAATTCCAACTTTTACACTGACATAACCTTGAATTAAGAGTGTTAGTGCTAGTGCGACACCTAAAATTGGTTCAACTAGACTGACAATCGGTAATAGTAGTAAACCTGTATTTGTCCCCCATCGGAAGGAGCCGATTCCACCGAAGAAAGAGTCCATTGCCTTACGCCCCTTTTTGTAGCGCTCAATCATAACAACTTGCATAGCTGACCAAGTAGGTCCACACATCGTTACCAGGACCTAAAACACTCATAAATGAATTACGTATACCAAAGATTAAATGTGCTCGACTTGGGCTATACTCAAGCTTTTCATCTGGTCGAACTGCTGACCCATCTTCTACCAATACCTTATTTTGTAAGACATCACCAAATAGTACGATATATGTTGCTAATACAGTAGGTAGGCCTGTAATAAACATCATGAATGGTGGTAAGCCTAAACCAAATACGGTGTAGTCATTCCAAAGCGTTATAAAATCTGGCGCTGAAAACCCGAATTGAATAGACGGCCAAGGTGCCTCTCTGAACAGGGGGGCAATGATAACGGCAATAAGAATAACTGGGAAAATTCCTAGCTTGGCAATAGTTGCCCATAATGCGTTTCGTTTATGGAAAATGGAGAAATGTTTTGAGAATAATAAGTAAAATCCAATGCCGATTGCAATAGAGATTGTCCATGGGAATGTCTCAAATCGTCCACCAACTTGGAAGACCGAAATAACAGCTGCAAGTCCAGCACCAAGAATAATGCCGGATTTCATTGCTGGTGGGATTAGGCGTACGACGCGTTGGGCTAAGCCAGTAGCACCTAGGAAAATGGATAACAAACCGAGTGTCATCTGAAAGGCTATGAGCGCATGAACACGTTCAGGACCTTCAGGGAATTGCTGACAATACAATGTAATAAGCGGAATTGCCGGTGTAATCCAGCCTGGTACTGCTGGATCCCCTAATAAGTGATGCGTTAAGTAAAACAAACCATTTAATACAATAATCGCTAAAGCTACTTCGAATGGCATGCCGAGTAAAGTCGTTAATAATGGAATTGCAGACAAATCAACAGCACACATTAACAACCCTTGTACATAATCTGGCCATTCAAAACGATAGTGAATAAAAGGCAAGCGGATTTTAAAAGGACCCGCTGGAATATAAGGCGATTCTTCGCCGTACTTACGATTTTTCCATTTCATAAACATTTCTCCTCCTCAATGTGAAAAATAACCCCTTTATTATAAGAAAACTATAAAACGAAACATGCCCCTTTACAATTACAATGAATACGTAACCATTTTTGAATAAAAAAAGGATGCCCTATCAATTAATGTATAAATATATGTATGCTTAACCATTTAACGTAATAAAAAAATGATATGGTTACGTATTCATTTGGTAATAAAATATAAAACAAACTTTATTGAAAGTTTGTTTTATATTTTCCGAGTAGTGCTTCTATCAAACACTTTAACAGATTCCGTAATTTTTACGCAACTATTTTTTTTATTTTCAATCATTTCAATTAATTTTTCTATTGCCATAAAACCTAGATTTTGCTCTGAAATACTACCAACTGTCGTTAGTTGAATAGCTCCGTGTTGGCTTAAGTCCACGTTATCTATTCCAATAATACTCAGGTCTTTAGGAACTACAAAATTGTTCCGCATAGCATCGTCTAATAAATTTAGTGCGAGCGAATCAGCACCAGTACATATGGCAGTAGGGGGATGTTGATGCGCCATTAAAGTTTGAAAAGCACGAGAAATATCCAATTTTGAGGTGTCTGTATTAAAGATATAGGCCTCTGCAATGTCTATAGAAGCATCTCGCATTGCTTGCAAGAAGCCAAGATAACGATTATTAAAAGTACTAACCGTTAATGGTCCACCTACCCAGGCAATCCGTTTATGACCTAGATTAATGACATGTTGCGCTGCTAAATAGCCTGCTTCAAAATTGTCAATTTCAACAAAATGTTCATTGTTTTTATGCTTGCGATTATAGGTGATAAATGGAATATTCATTCGTTTCAATTGCTCAAAAAAGGGATCTTCAATTAAAATACAGGACAAAATTATACCGTCTACTTTATGTTCAATTGCTGTAGCATAAGCTTCAGAAAGTTTTTTATCGTTAACAAACTGTACATTAACACGGTAGCCCATTTCATTCGCATAATTTACGATTGCAGTAGTTGTATCGACGAAAAAAGGATTGTGCAACGGACCAGAAAGAAGGACAATGGTACCTGTTTTATTTTGAACAAGTGAACGCGCATGTGCATTTGGAATGTAATTCAATTCTTGTATGGCGTTCATTACTTTATCGAGCGTTGGTTTTTTCACCAACTCAGGGGTGTTCAACACACGCGAAACGGTTGTTTGTGACACACCTGCATATTTTGCAACATCCTTCGATGATACCAAAAAAATACCTCCTTCGTACAATGACTATGTATACATCTAATATACAGCTAATCTTGTAAGGTGACTACTTGATAGATGCATTAGTAACTAAGAAATAAACAAATCTGTGGGGAATAGCTAGCGAAATATCTTGATTAAATCACTTGATTAGATAGATGTTGATAAAGTAAAGTTCTTTAAGTAAAAATTTTCAACAGATAAGTGAGCGGCACAGATCTTTACTTTCGTACATTACTGTTGCTGAGCTGTATCATTTTTGCATAAATATTTGTAATTCTTTTAACAGCGTCTGACAAAGCGTCATGGATGTTAGTGTATTGTTTACTAATTCTAGAGAATGGTTGGCGTTTTCTACAATTGCAAGATGGTGGGAGTTGAGCTGGTCCAATTTTTCTTTTGAGAAATGTGGATCTGCTGTACCAATTGCCAAAAAGGCATGTTTATCTTGCAAATTTTGTACGATATGGTTGAGTGCAAGAAGTGGTGTAAATAGTACATATCGAGAAGAGCATGATGTATCCTGTTGCATATAAAAATCTACGATTGGTAAAGTCCCGAGTGATTTCCCTATGTACACTGCTTCTTGATAAGGTTTGTTGTTTAAAACGAAAGTCACAATAGGATTTGTTGCACTATACACCATTTCTGAAATGGCTTTTGGCTCTTGTTCCAATTGTTGCTGTCCAAAAGAATAACAGATTTGCACGACATCATAGCCAAGCTCAAGCATTAATGCTGTGGAATAGTATAGAAGAGGTTTTTCATATGTGTAACCAGTGCCAGAAAACATGAAGCAGATTTTATCATTATTTAATTCAAAAAAGTTGTAAGTTAGGCCATTATATTTTTCTTTTCTAGGCTTTCTATTCATTCGAACTTCCCCCATATATTAAAATGTAAATGTATCCCTTTTTATTTTATAATTTAACTATAACAGGGAGGAGTGGGATTATGAAGGCTATGACTATTAATGAATTTGGGCCAACGTCTGTTTTAAGTATGTTGAATGTCCAAAACCTACTATTTCGGCAGGGGAAGTGTTAATTCGTACAACGTATACGAGTGTTAATTTTGCGGATATTAAAAATCGAACAGGGAATAAAGCCAAGGCAAATTTCCCAATGATTCTTGATTTAGATGTTGCTGGTGAGATAGAGTAAGTTTTTGATAATAGTAGTTTATTTAAAAATGGAGAGTGTGTGATTGCCTTTCCGAAAAACGGCGCATATGCAGAATATGTGGTAGCAAATGGTCTTTAAAATCCCACAGGATGTATGATAATTTTAGTGCCTGAGTCAATGATTATACAGAGGGTCATGGAATTAACAAAAACCTTAGCAATAGGTACTTGGAAATTTTCATCTTTTAATAATGAGAAAATATGCTGTGCAACGTGTTGTATGCAAAAAAAAGTCCGTTTAATAAAAGAATGTTAATTAATCTTTAAGAGGGGATAAGATGACCACGGTTAGTGCCGGAGTCATCCTATCTGTCTGTATTACATTACTTCCCATCAGTTACTGTTGGGATACCTCGTTGTAGCATACCGGCAAATCCAGCCATAGCTCTATGTGCTGCAGCCTCTCCTACGCGAGAATAGGCAATAATGACTGATGAGCCATCAGTCGCTTCAGTTTCTAAAAACACCGTTTCCCCAGCAGTTCGAACAGCCCTGTCCAGTGCTACTAAAAAAGCGGAGTCACCGTTCCAAGAAAGTGTATAAAGATAGCCCGTCGAACTATCAACATGACCAGCAAGTAACTGATCTATCTCAGTTCTAGTATAACCTAGTTCAACAACTGCAAGAATCGTATCTTCAGTTAATTTTCCACCAGTAAAATCTGCTGGTTCACTGATTTCATAAGCTTTCATGTTAGCTTGAGAATGAAAAACATTTCTATAAAAATTGTTTATTTTTTTTGAATCACACAGTAAGCGAGAATCAGGAATAGTACCAAGGTTGCCTGTATATGCAACACCATGGGCAAGCCAAGCTAACCCCATTCCTACATACGCATTATATCCTGATGAAGGGAAGAACTTGCGACCAGAATTTATTGAAAGTAAACCACCAATAGCAAGTGAAGCTTGCGTTCCAGAAGAGTCTAAAGTTGCCCATTTATCCATGACGTAAGCGCCGTAATTATAAAGTGTTTGATATTTTGGGAATGAAGAAGCTGAACTATAATTCGCTAAAAGATCTAAGTATAAGCCTAGACCCCCTACGTGAAGAATAGGGCCATTCACAGCAAAGTTAGCAAATCTTTGATTTCTCCAACAACTAACCGTATCCTCTAAAGCGTTGTAGCTTGGGTTTGAAGAACTATCCATCCAAGAGGTAATTTGATTTGCTAAAGAATCTGTGGCTAAGGCTACTCGATTTCTATTTGCTGTATCTAAATCATGATAAACACCTGTACGAGTTATGACTAAACCTGCTAAGACAATGCCACCAGAGGGAGAACCGCCTAAGTTAGCATTGCTAAGAAGGAGTGATTGACCAGCACTGTTCTTTAAATCCTCCATCGCAGTTAATGTAGCAAGAATTGCCGTTTTAACACTTTCTTTAAGGATGGACGAAGCTGTTAATTTATCATATAAACTTGCTAAGAACTGTAGCTGGTTACCCAACCTTTGAAAGCGTAAATTTGCATCTTGACCATTGGAACCAGAACGTATTGCAGAAACTTGAGAGTATCTTGAATTATAAGAACTGCCTTCGGGAAATTGTTCATTAAAAAATCGGGTAGCTTCAGATAAGGTAGACATTGTTGCCATAATATCACTCCTCGATAGTATTTTAATAATTGATAGATCACGCTATTACACTTATTTCTGGTTCAGCTAACTACTATTCATGTTCAGTTAACGATGCAAATTGTTCAAATTGTTTTAAAGATTTTCAAGTTCAGTTAATTTTTCACAGATTCGTCTTTTTCGATAGAGCATAGTACCTGCTTCAGCAACATCTTGAATCATTCCTTTATTAGCATATGCACCAAAGATGATGCCAGCAATTGGAATCATTTGAAATAGCTTTTTCCAACCCATTTGGTCACGATAGGTAAAAAATACTTCCTGCCAACCTTGCAGCTGCGAAATCATATTTTCAGATGCATTACTATCTTTATGCATAGAAGAAAGTTCTTCTAATATAGCTTCCTTTCCAACAATATCGGCAGAAGAAAATTGTAAACATTTTACAATGAAAATACGCTCAATTTTTTCATTCGGATCATAGCCATGAATAAGTGCGATCTCTTGCAGTGTTTTTAGTGACATGCCTAAGATCATAGGAATATCAATAGCCATCGTAAAGATGCCACCAATGCCAGTAGAGGCACCTTGTACTGTTGCAAGCTTGACCCGGTCATTTTGAAGCTTGTCACTCAGGGTAATCATGTCTTCTAAAGGCATTTTACCAACATCCGAAATGGTAAAAATATCTTTATAGGAAGAGGCATTGCGTATTTTTTGAAGCATTGAGTGCTCGTTAATTAAATACTTTCCACCAGATTGAATATAGTTTCCTAATTCATCGACCAATACAGCTATTTTATTTTGAATGAAAGCCGGTGTCATTTTATCTAATATTTTAAACGGTATACGCCCTAGTTTCTCCCAAAACCATAACCCCTTTTGATCTTTCTCCCATGCTTGAATGGTTTGTAACTGAATTTCTAATTCTTCTTTCTTCTCCAAATAGCCGATTCCCCTTATCTGTGCATTTATCCTACATTTCCCATTGTTTAAAGCTCACTTTAAATAGAATACGATAAATAATATAAAAGGTTTCGTTTTCTAGCATTTATGGCAATTTTAAAAGTCCGTGGAGTTTTTACTCGCAACAAATGCGTGTGAATTATTGCCATGCTTTAGCGAGCAAAGCAATCCCTTCTTCAATTTGCTGTATGCTTAAACCACCATAGCCAATAATAATCATGGCATTTTCAGAAGAGTGCTGAAAGGAAGTAGAACAAGGATATACGTTAATTCCAGTTGACTGAGCACGTTGAAGCCCTTCATATTCAGAGAGCCTCTTTGGTAATTCTATAATAATATGTAAACCAGATTTTTCCCCGATTACTTTAAACTCTTTGGAGAAATAGGTGCTAATGGCAGTTAATAATGCCTGTTGTTTTTTGCGATAAATGGTGCGCATTTTAGCAAGGTGCTTTTCGAATAATCCTTGTTCAATGAAATCAGCGAGTATGAGCTGATCTATTTTAGAGACAGTAGACCTTTGTTCTTGGTTGAAAATAGTGAATGCCTCGGCAAGTGACTTCGGTAAAATCATATAACTAATGCGCAGGGATGGAATGAGAATTCTTGAAAATGTGCCAAAATATATGACTCGCTGTAGTTGATCCAGTTTCGCAAGAGAGGGAATAGGAAGCCCCTTGTAGCGATATTCCGAATCATAATCATCTTCAATGATAAATGCCTCATTTGATGTCGCCCACTGTAAGAGGTCTGTCCGCCTTTCAATCGACATCACCATACCAAGTGGAAACTGGTGAGCCGGCGTTGTGTATAACATGTGGACTACTTCTTTCGGTACCGTGATACCTGAGTTATCAACAGGAATAGCATGAATCGGTAAACCACATTGATGCAAAGTGGCACGTACTCTTTTAAAACCAGGCTCCTCTAAGCCAACATGCGATTGTTGACCAAAAAAATGACAAAGGGCCTGTAGCTGTGTTTGTGTACCACTATACACAAACACTTGCGATGCTTCACAAATAACGCCCCTTGAACGTCCAACATACTGGGCAATTTTCTCTCGTAATATATCTTCGCCTTGCCAAGGACTGATTGATAAATTATTTGCATGGAAGTGTTTTTTCATTAATTTATGCCATGTCGAAAATGGAAAAGCCTGTTTGTCTACATGTCCATTGTGAAAATCAAATTTAATAGTATTTATAGTTGTTTTTAGGGGAGCGGGCTTTTCTTTTTTCGGTAGTTGTAGCCACTCAAACTCGAAGGAAGCAATAAAGTAACCTGAGCGCTCTTTACTATAAATATACCCTTCTGCAAGCAACTGCTCATATGCTTCTTTAATGGTATGGATACTGACATTGAGTGTATTGGCTAGCATACGTTTTGAAGGTAATTGTTCGTGTGGAGATAGCTTTTTCATGAGAATTGCTTGTTTAATTTGCTCATATATTTGTACATATTTTGGGGAATTTCCAAAGAATGATATAGAAAGTTCCATGCTATTAAACCTCCTGGTATGGTGTTGTTTTGTTAAATTGGTTATATTCATCATATCAAAATTGAAGTTAAATAATTGAAAAAGGAGTGAAAGAGATGCAATTTACAGCATTGGAAAATGCCATTGTATTATTAAAACCCATAACAAAAGAAGATGTTTCAGGGGTATTAGCTGCTGGGAGTTTTCCAGAGATTTGGTCGTATTTGTCCACAACGATTGAACAGGAGAGTGATGTGCATAACTTTGTGGACAAAGCTTTAACGGAGAAGATGAAGAAAAAAGAATTTCCATTTGCTATTGTGGAAAAACGCTCGGGAAAAATTGTAGGCTCAACGCGCTTTATGGATATTGACGACAAGCACAAACGTCTCGAAATAGGGAATACATGGATTACACCTACTTTTTGGCGCACAGCTGTCAATACAAACTGCAAGTACTTATTATTACAATATTGCTTCGAAGTGCTCGATTTACAACGTGTACAAATAAAGACAGACCTAGAAAATTTACGTTCTCAACGGGCGATTGAACGTATTGGAGCGACAAAAGAAGGTGTTCTGCGCAACCATATGATTCGCAAGGATGGTACAGCTCGTCATACAGTGATGTATAGCATCACTTTAGAAGAATGGCCCGAAGTGAAAAGACATTTGGGAGAATTAATTAAGTAAATACTAGTTTAAACAACTAAATATATGGATTAAAATGGATAATTTCTAATCGATTAAGCTAGGTTTCTCCCATTAAAGTGTGAGTACTGTGGTTTAGGGGTAGATTACTTGAAAACTATTTATGACTTGAAAGGGAGTAATCTATATGGAACCTAAATTAACATTACGACAAATTTATGGTGAGAACGCTGTTTATACGCCACGTACACCGTATAGTGATAATCCATGGATGATGGATGATGCACATAAACTAGATGCATTGACTTCAAGGGAAGTGGCCATTGCGGATATACCAGTGTTAGTCCATCGAGCAACACAGAGTGATAAAGCACAGAAGCTTCATGATTTGGCAGGTTTACCTTGGGTGGAGCAACCATATACTTATGAAACACAAGAAGAATACTTAGCCCATATCCAAACTTGGTGTGATGAAGGGAAGACGATTGTCTGTCAATATTTACATGAGATAGAGCACATGACTCGCGATTGTTATTGGATGGACGCTGAAAAATTTAATAAGTTAAATACAAAGGCCTACATTGATCATTTAATTGATAGTAAATTTGTGCCAAGTCGTTTAAATGTAGAACTTTACAAACTTTCAGATGCGATCAAAAATTGGCAGCCTCCTGTTGTGTTGAAGCCTGGAGATGATTCTCCAACCTCTGGTGGGTATGGGGTCATCATTTGCCAAAATAAAGATGAGCTAACAGAGGGTTTACGGCAATTTCGTATGACAGGTACTGACAGTATTATTATTGAAGAGCTATTGCAGGCAAAGGACAATTTTAGCTGTCAGTTTGCTTATTCAGGGGAGTTAGGTATTCAATATTTAGGGGCTTCTCAACAAATGACAGATGACAATGGTATTTATGAAGGAAATGTCATTGTGGATGAAGTACCAGAAAAAGTAATTGAAGTAGGCCGACATATTATGGAACAAGGTGTTGCAGAGGGCTTTGTGGGCGTAGCGGGCTTTGATTTGATAGTAACAGAGGCTGGGGATGTGCAGGCGATTGATTTGAATTTCCGCCAAAATGGCTCTACTTCCATGCTGATGTTCCATGAGGCACTTGGGAAGCCAATCAATAAATTCACCTCTTATGCAGCAAAAGACATTAAAGAAAATGGAGCATTCTTTCAAAAAATAGAGAACTTCGTAAATCAGGGCGTTCTATTTCCGTTATCCTTTTATGATGGAGATTATTTTGCCGAGCCAGTACAATCAAGATTTGTTGGTGTTTGGTACGCCGATACACTAGAAGAAATTGAGAAACTTGAACAACAGTTACTATATTAATAGAAAAAGAAGTATCTATATAAACCCGTTGATTTGCGCTACGGCGGACGCTTTTCGCTCATGCTATTCCCGCAGAAGTAGCCGCCTGCACTCCAATCAACTAGTGTACGTCTATCGGTAAATAGAATGTCGTTTTCAAGACTCAGTTATATTTGAACAGATTTTCTATCGCATTTTAAAGAAATTGCGGATCAAGGATTATGGAGCGCTGACCATGTCTTTATTGATTCGATACATGTGAAAGCGCGTGCGAAACGGCATAAATTTAAAAGAAAATCGTGTGCAAGGAAACGCGTGTATATGAGGCAAAACGTCAAGAAGAGCTGAATCAAGACCGGGTGGACTCATGGAAAATTGAACGTGTATTTGCTGCCTTGAATTTGAAGAAGCTAGCTAATTGGACATGGCAAAGTTCAAAAATGGCAGGAAATAGTTGCTCGTAGCGTACTACTGTCGTTAATAGGGGCTATTTGTAACTCCTATTTCTGTTAAAATGACAAAAGGTATTCGGCATGTATTTATTCCGAATACCTTTTGTCAATCTGAATGGTCATTAATCGACCATTCTTTTTTTATAGATAAATCCTGTGACAACCCAAGTTAATAGTGACCATATGACGATTGTAGCCAATGGAATTAGCACACCCATTGTTGTGTAGTTACTTTCCAAAGCTTCTCCTAGAATGACCAGTTGAGAACTTGGTAGCCACTCGGCAACTTTTAAGATTGGATAAGTAGTGGAAAACGCTAAAGCAATCGGTCCGAATGAGAAAATAAACATGACAGGTAGCACGATAATGGATGCTTCCATAATTGTTTTTGCAAATAATCCACATAGTGTTCCTAAAGCAATATAAAAAATTGTAGAAAGCACTAGTGCAATGGCTAAAATGACAACGCTAGCAGGATTATAGCCGATAAGAAAAATAGTCATGGTTACAACAATAAGAGAAACAATAAAGACAAATAAGCTTTTTCCTATTAAAATATCTGCAAGCGAGGCAGGAGATAGCATCAAACTTCTGAGCGTATTCTTCTCCTTTTCTTCAGCGATTAAGCAACATTGTACATAAGCCGTTACAACAGCAAATGTCAAATTTATTGGTAAAAAGTAGGAACTTATATCGTTTACTCCTATTTTCTTGTAAAGAAAGGCTAAAATAAGTGGTAGTAATACCATCGTCGATACTGCATAATTACGTGAAAACTCCTTGTAATCCTTCATAAAAATGGCTTGAATACGTGTCATTGAAATGTTCATACTAAATCACTCCCTGTTATTTGCATAAAAATATCACCTAATGTTGGCTCGTTTGTAAAAATGCGCACAACTTCTTCTGATTTCATCCAAGAATACAGTTTCTGTGCATCTTGTGCTCCTTTTTGAATCGTTGTACTCTCTCCATTTTGCAATTCTACTGTAATGGAATCATCCCCGAATTCTTTTTTTAATTGCTTTGGAGAACCGATAGCACGAATTTTTCCTTGATGTAAAAAGGCTACACGATCACAAAGTATCTCGGCTTCACTCATATCATGTGTTGTTAAAAAGATTGTAGTGCCCATTTCATTTAACTTGCGTAACCCATTATAAATATGTTGTGTATTTACAGGATCTAGTGCAGAAGTTGGTTCATCTAAAAATAATAATTCTGGTTTATGCATAATCGCACGGGCAAGTGTAACACGCTGAATCATCCCCTTAGATAGCTGACTGATTTTCTTTTTTCGCTCAGGATACAAATTGACAAAATCTAATGCTTCTTTTACGGCCGAACTAGAAAGTTGATATAAATTACTATAGAGTAATAAATTTTCTTCAATTGAAAGTCTCGTATAAAGTCCACTGTTATCTGTTAAAATACCAAACCGTTTTCTGTTATGACTTTGTTTCATTGCATTAGCAGGGCGACCAAATAAAGAAACATTTCCTGCGCTACTTTCAGTTTGTGCTGTCAAAATTTTAATGGTTGTCGTTTTACCGGAGCCGCTTGGTCCAAGGAATCCAAAAATTTCTCCTTTTTGAATAGAGAATGAAACATCCTGTAATGCTACTTCCTTATTAAATGATTTTTTCAAATGCTGAACATCAATCACTGTCTCCATGTTCAAACCTCCTGTGTGTTGTTGATGTCTTCACTTTAATGGATAATGCTGAACAAGACATTAAATCACAGGTGAAAGGCAGAAAAATGCCCATCAGTGGAGAAATAGCTATGTGACAGGAGTCGTTTATTTCCTGGGAAATCTACTATATTCCGAGGATATCCTTTAAATCTGCTAGCTTATTTTTCGACAAAGGTACAATCGTTTTTTCGTTACTGTTTAAAGCTAGGCTGTAGCTATTGCGAGTCCAAGTAATGATTTCACGTACTTTTTGTAAATTAACGATATAAGATCGATGGCTTCTAAAAAAGCCGAATGGTGTCAATTTCTGTTCTAAATCATTGAGCGATAATGTGCAAGGATAGGCTTCGCCCGCAACATAAACGTAAACAATACCTTCCACACTTTCAATGTAATCAATTTCAGGGGGATTAAACAAAATGATTTTGTCATTTTTCTTTGTTGGGATTTTATCAAGCCTTATGGGTGCATTTTCAATAGGGGTGGAAATTATTTCAATTTCATCCTCTTTCACATCAAGTGCATGTAAACCTAACGCATCCAATCTATATATTTCGTTACACGAAATAATTAAATCCTCCAAGTTGTTTGACAGTAAAACAATTGTCTTGTCTTGTTTTTGAAGGGCCATCAAAAGCTGAAGTACATTTTGCTTTGAAAATTCATCTAAGTTTTGAAAGGGCTCCTCGATAATTTGAATGGGTGCTGCACTGAGATATGTATGTAACAATTTCAAACGTTGTTTTTCCCCATTTTGAAGCTTATGAACCTTATTGTTTTTTTGGTCAGATAAAGAAAACAGCTTTAATGCCTCCTCTTTATTGTGCAGAGGCGCTGTAAAAAGCTTCATAGAAAAAAGTATATATTCGCTTACAGTAAGTCGTTCATATAATGCACTCTCACGTACATGTGTATATGTATCTCCTTGTTTTGTAAACCAGTGCATCAAAGTATTAATTTTCGTTACATCCGTATAAATACCGATAATCGCTCCTGTATGTAAAGGAAGTTGAAAGCTTGGATAGATGACATTTCCTGATTCAGTGTAAGGATCGATTTCTAAAAGTTGCTGTTGATTCAAAGTGATAGCCTCCACCAGATAATAGATTTATAAAAAATTTTTTATAGACATGTGTGCCTGAATAGCACTCTCGCGATGAAATGTTACGTTATGACAATCCATAAATCCATGCTCACCAGCGAATTGAATAGTTTGTACAAAATGTATGTGGTTTAGTGCGTTTTTCATGTCTTGAACATTGAAACTTTTTTCAAGACTTGGTAAAACAATGAGTGTAGGGCAGCTTGGCTGTAGGTCAAGATATTGACGAATTCGCGAGCCATAGACACAAACAACGCGATGCAGCGGCAGTGTAGAAAGTTGCCAAGCAATAGTTGCGCCTACACTAAAGCCAATTACAATTACTTTGTCATATTGTTGGATGGCGACTCTTAGTTGTTTAACCAGCTTCTCTACTGGAGTGTCGAAGCCAATTTCATTTGTGAAATACAGGTAAGCTTCTTTTTCCTGCGCATAGGAGAAACATTTTTCATCTGAGTAAAGATGGACACATTCTACTTCAGTATGCTCATCGATAAATGCAACAGCCTGTTCTTGGATAAAGTCATTCACGCCATAAATTTCGTGTAAAATAAATATTTTTCTATTTTTTCTATTCATGGAGACTCCTTTTTTGCTTTTTCAAATAGTGTAACAAAAAGTAATAGCATCGTATATTTCATCCATTAAAAGTAAATTTATGGATTTGAATGTGTTGGTTGTTTTATATGTGGATAAATAGCTTTTAATAAAATAGAATTGGGGAAATTTAATTTATGTAATCGTTGAAGTAATACATGTGGCAATTATTTTCCGTGGATTAGTAAGATAGTTAATTGGAAACTAGTTGTAATTTTAGTTATATCGAAATAATATAATTGTGTAGGGAAATATAATAATATTTATCTGGATTTATTTAAAATAAATTACTTCGGGGAAAAATTTTTTGACTTTTTTGAAATAACAATGTAAAAATAGCTTTATATTTTACGAGGAGGATGATGGAAATGAAATACCAATCGATTAATGTGAATGGTGGCGCACTACATTTTGCAGATTATCCAGGTGAGAAAGGTACAATTATTGCTGTACATGGTTTAACTGGCAATCATATGCAAATGCATTATTATGCTGAACTGTTAAAAGGCGACTATCGTTTTATTTCGGTTGACTTAAAAGGGCGTGGTAATAGTGCACCGGCACCTGCGGATACAAGTATTGAGTTACATACACAAGATATATTAGCTTTGCTTGATGCGTTAGACATTGATAGACCGATATTAATGGGTTACTCAATGGGGGCATTTATCATGGCGAATGTTGCTAGTAAACGAAAAAATGTAAAAGGGGTCATTTTACTTGATGGAGCAGCAACTTGCACAGATCATCAACGCCAAATTGTTGAGCCCTCACTAGGTCGAATTAGCAAGCCGTATGACTCAGCAGACGCATATGTCGAGGAAATAAAAGCAATTTATGGTCGTCTAGGCGTTGAATGGACAGATCATTTAGCAAGTGTTGGGCGTTATGAGATTGCAGTACAAGATGGACATTGGGAAAATAAGTCTGATGAAGAATTAATTCGTTTAGATTTCCAAAGTTTTTATGACTACAAGCCTGTAGCAGTTTTTGAAAATGTGGAATGTCCAATACTTTTAATTCATTCGACTGGTGGTATTGGAGCAATGCCCGCATTATTTTTAGCTGAATCTTATATAGAAACGCTCAAATATGCAAAAAATATTTGGAAATTCACATCAAATAGCAATCATTACACTTTGGTTTTTGAAGAAAGAAAAGATGTTAACCCAGTAATATTGCGCTTTTTAGAGAGTATCTAAAAAAAGAGTTGCAGTTTTTTAAATTTTATGCGAATAATTAAATAACAAAACTTAAATGCCTATCGAGCAGCTTTAGAAAAAAGACCTTTTTCTACTTTCCCTGCTTGACTGTTGGCTACACTTTTCTGAACATACGGTAAATGCCGTCTTTTGGGGAAGTGTGGCCTTTTTTTATTCAAATTTTCCAAAAAGGGGAGTTATTAGATGGCAACAGGACTAGCGTATTTCAAAAAAGTTTATGATGTTGTACCTGGATGGGTGCAAAAAATGCACGACTATAATCCAGCAATGTTAGACCACTATACAGCACTGCGTGGAGCAGCGATGGCACCAGGTGTTCTATCTGTGAAGGAAAAGGACATTTTGTTAGTCGGGATGAATGCTGCAAGACATTATGCACGTAGCATGGTGTACCACACGAAAGGCGCTATTGATGGTGGTGCCACACTCGAAGAATTAATCGAGTACTTACTTGTAGCATTTAATTATGGTGGGGAAAAAGCATTACAAATCGGCTTGCAGTCATTTGACTATGCTTTAGAGCTAACGAATACGAGTGCTGACAAAATTTCACATGAAGCCTCAGCAATTGATATTGTGCGCTACTACAGTACGTTTGCTTCGAAAGATAACAGTAAGACATATTTTGAGAAATTAATGAGTTTCTTTATTGCAAAAGATGAAAACGCTTTAAAACATGTATTACTTGATAGCAATGTTGTATCAACACAAATGAAATATATTTTAATGACAGGAATTTACACAACCGTATTGAAAAATGCGGAAACAGATTATTGGGCGAAACAATCACGTGAAATAGGTGTAGAAGAAGCAGAATTGGCAGAGCTAGGCTATATTTGCCTATTAACAGCTGGCATTCCTTCTTGGTTTGAAATTAGTGATGCGCTTATCCGAAAGTAATGGAGTGAATACAATGAAAATTTATGAATCCGTAGAACAGGCTTTATCTTGTGTAGAAAGTGGCCAAACGATAATGGTTGGTGGATTTGGTTTAGTAGGTGGTCCGCTCACTTTAATCGATGCACTAGTGGAATTAGATGTGAATGATTTAACAATTATTAGCAATAATTTAGGAGAAAAAGGAAAGGGCCTTGGTAAATTGCTAGAGCAAAAGAAAGTAAAAAAAGCAATTGGCTCTTACTTTACTGGGAATCGAGATGTTGGCGAGGCATTCCAACGTGGAGAACTAGAAATTGATTTATTACCCCAAGGTACATTAGCTGAATCGATTCGAGCTGGTGGTGCAGGAATTGGTGGTTATTATACGAAAACGTCAGTTGGAACAGATTTGGCGATAGGCAAAGAAACAAAAGTAATCAATGGTGAAGAATATGTATTTGAGGAAGCGTTAAAGGCGGATGTTGCAATTATTCGTGCACATAAGGCAGACAGGCTTGGGAATTTAGTGTATTACAAAACCGCTCGGAATTTTAATCCGATTATGGCAACTGCGGCAAAGACAGTCGTTGTTGAGGTAGATGAAATTGTAGAAGCGGGCGAACTAAGCAGTGATGAAATCATTACCCCGCATTTATTCATTGATCGAATGGTTGTAGCGCAAAAGATTTTAACGAAGGAAGGTGTCGTGGAACATGGCTAATCCTATTCAGGAGCTAATAGCAAAAAGAGCTGCTAAGGAAGTTGCAGATGGACAAATTATTAATTTAGGGATTGGTATTCCTACACTTGTTGCAAAGTATGTAGAAAATGACAATGTTCACTTTCATACAGAGAATGGCATGCTCGGTGTAGTAGGTGTGGATGAGGAGGATATTGATCCGAATGTAGTGAATGCCGGAAAAATGCCAGTTGGAGAAGCGATTGGATCATCCTTTTTTAATAGTGCAGAGTCATTTGGCATGATTCGAGGGGGGCATGTGGATGTAGCCATTTTAGGCGTACTACAGGTAGATGAGCAAGCACGCATCGCCAACTGGGCAGTACCAGGGAAAAATATTATTGGTGTTGGTGGTGCGATGGATTTACTAATCGGAGCACAAAAGGTGATTGTCACGATGACACATATATCAAAAGATGGGAAAAGTAAGATTTTAAAGAATTGCACTTATCCAATTACGTCAACACGTAGCGTTGATACGATTATTACTGAAATGGCGGTTTTTAACTATGTAGATGGACAGTTACATTTGGTTGAATTAATGCCTGAAGTTACATTACAACAAGTAGAGGCAAGCACCGAAGCAAGTTTTGTCAATGCACTGAAATAGGAGGGAAGTAGCATGAAAGAAGTAGTTATTGTAGAAGGCATTCGGACAGCTATAGGTAAGTTAGGTGGTTCATTAATCAATGAGACAGCAGATATTCTTGGTTCAATAGTTATTCGTGAACTCTTAAATCGGACACAGCTAGACCCCTCTCTAATTGAGGAAGTGATTTTGGGACAAGCAAAACAAAGTGCCGATCAATCCAATGTTGCGCGGCTTGCCTCTTTACGTGCTGAATTACCAATTACCGTTCCAGGTTATACTGTACATCGCCAATGTGGTTCTGGCCTACAATCCATTAATAATGCGGCACAGCAAATTGCTCTTGGCTACAGCGATATTATTATTGCAGGGGGAACAGAATCTATGAGTACAGCACCGTATTACTTAAGAAATGCTCGTTATGGTTATGGTGTTGGTAATGCTGCTATCTTAGATCCGAATACAGAAAGTCAACCAGGCTCCCAACCGTTTGAAGTTTATGGTATTTCAACGATGGGTGAAACAGCAGAAAATTTAGCAGAAAAATATTCGATTTCTCGTGAAGAACAAGATGCATTCGCACATCGTAGTCAAGAACGTACAGCACAGGCAATACAAGAAGGCTATTTTGACAAACAAATTGTACCTTACGAAGTGAAAAAACGAAAATCAGTAGAAATTTTTGAAAAAGATGAGCACCCATTTTTAACGAGTCAAGAGAAGTTGAGTACGTTAAAGCCTGTATTTCGTAAAGGTGGATTAGTAACAGCAGGCAATAGTAGTGGGCGTAATGACGGTGCAGCTGCATTATTAATAATGTCGAAAGAAAAAGCTCTAGAACTAGGTTATAAGCCCAAGGTAAAAATACTTGCTCAAGCAGCGGCAGGTGTAGATCCATCTATTATGGGAATTGGCCCAGTTCCAGCTACATTAAAAGCATTAAAACAGGCAAATTTATCGATTCAAGACATCGATATCATTGAGCTAAATGAAGCTTTTGCTGCACAATCAATCGCAGTAATCAATGAACTTGATTTAGATATAAATCGTGTGAATCCAAATGGTGGCGCAATTGCTATGGGGCATCCCATTGGGGCAACAGGTGCCATTTTAATGACGAAGCTTATTTACGAGCTTGAACGCACAGGTAAACGTTACGGTTTAGTTACATTATGCATTGCAGGGGGACTTGGTGTGACAACGATCGTTGAAAACTGCCAAGTATAAAATAACACCGAGTACATTTGACTCGGTGAAGAATTTAATTATCTTTTTGGATTTTTTCTAGGTATCTTTTTTGAGCAGATTTTAGAGCAACTACGACTGAACCACTTGATGGGGCATAATAGTGCTCATCTACACGAGCAATTAATTCATCAATATTGGCTGTAATATCAAAGCCAATCAACATACGTTTAAAGAAATCTTGTGCAAGATTAGTAATGAAAGTAAATTCTGCATCAATAATTTTATGGGTTTCTTTATCAATTTCTAACACAATACCGGCATGCTTGTACATCTCGTACATGGACGTGCCCTGGGGTGCTTTTGCATAAGCGGTCACTAAAATACTAGTTAATTTTTGCAAGGAAATGACCTCCAACATGTATAGATTGTAAGTTAATTCTATCATGTTTTACGCAATAAAGAGGTACTTCCAAAAATTAATTAGTTCAACACATCAAGGGGGAATTAGTATGGAAAAGTTGACAAATTTTTTCACAGATATAATGAAGAAGTATTTACCAGATCCATTTGTATTTGCAATTGGACTTACATTACTAACGTTTGTTTTGGCATTAGTAATTGAGGATATTGGCTTTGTGGATTTAACAAATGCTTGGGGTGGGGGATTTTGGGATTTATTAGCATTTACTACGCAAATGGCTGTTATTCTTGCAATGGGATATGTACTAGCTACAGCACCCATAACAGATAAATTGCTAGACAAAATTGCAAGTATGGTGCATACACCCAAAATGGCAATTATCGTTGCAACGCTTGTTGGGGGTATTGGTAGTTACTTAAACTGGGGATTTGGTTTAGTTATTGGTGGGATTATTGCAAAAAAATTAGCTTTAAAAGTTAAAGGGGTCCATTACCCGCTGATCATTGCAGCAGCTTATTCTGGATTTACCTTCTATGGACTAGGTTTATCGGCTTCTATCCCTATTTTAATTTCAACTCCAGGTCACTTCTTGGAAGATGCAATGGGCTTAGTTACATTATCAGAAACAATTTTTAGCTTACCTATGATTATTACAACGGTCGTGCTGTTAATTACATTGCCTTTATTTAATGCGATGTTGCATCCAAAAGATCCGAAAAACGTGGTGGAGATTGATCCAGCATTGTATGCAGACCAACCAAAAGTAAAATTAAACCTATTAGTCGATAATACGATAGCAAATAAATTGAATAATAGTCGCATTTTAGCGTACACAATTGGTGCACTAGGGCTGATTTATATTGTTATATATTTCACAAACGGTAATTCATTAAACTTAAATATTTTAAACTTTATCATTTTATTCTTAGGAATTATTTTACTAGGGACGCCTGCACGTTATGCTGAGCATTTAGCAGATGGGATTAAAACAATTTCAGGGATTGTGCTGCAATTTCCATTCTACGCGGGTATTATGGCAATCATGGCTGCTTCGGGTTTAGTGGACACCATTGCGAAAGTATTTGTTGACTTATCCAACGAGCATACTTTGCCGTTTTGGGGATTAATTAGTTCATTCTTTATTAATTTCTTTGCACCTTCAGCTGGGGGACACTGGGCAGTACAAGGTCCATTCATGATTGATGCAGCAAAAGAGTTAGGCGCATCTTTATCGGAAACATCAATGTCCGTTATGTTAGGAAATGCCTGGAACGATTTAGTACAACCATTCTGGATTCTACCAGCGCTAGCACTTTCTCGCTTGAAGTTAAAAGATATCATGGGCTTCCTGGTTATGATTATGTTCTTTGTAGGTATTATTTACATTGTGGCAATGTTAGCTTGGTCATATTTACTGTAGCCGAGAGGAATGTATTAAAACGGTAGATGCTCCAAATTAAAGAGTAATAGTATTATAGGAATTCAGCAAAAAATTCGCTAAACTTTTGTGGAAAAGCGAGCCAAGCGAGCCTCCGCAGATGCTAGCACCTGTAAGGCTTGCGGTTCGTCCGCGGAAAGAGAGCGGATTTTTTACATCAAAAATTTAAATGATATGCTCAGTCAGTCTTTTTTATAAAAGGGGGAATATGAATGTCAACGATGTATCAAGCACTCCTAACGGAAGGTACATTAACAAAAAGGGACAAAACACTGATACTTGTAGGTTTATTTGCTGCACGCCGTGAGGAAAGACAAATGCTGTATTTCGTAGAGCGGGCAGTTGAAACAGGTAATAGTGTCCTTGAAATTGCTGAACTGATTGCATCAGCTATTATCTCTAGAGGCATTCCCACTTGGTTATCGGGGATAGAAGCAATTACCTATGCAATCCAGCTTCAAGGAAACGTTGTGGTTGTTGAAGAGAGGAAAGAGATAGCTACATTTTCCTCACAGCAGGAATGTATTGATTACTATCAAGAAGAATTTGATGTCCTACCAAAATGGATTCAATATTTAGTAGATTACGCACCAGATACTTTATTAAAATATAGCAACCTCCGTACGACTTCTTTACGAAATGGCGCAGTGTCTAGGTTATTGAAGGAATTATTATTGTACGCCATTAATGTTTGTGAAGCCTATGAAAAAGGCATTCTGATTCATAAAGCAAATGCCGTTTCACTTGGTGCGAATGCCGCTGTTTTAGATGAAGTTAAAGCGCTATGTATTTATGCGGTAGGCATACAAGCAATTTGGAATGATGAGCAAGGTAAAACTTAAAGAAGGAGACGTAACAATGCAAAAAGTTCTAATAATAGGCGGGGGCTTTATGGGCTCGGCTATAGCAAAATATTTTATCCAATATAACGTGAATGTCTATTTATATGAGCCTAATATAGAAAGATTACAGCAATTGAAGCAGCAATCGGATTTACAACAAATCACTTTTTTACAGCAACTGGAACAAATTGACGGTTTAACATTTGTTTTTGAAGCTATTGTTGAAAATTTACAAGTAAAACAAGCTTTATTTGAACAACTGGATTCATTTTTTGGAAAAGAAGTTACGTTTTGTACCAATACTTCGAGTTATCTAATTAGCGATATTGCAGTAAAAATGATGCATAAAGAACGCTTAATCGGAACGCATTTCTTTTCGCCCGCACATATTACCCCTTTAATAGAAGTGGTTCCTAGCACTTATACATCACAGGAACGGGCAAATGCTACCATGCAATTTCTACAGAGTATTTGTAAAAAGCCTATCTTGTTGAAAAGGGAGATTGAGGGCTTTGTAGCAAACAGATTACAAAGTGCACTTGCTAGAGAAGCGATGTCTTTGGTTGAAAAAGGAATTGTAACGGCTGAAGAGTTAGACTTTATTGCTAAAATGAGCCTAGGCGTACGGTTAGCCAATACAGGACCACTTGAGCAACGGGATATAAATGGTTTAGATACGCATTATGCCATTGTCGATTATGTATACCCAACTTTAGAAAATGGCACGAAGGCACTTGCAATCCATCATGCAAAAATAGATGCAAAACAATATGGTATGAAATCCGATCAAGGCTTTTACGATTGGTCATCCATCGATAAGCAACAATATTTAGCACAAAAAGAAAAGACACTAATAGATATTATTAAATTGGTTCAGTAGAGGTGCCTTCTATATGATGGCGGCAATTATGAAATCAGAATAGGAGTAGATATGGTGATGGAATATCAAGCATTAGTAAAGTGTTCAACAAAGAAAAAGGATGTTCAGTTTAAAACCTATACTGTCCCGGAGTTAGATCGTAATGAATGTTTACTAAAGGTAAGTGCTGTTGGTATTTGTGGGAGCGATTTGCATATGTATGACGGGCATGGTGGCTATGACTGGGTCACTTACCCACTTGTGCTCGGCCACGAAGTAACGGGAACTGTAATAGCTATGGGAGCGGCTGACAATAAAGCACTTTTAAATAAGAGAGCGGTCATTAACCCGTATAAAAGCTGTGGTGTATGTGATTATTGTCAACGTGGCGATACGAATTGCTGTGATTTCAATGACTATAAATTGATAAAAACACCAACTGAAGCTCTTCGATATGGATTTCGTGAGGCTGGCGGAATGGCACAGTATATGGTAGCAGATGTTAATAATATTATTGTAATTGACGACGCTGTGTGTGATGAAGTGGCAGCTATTTCAGAAGCCTTAGCAGTTAGTTATACCGCAGTTTTAAAAGTAGCTGATTGCAAGAAAAAGTCCATTTTAGTAATTGGACCTGGACCAATAGGGTTAGGGGTAGCAGCTATATTAGTGGGAGCGGGTAATGAACAAACACATATGCTAGGAGTGCCACAAGATCAAAGTCGTTTGCAGTTAGCAAAAGAGATCGGTGTACAAGCAACGTTTGTTACTACGGAGGAACTAATTCACGATAAGTTTTCAGGCTATGATGCTATCATTGACTGCTCGGGTCATCCAGCTATTCCGAAAGAAGCCATTCGTTTACTTAAACGTGGTGGTCAGCTTGTATTAGTCGGCATCAATTCTGCTGAGTTTTCTGTGCCAATGGATCAAATTGTACGTGGTGAAATAATGATTAAAGGCAGTTATGGTATTACACAAGCAAATTATGAAGCGGTTTTACAAATGGCAGCGGATTCAAAATATCCATTTCATAAGTTAGTAGCCCATACGGTTCCATTTAAAGATAGTCTTCATGGTTTTGAAAGTGCGCTAAACAAAGTAAATGGAAAAGTTGTGATTCATTTTAAGGAGGAAGTATAAATGAAAATTATTGATTTAACACTAGAAATTTATGATGGCTTAGTTTCCTATACATCACATCCACCGATCGCTATACAAGAAGAATCTACTTTTGACAATTCCGGTCATCGATACGTAGCGCCATGTGAAGGATTTGAATCTCGTTTTTTACGTATGTCTGATCATAGTGGGACACATATTGATGCACCTCTTCACTTTATCAGAGGTGGGGAATCTACAGCTGAAATGGATTTAACAAAAACTTATGGGGATGCTGTCTTACTGGATGTATCCTTTTTCAAAGATCCGTTTGAACCTGTTACAGCAGAGATGCTTTCACAGGCTGAGCAAAGACAAGGGATTACTGTACAGCAAGATGATATTGTGTTAGTAAGAACACGCACTGCACAGTGGGGACAAGGGGACTTTTTTGCAGAGCATGCTTTTGCTACGTGTGCAGGTGATTGGTTATGGGAGAAGCAAGTAAAATGTATTGGTCTTGATTTAGCGAATATAGATGTTCATGACAATATGAAACGTGAAGTGCATTTAAAGCTGCTGAGTGTTCCTATCTATATAGTAGAAAACCTAGTCAATCTTGAACAGTTACCTTTAAATGATCGTTTTACTTTTATGGCACTGCCGCTTAAATTGAAAAATTCAACGGCGTCTCCAGTAAGAGCGGTAGCCTATGTGAAATAACCTGTAAATTCAATGTGAAATATACTCTTATTCAATTCTAGATTTATAAGTTCTTTCAGTAACATTGGACAATCCTCTTTGATTCCCTATATCGAGTGACTTTTCCGAAACCGATTATTATTACTGCTTATTGATTCAATTTTGCTAGTTTATCTACAGTCTGAAAGGGACTTTTAAAAGTCCCTTTTTAAATGATTATTATGAAGAGAAGGTCACAAAAGTTTTTATCTCAACATTTAGTGTGTTTAATTCTTTAATAACGTCGCTAAAATTTTGAACAAGTGAGCTTGTTCACGAATGCGATAAATTCGGAGCGACTTTGCATGCTCAAGGAAAAGTATATAACCTAGAGCTGTGGAGAGCTTCTAAACCATATTATGCCTCGTTATTACAACAAATCCTCATCATTTTTGAAACTAAAATTCCTCCAGATTCATTCGAAAAAACCATGGCATTAATAAAGCTCATAGAAAATATTAATCGAATAGAATAAAGAACAATACCTCAAAATTACTTCAAAAATTGAATTATTTGAACGGCAAGAAATCATCTAAATGTCACTTAAAATATGTATATTTTTACAAGAGCAAAATCGAACATAGCTTTTACTTTTTTGGACAACCTAACTTAGAAATAAATGCATGAGGTGATGATCATGATAATAGAAAGGTCGTCCGAATGGGAAGAAGGCTTTATAAATAGATTAGATAATCTTGAAAAATGGGATAGTTGGACATTGTACAAGATGAGCTATGATATTGTAAAAATGAATTTAATTCCCGAATTCACAGGTTTACAAGCGACGAAACATTTACCCAATTTAACGCCGCTCACTCATCAGCTAGAAGCGGCCGAAACAGTTATTGAACGCATGAATGGGAAAGCGATACTTGCTGATGAAGTGGGGCTTGGTAAAACAATTGAAGCGGGTTTGATCTTAAAGGAATACCTTATTCGTGGGCTTGTAAAAAGAGCGTTGATTTTAGCACCAGCTTCTCTTATTAATCAATGGATAGAAGAATTGAATCAAAAATTTCATATTCCAGCAATAGCTTATAAAAAAAATTGCTCAATTGATCGTTATGATATTGTGATAATGAGCATGGATACAGCAAAAAAAAGCCCACATAAAGAGCTAATTTATGCACAGGATTATGACATGATTATTATTGATGAGGCCCATAAACTGAAAAACCATAAAACGCTAATTTACGAATTTGTACAAGGCTTAAAGAAAAAGTTTTGTTTATTATTAACCGCCACACCCATTCAAAACGATGTATTTGAATTATATTATTTAATCTCTTTACTCAAACCAGGTCATCTCGGAAATTATGAAACATTCCAATCGGCATTTTCAGCTAGCAAGCATGATTTAGAGCATGACGATTATTTGAAAGAATTAGTTAATCAGGTGATGGTTAGAAATAGAAGAGAAGACACGGGCATCGAGTGGACAAAACGTCGCGTTCAAATTATCCCCATCCAATTTACTACTGAGGAAAAGGAAATTTATGATTTACTTGGAACGCTTTCTACAGGCTCATTCTCATTAATTACCTTGCAAAAGGAAATGTGCAGTAGCAAAGAAGCAACGGCTTTAACTTTATCAAAAATGCTCGAAGATAGTAAGGAAACCAAAGAGATTGAAGGGATGCTTGCCAAATTAATGGCTTTAGAAGTGAATTCCAAAGCTGAAAAAACACTAGAAATTATTGAGCAGGCAGATGATAAAGTCATTATTTTTACGGAGTATCGAGCAACCCAAATCTACTTGCAGTGGTACTTACATTCAAAAGGCATTACGAGCGTTCTTTTTAATGGCAAGTTCAATAAAAATAAGCGGGATTATATGAAGCATCTTTTTAAGGAAAAAGCGCAGGTGCTTATTGCGACTGAAGCAGGCGGGGAGGGTATTAACCTGCAATTCTGCCACCATGTCATTAACTACGATTTGCCTTGGAATCCCATGAAGCTTGAGCAACGTATTGGGCGTGTACACCGATTAGGTCAAGAACACGATGTGCATATTTATAATTTGGCAATAGAAGACACAATTGAAAAAGATATTTTGGCATTGCTCCATACGAAAATCGATGTATTTGAGAAGGTAGTCGGAGACTTAGATGCTATCTTAACAAATTTCAAAAAATCCGTTTGACATGTGAGGGGGGAGTGCCATGTTTCCACAGCAAGTTCACAGTTATTTAAGACAATTTTTCATGGAAAATGATTGCAATATTTTAGGGGGAGACGACGATTATCTCACAGTACAATTAACCATTGATATGGATAAAAGAATTATGAATCGCCCCTTCTATTGGCAATACTTAGAAGCTACGAATGGTGAACCAAATCCTGCACAAGTAACATTTATTACAGATCATACGGCGCTAACCGGTAACGTTCGCGGAGAAATAGTGAATTTTGGTTCACCAAGACTTAATCAATTGTTTCAAGCAACGAGAGAGCTTGGCAATTTTGTTCAAATGTTTGAAAAAGTTGACGCAGCGAGTGAACAGATTATGCTTACCCCTTGGCTTGGTGTGAATTATAAAGTCTCCTATTGCTGCGATCGAACAAAAGAAATGTTATATTCATGTGGCATGAACTTAATGACAGGCATGATTTTAGAGGACTTTCATGAGGCATTGAGTAAAATGGAATTGGATGCTATTCAGTCAGAGAATGTTTTTCATGTGCAATATATTATTAAGCCCATCCGTGCGCTTCAAAGATTAGACGCGGCAATCGAAGCGATAATCCAACAAGATAACCATGATTGGGCAGTGCAAGCGAAAAAAAGGTGGCAACGTGATCAGCGCGTTTTAGATTATTTTTATGAAGATGTAGAGCAAAAGCCAGAATGCTATGAGATCGAAAAGAAGGCCTTGGAAGAACAATACGATGCAAAAATTAAAGTCGAAATTATTAATGGTGGATTATTTTATATGAGATAAATGAAGAGCTGTCCGAAAGCGCGGACAGCTCTTTTATTATCTTGTATCTCTATTCTATCTTTATTTACTCTTTTTCGATAAAGTGTTGTAACTGAGCCAGTTTATTATCCCAGAACAAATCAAAATACTGTAACCAGTCTTCAATCTCTTTTAAGCGCTCGACATGTAATGAATAAATCTTTTCTCTACCCTTCTTTTGGGCAGATACTAGTTCAGCCTGCTCTAATATTTTTAAATGCTTGACGACAGCAGTACGGCTAATGGCAAAATGCTCAGAAATGAGAGTGATTGGCTTGTCACTCGCTGCAAGAAGCTGTAGAACATGACGTCTCGTTGGATCAGCAATTGCTTGGAAAACATCATACTTTTCAGCAAGTTGTGTCATTTTGTTTCAACAACCTCTTTTAATCTTTGACCGATAATCATTGTCCAGCCACCGTCCATTTTCTCTCGAACAGCTTCTGCTGACATTTGGGCTTTCGGAATAGTATGAGATGCCTCTTTCCAGCCACCATGTGTTAAGGTAAATGTTGTTTGTTCTCCAATTTGTTCAAGTTCAAATGTTACAAACCATCCATCCGTATCCCAAGCGAAACGCACAAAATGTGGTGCATCCACTTGTTCAACCTTACATGGAGAAGGTCCGAAAGGGGATTGTAACGTAAATTCATGTCCTACAATAGCTTGAAAATTATTTGGCATAAACCAAGTACCAAGTTTTTCGGCAGTAGTGACCGATTCCCACACCTTATCAATAGGCGCGTTGAGTGTAATTGTTTTGACGATATTTTGTAATTGATTAGTCATGCTGAAGTCTCCTCTTCTGAAATACAACTATAAGGTGTTATGAATATATAACACCTTATGGTTATATGTCAATAATAATGAGTCGTGAGAAGTTTCTTGGAAATTATTGTTTTCTGTATTGCTGTTCTTATGGTAAAATATTTTTAAAATTTTCAGAAATTAAGGGGGCTAAAATGGTAAACGTTTCAGTTTTTTTATTGATGTGTGTTTTGCTGGTAATTTTACCTGGTCCAGATACAGCTATTGCGACAAAAAATACGCTTACCGTGAGTAGAAAGGGAGGTATACAAACTATACTCGGCTCATGCTGTGGCTTACTGATTCATACGTGTGCTGCGGTTATAGGACTTTCTGCAATTATTGTAAAGTCAGCATATGTATTTGCAGTTTTAAAATACGTAGGTGCGGTATATTTATGTTATTTGGGTGTGAAAACATTATGGACATTGAAAACAATACGCTCGCAGCCTCCTGTGTTACATGATGAGAAGCAAATCGATCATAAATACGCACATCAATCTTGTTTCAAACAAGGATTTTTGACGAATATAACGAATCCTAAAGTTGCAGTATTTTTCTTAACGTTTTTACCACAATTCGTAGATGCCACAAGCGCCACGTTTCTGCCATTTCTAATCATGGGACTCATTTATACTGCTATAACAGTCCTTTGGTTTGTGTTTTATGTATACTTGTTGGATAAAATCAGTGCATTTATGAAAAAGCCGACAACGAAGACTGTTATTGAGGGACTGACAGGTACAATTTTAATTGGATTTGGCATTAAGCTTGCATTAGAAAAAGCCCATTAATCATGGGCTTTCAGACTGACGACAAATTCAAAAAATAGAGTTTATTTACAGTGTTTGCTCTTTTAAAAATAGAAGACTCTATATGGACCCGTTGATTTCCGCTACGGCGGACGCTTTTCGCGGGCATGGCTTCAGTC
>NZ_JBMGUV010000025.1:0-82921 GCF_049058285.1 Lysinibacillus sp. UGB7
TGAGGAGGGTTTTTTGTCTTGCGCATTTTTAGTATAACATGAAGTGTTTTTCGATTAAAAATGTTTTTCTTGACATTCTATTAGCTGGTTTAGTTTAAGTATATTTGTTCACAATGTTATTCTTTTCCCACTTCATTTAATACAAGAACGCTGCCCCTTTAGCTACATAACAAAAGGACTCCCCTTTTTCAAGGAAAGCCCCTAAGTACAATACTGCTTTAGTAAATTAACAAATGTTTTAATTATTCATTAGAGATCTCATAATACGTATCATAAAGGTTTTTATAGTTACCTTTTAGCTTATTAATATTAGTGGAGTCATTTGAAATAATATCAATAACATCACTACTTACATATAATAAATATTCATTGGAATAGAATGAAATATATGCTCCTATTAATCTTCTTTTAACATTAAAACAGTAATTATATACATCTAAAGGATCTAAGTTTTTTATAGAAGCATAAATTACCCCATCATTTGTATCGCCTTCTAATACTACATCCTCTTTCCAATTTTTCAAATGAATAATTTGACCAATCTTTGTTTTGGCTGACTTACGTTTTTTATTGAAAATATATTCAGAAACAAAGATAGCATTAATATCTTTATTCCCATTAAATATTTGATTAATAATTAATTGTAGGTTAACACTACTTAGCTCCTCAATATCAAATCGTATCCGATTGTCTTCATGGACTTGGAAAAAAGGTGTCACTTGAGTACAGTCAAAATCAATATTAAAGTCTTTTAATTTTACCAAATTGTATCAATCTCCTATTCTATTTAATTCGGCATCATAGGTTCCTGAACGTGTTTTCTTTGAACCTAAATTTTTTATAGAGTCGGCGCCTTTCCTTACTCCTCCATTATGACCATCTTGATCTATTGAAATATATTTAGGTTTTCCTTTTTTATTATAAAATATATCAATAGAATTACCATATTTATCATCTAATTTGGCACTTACTGTTATAGTATCTGTATCTTCATTAAACTCTAACATACTAATAATAGTAATTTCTTCTGTATTTAAACTAGATTCAACGTATTTAGAGTCGCCTTCTATAAAATAATTATGTTCTACTATTGCACTATTAGAAACTAAATTATTCTCTTCAGTATTAAGTTGAACTATTTCTGGCCCTTCATTTTCAATCGATATTGCATACCCTACACCACCATAAACTATAAATAATGACACAGAAAGTAGTATCGCTATGAATTTTTTCATTATTCTTCCCCCTTATATTGTATTAACCCTTTCCCATAAATACTTGTAGGACCAAGTTCTAATGCTGTTCCATTTAAAAACTGGTTAAGAGAATAGACTGTAGTCAACACCACCAACATATGTCGAAAAGGAAAGATTTGTTGTTTTCATAAATATTTTTCATCAATAAAATTTATAAGAGATATCCTATTTACATAAATCTGCTGCGTTAGTTTAAGTACATTTCTTCCCAAAATTGAAAATCACCTCTAACTAAAAAAACTGCAATAGGCGGTGCTCATTAAGGTGTATCTGGTTCAGATTTTTCAACTAACGCTCGTGTGAAGTTTGTATGCCAAGTTTCCGCAATTTCTGGATCTTCTAACTCAGCTGTAATCGCCTCATAGTAGAATTGGCCATGTGTATCAGCAACTGCACTAAATGCTAGTTCAAGCATCGCTAACTCTTCTTGTGACGTATCAATGTTGATGGTAAATCCACCCGCATTAGAATGCAAATGCTCAAACTCAAGTTTTTAATGAAAGTATTTATCAAGATGTCGATGTCACGGAATCCTCGGAAAATACAAATTATTAAATATTTAGCAAATGACTCCATTTCTAGCAGTCAAATGATTTTAAATTATTCAAATGCAAATTTAGACTTTGGTAATGCAAAATTTATAGATATTAACGATGATCAGAACAAATACACATCTATTACAATTCCTGTCATTGGAGATAAATATAGTTTGTTAAGTAACGTAACTTTAGTTTTTGATTCAAATACGATTGTCGTTAAGGTAGTTGATAACTACGGTGCAAAAGCAAGCAAGACGATAACTTGATGCTAAATTACCGCAAAACAGAAAACCAGAGTTAATCTACAAAATGTAGAATCAACTCTGGTGACGAAGAAAGTAGAAAGTAACCTTACTTTTATTTGTGGTATATTATTATTTTATTAATTGTCTCATGATAATTTCTTCGCCGATACGTCCTATTAATCTCTCATTTGTATCTTCAAATCCCACTTTTAAATATAGTTTTTGTGCCGGTATATTATCTTTGTCTACAACTAAAACAATTTCATCGAAATTAGGAAATTCTGTTTTAACAAACTCAACTAGTAATGTCATTCCTTGTTTTGCGTAACCTTTTCCTTGTTCAGTATGATTAATTGATAGTGCAGTTAATAACATAGCATTCAAATTATTAGAGTATTTCTTTACTCTTTCATTTGAATTTAGGAGAAAGAAACCAACGGGTGTATTATCGCTTAAAATTACAATACGATACTGTCCTTCATTAATTTCCTCAAATTTGCTTGGAAGTGCAGAAAATTGTTTTTGTTCTTCTGTAAGTACAAAAGAGTTCAATTCTTTCATATATTCATTTGAAAAATGCTTTAATTCAACCCTTTTCAATTTTTCCATAACATAATTCTCCATTCATTTTTTCTATACTTTACCACCTAATTAGCTTTTGGTCATTCATTTGTTTGAAATTTCAAAAATATATTATCGACTTAAATATTTTGCTTTTTCAAAAGTCTATTGCTCCGTTAATTTAAAAACAAATAGGGGCACTACGCCCCATCAACATCTGTTTAACTATACAGTCTCTTGTACGAATAATCGTTGTGCTGGAAAGTTTCATGTGCTTGCCAATAGCTCTCATGCTATCACCATCTAGCAATCTATGAAGTACTTCAACCTCTCTGTCGCCAATCACATAAGGAATCGTTTTTGCACCTCTGCAATCTTTTCCTCATATTCCTTGATACGCTAATTTAGTGAATAATCACGGCGTTGTACCTCTGTAAATACCGGATCACTTGTACCACCGGATGCTTTTGGTAATGTCGCTTCAAATCCATACATTGCTGTTTTTGTACAGTCAAGTCACTAAAATACTCACTAGCCTTTTTCCATTTAACAATGGTTATTTTTTGATTCGCCAGTACCCTTTTAAGTTTGAAATAATCGTTTCGTATGGCCTTTAATAATCCGTCCAATATCGGTAAATAAACATTTTTCATTTTTAAGTTTTCGATGAATTAATAATCACGTTGCAAGGATTGTTGTTAACCCCATAATCTTTACGATATCTCCATTTACAGCACTTGTTCAATTTGTTGTTTTTCCAGAGAAGAAGTGCTGTAACCCCGTCACCTTGTTGGTAAATTTCATTAGTTCCCCTGCTTTACATATAATCTAAAACTCCAACCCTATCATAGGTTGATAGATAAGGTAATAATACAAGTAGTATATGGAATAATTGGAAGATATAATAGTTAAAAACTGTAGTTTTAAATAAATGTTGATTTTCTATTTTCTAATAGAATAGTGTAAACAAAAACCCACCTATAATCTCCAAATCAGATGGATTTAGGTGGGCTTTGTATGTGCTAATTAAGTTATCGATTCTTCTTGAGAAATAAAACTAATGCTAACGAAGCCAAAAAGAATAAACTTAGATGGAAACTCAACAAATTAGCAATGTATTGAATGTAATAATGTGTATTAAGTATTGTGCTTTGTTGTAGCATTAAAGAAGAAACAATGATCGGACTAAATAACGTAATTATAGCTATGAAAATTATGCAAATCGAAAAAATTTTTTTATCCAAAAAATCACCTACCAATTCTGTCTATAAGTATCTATAAGTTTTAGTATAAGATACTCCTACTGGTTTTCCTGCAACCCCACTCCCAGCACGTACATATTTAGTAGAAATAATTTGTCTTTCCGGAACCCAATAATCAAAATGATACTGATCGAGTACAGGATAAGCGCTTAGTTCTACCCGTCTTACTTTTTTTTCATTGTGGATAACTGGGGCTGTATATTTACCAGTATAGCTTACTGTATGCGTACTTGACACACTAAATCCAACTGCAATTGAAACTGCATTTTTATTAAAACCGCTCATTGTACCATCCAGAGTAGCTGAAGCCGAAAAAGTATTAGTTAAGCTAATCTCTATTCCAGGTTCTCCCCATAACGTATTAAGTAATTGTGAACCTTGAGTTCTACCTGCATGAAATACATTGTCTGCATACGGTATGAATGCACTCATTGGTTGGACACTTAAGTTATCCTCGAAGTTTTCTTCAATTGTACTATTACTATCAATAACTGTAACAGTTAAAATATTTTCATCGTTCATATAACCATTGACTGCATTTTCGAAATCTAATCCAGAATTGTAATTTGCTCTATCAACTACTATTTCCCCTTCATTTAATTCTGCTGCTGAACTTGGTGTAATTGAAAATCCTAAAAATAACATTAATCCAAAAAATGGTGATAATAAGTATCTCATTTCCTCACTCCTATTTTTATTTTTTGGTATAAAACAACCAATTAACTAACAGATTAACATATTTAGAAAATATTTCAAATTAAATCTACAAAAGCACTCAATCGTTACTAAGTGGTTTAATGGAATTAAACATCATGAGTAAATATAAACTGAGCCGAGTATTATGAGCTGCTCTAAATGACGTTAAAAATAAATAATTAAATGAAGGAAACGGTTTTTATGCACAAAAAAGACTGTCTTTAGACAGTCTCATTACCTGTATTTCAACCAATTATGTCAGTGCTCCGGTATTCTCCATAAAGGTTGCTATAAGCCTTCAATCAATTGTTATAGTTTTTTCATTTTTATTGAATGAATTATTATTTCAATCTTTTGTATTCTGCTATAAAGTTCGAAGTAAAAAAAATTTTCTTCCCCAAAAGATTGTTTTGTCATTACTCCTGTTCTATTTAAAGAAAATACATCTTCTAAATAAATGATAAAATCCTTTTAAAAGCTACATCTGCAGCATTAATGGTTCTATCAATATCATTTATTGAATGGGCAGTCGATATAAATATACTTTCATATTGAGATGGAGGTAAAAGTATACCTTGTTTAAGCATTTCTACATAGAAACGCCGAAACATCTCAGCATCTATTTTTCGAGTATCATCAAAATTTTGTAAGGGATTTTCTATGAATGAGAAACCAATCATCGTTCCAGCTTTAGTTGTTTGAAGTGGGATATTATACTTAGTAGCGACTGTTGATAATCCTTGAATAAGTCTGTCTGCTAGCTCTTCTATATACTTGTAACTGCCATGATCTAATTTATTTATTGTGGTATAGCCAGCTACCATAGCTATTGGATTACCCGATAAAGTTCCAGCTTGATAAATATCACCTTCAGGCGCAATTAGATTCATAATCTCTTTTCTTCCTCCATATGCACCAACAGGCATCCCTCCACCAATTATCTTTCCTAAACAAGTTAAGTCTGGTTTAATGTTATAAAGCCCTTGAGCGGAGTGGTAATCTATACGGAAACCAGTCATTACCTCGTCAAGAATAAATAGCCCACCATATTTTTTAGTTAATAAACGTATAGCTTGTAAGAATTCGGGGTCAGCAGGTATTCCTGCCATATTACCAGCAAAGGGTTCTACTATAACTGCTGCAATTTCTGACCCAAATTTTTCAAATATTTTATTAAGTGCTTCAATATTGTTATATTGAACTGATAAGGTATTTTTTGTTATCTCTAAAGGTACACCAGGACTATCTGGAAGGCCTAATGTAGCAATTCCTGAACCTGCCTTTACCAATAGATCGTCACTGTGTCCATGATAATTTCCATCAAATTTAACAATAATGTTTTTGCCAGTAAAACCTCTAGCCAGCCTAATAGCACTCATTGTTGCTTCTGTACCCGAGTTAACCATTCTAATCTTCTCTATGGAAGGAATCCGAGTTGTTATTAATTTTGCTAGTTTATTTTCTTGCAACGTAGGCAACCCAAAACTTGTCCCACTATTTATTGCTTTAAGTAGTGCACTTGAAACCTCTTTATCTGCATGGCCATGAATTAATGGTCCCCAGGAAAGAACATAATCTATATAACTATTACCATCAATATCATATATTTTCGAACCTATCCCATGGCTAATAAAAATTGGTTCGATACCAACAGATTTAAATGCTCTTACTGGGCTATTTACTCCACCTGGCATAAGTTTGTTTGCTAATTTGAAGGCTTCTGTTGATTTGATTGTATTTATTTTAAAAACCACCTTTATTATTTAGATGTTTTGGAACGATGAAGTAATTTTTTGTCTAACAATCTTCTTTCTTGCGTCCTGAAGCTTGGCAAGCTAATTCCATCTTCTTCCTTACAGTTGCATACTGTCTTCAACTAAATAGACTAATATATGATGCCCCCTCTTTGTTCGTTGCCAGTTCTATGAAATGAACGCTCTAATCATAACGAATTAAGGATTGATAAAAAACATCCAAAAACATATTTTTCAGCAGTCCATAATTGGATTCATACTTTTCTCGTTTACAATCCACTTACCGGAAAATAGAACCTAAAGTATAAGAAAGTGAGAAAAGACGATTATTTTTACACATAAAGAAAAGCCACTCAATTGAGTGACCCAAAAATTAAACCTTTTGAATGTAAACTACACTTAGTATAGGTGCACTAAAAATCATGTCCCCATTTGTATCATATAAAAAGTATGCCTCATCTTCCACTACGATTTCATCTACACCATTTACAATTTTTTTAATTAAACCTTCATTCCCATAAGCAACTGCCACTTCATAATTCACTAGTATGCCCCCTAACTCACTTATAAAATAAAGTAAATTATACCATTTATTATATAACTAGGTAAATATCTTGCTCTGAAAATGATACCTAAATCTTTAAATGCTGTACTTGGTATATATCTGACGACGATAATCAAAAGATGAAAGTATCATTTTTGGCAGTGGTCGGTCGCTGGTCTGTCCTTCTCCAAATATTTTGGTTTTTATAAATACCAATGGAAGAAAACTTTCCACACCACTTACCTCAAACTATCGTACATGTATACCATCTGTTCCTTTTAGCCTTAGCCCATTGATATCTTTCCTTTATCTTTCAATACGATTATTAACATATATAGGCTAAATAATAGAAAGATTGCAATTGTTATTGCAAAAGAGTATGTATCGTTCATCTTAAAGTAAAAAGTATTTATAGAATTTAATAGACCAAGTATTACTAAAAATCCCCAAAAAGTGTTTTGTCTTTTGGAGTTATCTCTTTTTGATTTATTCATATAACTAGCAGAAAGCCAGATAAAGAAAGGTAGATAACATACAATTGCAAAAGTAAGAATAATCCATCCACTAAACGTCATAGTATACACCTCCTTGAACCTTCTTTATTTTATACGAATAGCAAGTTCAATAGTTTCATTTTATTATTCTAAAAAAACGAATTCACTCTTCGAATACTTCATATATTGCCTCTCACCTTGAATATTATCGTACTTGATAGTTTCATGTACTTGCCAATAGCTCGCATGCTATTCCTTTTAAGGAGTCAGTGAAGTCTCTCTATCCCTACGTATAACCGATACGCTATTGTAACTCAGCAACCTTAAATTCATATTTAAGAATGCGTTTGTTACTTGAATACACTCGTCGTTGTACCTCAATAAAAACTGGTCATGCGTACGAAATATTGCCTTTATTCCATACACCGCATAGAAAATGACTCCGGCACAATACCGAAGTCATTTAATTGCAGCTTAAACTATTAAGGTAGCTTTTATTAAACTATCCATCCAATGGATTAAGTGTGTTGCCTATCATCTCTTTAGGTATCATATGATAGATATTTGCACAGTGGCACCTCTACTATTGAAACTTAAACTTTCGTATACGCTTAAACATATAATTATTGTACTTCTACTGTATATGTCCCGTTTTCATTATCGAATTTATAAATACATAAATAATACTTTCCTGGTTCCGCTTTATAGTTAGCTTTTATAATATTTCCATCTTCCTGTCCATATGATGCGTAATTTTGCATATCAGACTCATGGAAAAGGACCCATGTCATGCCAATGTGATTTTCATTTACGACTGAAATATCTATGTCTTTTGGAGACGTAACATCGAATGTGTATACATCCGTTTCATCAGCATCAATCAAACTACCTTTGAGGAGCAGATTAAATGGAATCATATTCGCTTCTTCTGGACGATTATTTGGTTCTATCTCTGTTTGTGCTCCATTCCGTACATTTACTGTATATGTTCCGTTGTCATTATCAAATTTATAAATATATAAATAATACTTTCCTGGTTCCGCATTAAATTTACCTTTTATAGTATTTCCATCTTCCTGTCCATAGGTTGCGTAATTTTGCATATCAGACTCATGATAAAGCACCCATGTCATGCCAATTTGATTTTCATTTAAGACAGAAATATCTATTTCTTCTGGAGACGTAACATCGAATTGATATACATCCGTATTATCATCAACCAAACTACCTTTTAGGGGCATATTAAATGGAATTATCTTCGCCTCTTCTGGATGATGTGCTCCCTTCCGTACAGTTACAATTGCTTGATCTTTACTTTCTATTCCCATATCATCTTTCACTGTTAATGTCACATTATATGTTCCTTCTTTTTCGTATACATGAGTAGGGTTTGCCTCATCACTTGTTTTTCCATCACCAAAATCCCAAAGGTAAGAAACTATTTCCCCATCCTCATCTTTTGAACCATCGCTTTTGAACTGGATTGTTTCATTTTCGATTCCAGCATATGGACCATTTACATTGACAATAGGTGCTTGATTTTCTCCCTCATCCGTTGCAACGCCGTGGAAAACAATATCATATTCAAACTGGTTTGCTGCATTCACACGGTAGTTTACAAAATACGCTGTCAATGTTTTATAGCCGCTCCACTCTTTTTGCGATAGTTGCTCCAGTACTTGGTTCACTTGTTTACTCATCGTTTTCCAATCGTTTGATTCACCGTTTGTTTCACTTCCTACATAGGTACCTTCGACTGTAAATGTATCAAAAAATTGAGAGTTATGTTTTGTAATTTTTGCATCTTTTACGTTAGCAACATCGGCAATTTCTTGCTGCACTTCGTTTAACGCTTTCGGTTTATGTTCCACTAAATAATCTTCTGATACTTGTGGCACCTCGTATTTTTCTTGATTATCAATCAATTGCTGCATATAGGCTTGGTACTCCGTATTCAGTTGTGAATCTTTACTTAAAGCGTCACGATACGCATCATAATTTTTCACATCGTTCGCACGAATTAAATCTTGAATCCTATCAAATGTATCAAATTGATGATTATACATATAAGACTGTAGTGCAAATGAATAATTATAAAAATCCCATGATCCATATTTTGCAAACATTGTTTGTTCAGCTGTATAGCGTTGTGATGGTTCATCTGATAATCCACTAATAATGCTCTTACGTGGAACAACGTCATTTGTACGTGTTGATCCTGCAAAGAATTCTGCATTTCCTTCTTGGAACCATGTTAGTCGTTCATTTTGATACATATCTCCTGTTCCAAATAAACCAGGAACCTCATACCTTCCCTGTAAATAATGTGTAAATTCATGGCGGAACAACTCTTCTAAACTATAAATACTTTGCTCAGGCGTACGTTCATATGTAAAGAACGTTCCCTTCTCTTCAATATAAATACCACCATTATTTGTTTCATACCCGTACAATTGACGGTTTAATTGATATTGATCTGGAGAGTCATAAATTACAACTGTTAATACATCGTCAGCATTGCCTTGTTCTAATGCTTTATCATTCCCAATTACACGGTGATATTGTGCTTTTACTTCTTTTGCAGCCCAGTATAATCTTTGAATTTTGTCTTCTGTTACTTTGTCTCCCGTCTTAAATACAATTGATCCATCATCAAATGTATATGTTTTGGGTAAATACTGCTTCTTTCCTTCTTCACGTATTTTCTGTAAATCTACTGTATTTCCACTATAGTCTTTTCCACCATAATTTGTTGTAATTTGCTCTACTGCTACAAAATAAGCTTCACTTAAATAAGGATATATATGCATCGCTTGTGTAACCACTTCTAAACCTTTATCCGGATTACTATGGAATCCTCCTAAACGTCCTGCATAATAAATGCCATTATTGATTAACCAACCATTGTCATCAGTCACATTATGCATAAGAGCAATTGTATTAACTTCATCTATGAAGCTATCAATCTTTCCATACCACATCGTCGTATTAGGTTCTTTACGTGTCTCATACAAATACGACTGCAAGTCATAATCAATCCCTTGCATTAAATCATATATAGCTTGTCCTTTTAAAGGATCGCTTTCATATGTAGAGAGATTTTCGTTATACTGTTTTAAAATCTTCGCAGCATACTGAACTGTTGCTACATCACTTGAGGCATTACCTATTAATTTTCCATAGGCGGATACCACTTTATCTTGCTCAGCTGTACCAAGTTTAAAGTTTGGATTCTTAGCCATTTCCGTTAATGCTGATAAACACTTATCGTGAAAACTTCTGTCGTTTAAATAACCTAGTTCGTTATTATAAAATGCTACATAAAAAGCAGAACGCAATAGCTCAACAAATGTCTCAATACCCTTTGAATCATCTTTCGTAAAAGTACTTCCTCTTTTCCCTAACTCATTGATGATCACTTGCATGCGCTCTTCATTTTGATAAAAAACTTTTGTTTCCTCACTGAATTGGAATAAGTCTGTAATTTGATGCCAACGAATATTTCCTAGCGTATCAATTAGCTCACTATCGCTCATGCTATTAAGCTCTGCCATCGAGTATTGTTGCTGCAATTGCTTCGTATCAGCACGTTCTATAATTGGAGCTGGATGTTGCGAAAAATCGCCAATTTCCAATCGTTTTTCAAATGATAATGTTTCATCAGCCTTTGTAGAATGTACAATTTCATCTTTCGGAGTTTCTATGCCAATAGGTTTCATTTGTAATACATTATAAGGCGTTTTTTCTGCTGCTGATACTTCTGCTTGTAACCCTCCTAGAGATAGTGCCATTGTACTGATCCCAATTAACATTTGATTGAATTTTAATTTTTTCTTCATAACAAGTCCTCCTCTAGCACCACATTAGTTATTTGGTACTACATTCATTATTCGGTAATATATTAATTATTTGGTACTATATTACTCCTCTAAAAATAACATATTATGTGAATAAAACAATATAAAATGTTATATTTAGTAAAATTTTCTTGTATAATTTGAACGCTAAGACACAATTAGACCATATACATAAAAAAAGAATCCGAAATTCAGATTCTTTTTTTGTTAAAGCGAACTTTATAGCATTTTGATGAAAAATATGTAGAAAAATTTTAATATTATTTGAATAAGTGTCCTGTTTTATACATTGTGCTGCTACTTCCAAGAGTTAAATGTTCATAGATGTCATTATTAGCACTTAATAGAGCTTTCAATTCTATGACTTGGCTTATATATACTTCATCTACATCCTTTTTAGATTAGTAGTATTAGTAGGTCAAAGTTTTATAGTTTTTACGCACCAGAACCAAGATTTCTTTTATATTTAATTGTTGTTGATTTTACAAGCTCTATCACTTTTTTATACCAATATTTAAAAAACAGGATTAACGAATACATTGAGGTATATAACACAAGAAGATATCTATGGGACTTAAAGGAAATGACTCCGGCACAATACCGAAGCCATTTAATTGCAGCTTAAACTGCACAGGTAGCTTTTATTAAACTGTCCATTTTTTTAGGGCGCAGTTCAATTAGCCACTTTATGGAGGTTTTTTTATATGAAGTTATACTAAATTTGTTTGCAGAGGTAACCTTTACGGTTGTTAATACGAATTACTTGGTCTATCCATATCTTACATTGTCCGAACAATTTAGACTATCTGTATCTTGTGAAGAAGCTATTGCGCTTGTTGAAAATAAATTCGCTGTAGCAGTTCTTGAATGGCCTGTTGATAGTGTTTTTTAAATAGCTAAATACATTTCTTTTACATATCTTGAATACTCATTTTGCCAATTTTCATTTGAGTCCTCGATATTATTTAATTCTATAGAATCCCCATTTGCGAATGTAGCTTTTAGATAATGTTCTTCATTTGAAAAATGAGGGATTTGAATTTCTTTCGTAACGACTCCGCTTTGATTGTAATGACAAACAAAGCTATTTTGGTTAACGAGCACTCTCAATATTCCTTTAGAACTAAAATAAAATAACTCAGTCTGTTTTTGATTTAAAAGATTCTTGGCATAAAAAGCTTTTATATCTTCTCCTAAAAGATCGTCTATGTATTTAATTACTTTATTAAGCGTAACTCGATCATCAAGTATGCCCTCAACTACATTTTTTCTAAAATCTTGGTATTCCATCTCCTTCACCTCTAACTCAATCATAATCCGAGAGGGACTAGATTGGAACAATTTTCTACAATAAAATAACCTCCATCCCCGCTCAGGATAAAGGCTCGTCTATTGTGGTAAACCTATTTAATTGACGATAGCTCATTTTTAGAAAAAACGTGGAGCTCGCCATATTTCGATGTATGGGCATTGTGTTTTTATCGTGCACTTTTAGTCAGTTTGGTTGGAAAATAGAAGAAGATCACATAATCTCTTAAAAAATATGAGCCGGCCAGGTATGTCATGACTCGGACACGTATATGGAGCGCTGGTCGGTCGTCAGTCTATCTATAATACCAAGGGAGGAAAATATTGCCTCGTCGTCCCCCCTCTTTACACTATAGATTGCTTAAAAAATACGCTTGGAACATTTGTCATTCGCTCTTAAACTCACACCACTAATCAGACTTATTCGATATTTTGGAAATAAAAAATAGATTAAATTATAGGATTCTCCATAACAATCCCTGAAGAGACAAGATTTACTGTATTAGTAATCGTATCACCTACAGGGCAATGGGCTTCAATGAATTTTTTAAATTCCTCTACCTTTTCTTCTGATGCGTTCGTTTCGATATGAAAAGTATATCGAATTGCTAAAAATCCAGGTCTTACATCGGATTTCCCTAAAAAGCCATCTGTATCAAGGTCTCCTTCTAATTCAACCCAAAAATTTTGAAGGTCTATATCAAATTTTTTAGCAAAAGTTCTCGCTACTATTGATTGACATGCACCTAAAGCAGCAAGAAGGAGTTCTACAGGATTTGCACCTTGATTATCTCCACCTAATTCTTTTGGTTCATCTACAATAATTTTATGTCCTCTTACATTAGCTTCTACTAAAACCTTTTCTTTTAAATATGTGTTTGCCTTAAATGTTGTTACCGCCATTTAAAATCACTCCTAATTATTACAATTTTTTCCTCTATGTTACTTGTAGCTCTTTCTTTAGTCAACTACTAATTATTTAATTTAAATTGCAATAATACATATTATAATTTCTTACAACATCAAACATGCCCTTAAAATACAAAAATGATGAAGCATCTGGAAATTCACTTCATCATCAGATCAATTACTCGTTCCCGCACTCGCTGTACACTTGTATGGCACATATTAGGCTTTGCTGCAATCACTGAACAGGCATGGCCTCTAGCAATCGGAAAGCACTTCCCTGTTCAATGTTTACCAGTTAAATTGTGTACCATCATCATTTCATCGTTGATTTATTGATACGAACTTTGCGTAAGCTTTGATTGAACTTGTGCATGGATTAGATTACTTTGGCCAGCAATAGCTTTAGGCATTTTTGCTTAAATACCGTATTTGGCGTTGGCTGCAGTTGCCGTTATTGAATCAAGCTCGTCCTTCATTCTCATGACCTTACACATATTTGTCGTCCTAGTCTAGTTGATAACGGTTTAATTCTGTTTCCCCTCCTAAGTTGTGGTATAATATCTTTCTGACTAACCGTCAAAAGGGCTTGAACCAATTCTAGGCTGCAGCGTCTACAAACGTTGCGGCTTTTTTTAATTTATTTCTCAGGCAATTAACTATACAAAAATAGCTATCACATCATATTAATAATGGGGTGGTGATGCTAATTTTGCCTTACTCACTTTTTATACTGAGGGTTACTTTCGTCGAGTGACCCTTTTACTATTTTCTTTTCTCGTGCAGCGCAATATCAATTCCCGAAACTTTTTTCAATTTCATCCGTACATTAACTAGGTATGGTTCTCCTCCCTAATTTCTTATTTAAAAATTACTTTCCCATATACTAGGAAGTATTCAATGTCTTTTGCACTGATAGCTTTTTTGCTTGTCTGGCATTTGCACTTGCTACTTCGGCTGATTCTAATATTAAAAAGTTGAAAAATGAGTTGATGAACTTACAAAAAGGTAATCATCTTAAAATTACATAATGAGGTAATGCTATGGACATATTTTCATGGATTTCAGTTGTTGGAAATCTGCTACATTTTATACCACCTATGATTCTGCTACCTATTGTGATGGTAGTCTGTGTGGTCTTTTACAAGATGATATTCGGTAAAATCTTACCTACAAAGATCTATAATTTCTTTATTGGTCCCATCGCCCTTCTTGGTTTCTTCGTATGGGCTATACCAATGAATATGGGATTTTACGCATTCTTTAGAGCGATGTTTTGATCGCTCTTTTTTCGTTTCCCACATGTGCAGTAAAAGTGCATTTTTACATTGCTTTATTTACAAGCTAAAACAACTTCAATGCTTGCTCCACCAAAATGAAAGTTTCTTTCAACCTTTATTGTCGCGTTAGATGTTTCCACTATTGAAAGATCAACCTGTTGATGAATTATTTCGCATATTGTCTACGCTTTTCACCATTACTAAAAACCAATAGAGAGGTATTAGTAAAAGGCTGTAAATCGTAAGGCATTATTCCAATGGTATTTTGTCGTGAATTTTATATTTTTCTTACTTCTATTTTTGCCTATGACGGCATAAATCCTTTTTACGTGCATATGTTCTAAATAAGGAAATTAAAATATTCCATTCAACTGTATATTCAATACTTATTTATGATTTTTTGTCATTCTTAACAAATAATTATCTTTTTATGGTAATATATAGAATATATTATTAAATTCGACTATATAATTCCAGAGGTGAGAAATGAATACAATTAAATCTTTGATTTTCCCCCAAGACTTGAATAGATTAAATAAAGCCCTACTCAAAGAGGTCTGTAATGGTATGACTTTAGATTCAACAGGAAATGTAAATGAATTAACAAGTAGAGTGTGGACAGCGTTTGAGCATATTGAAGGTGATGCCCTGGAAATAATAAGCAATAACATTTTTTCAGGAGTTGTTTCTTTAGCTTGGTATCAAACTACAAATCAATCTGGTTTATCGGGGCTTAAACAAAGTATTATTGATAATATGCCATTTGATCCTTTTGAAACAGTAATTACGCCAAACAGCGAGAATATTCCAAATGAACCTACAATTATTGCTGCAGCCGAAATCGAAGGGTCACAGGCTTATTATTTAAGGTTTATTCATCGTACAGGGGTTAATGTTGATTACTTTTTAGCTAACCGTAGAGAATACGTTAAACACGAAATTACGACAGTTTATATTGATGAAATTAAGGGAATAATCGAAGTACGAGCAAGTTTAGCTGTTGCAAAGAAAATTATTGCTGGATTAGCCGAAATTGTGGATGAGGAATACGAATTCAAACAGTTTGATTTTTTAGAGAGATACGGTGGTACTCTTGATTCTTTAGTTGATGTTCTTGAAGGAAAGCTTATTGATGCTACAGGAAGACCAGCAGGAATAGTAAGTACATTTGAAGAAACACAAGGTAAATCTTTTGTAAGTATACTTTCTGCAATTGATGAATACTATACTAATGGTGAATTAGCCGTTCTTGAGCAAAATTTAAATAGCGAGAATATTACCGGTACATTACAAACCACACCTTTTACTATGTTACTTTTAAGTGGTCTTGAAACAATAGGATTAGGTAGTATTAGAGAACTAAGAGGGTTGCCATTATATGATTATTTAGAGCCTTACTTAGCCAAACAAAAAGGATCTATAATATTTGAACATAGTGTTGGTGGCGTAGTACAAGAATATTCTATAAGAATTGGCTTAACGACAAAGACATTTAAATTCAATGTATTTGCGTCTGAGCATGTATTGCATTATATTAGAGAAAAATTGATTTAACAAATTTATTCTGTGAGGTAAAAGTTGTGAGCAATTTAAAACCATGGGAAATTTCTCAAAAAATTGATAATGCACTTGAGGCAATTGCGAATAGTAAGATTGAAAAATTTTACCATAGTTATATTGCAAAAATAACTGACTTACCTCTCGGAGTAGTTATTGATAAATTATCTGAATTGGAAGAACAGGAAGCGCTTATCATAAAATTAGAGTTCCTCTGCGAGGAATGCAGTAGAAGCATCTTAACTACTACTAAATGTGAACTAGATAATATTGATTCTGAAATTACTTGCAAATATTGTGGAACAGAAAATTGTTTTAATCCTTTAGACACTATTCCAATAATTGAATTAAGTGAGGATTTCAAACAAAATTTTTCAAAAAAAAAACCAATAACAAAAGACTACATGGTGGTTTGAATCAACAAATTAAACCTAAGAGTTTAAGAGAAATGATCGATATTTTAGAAAAAGAAAATTCTAGTCAATTATTAGATTTAGTATCAAAGCTTGGGAGTTTAACTATAATTTTAGGAGATGGTTATATGAGTGAATCTAGTAAATATGGTGGGTTAACTTTTGGAGAAAACAAAGGGAATATAACTATTGAAAACAACGGTACCCTCAATCAAGGGATAGCTAGCCATTCTGATGATATTATCAATGCTTTACAACAATTACACGAAGAAATTCAACTACTATCAGATGAGCAACGAGAAATTGCAGAAGCCAATTTTGAGCTACTTCAAACTCATATAGAAAACGGAGATAAAGAGAAAGCTAAAAAACCATTAGAAAAATTGAGTAGTTTATTAGGTGTTATTACCTCTATTTTATCTATCGCTTCATTCGTAGGACTTAGAATACCTATCAAATAATACTTTAAACAATAACATGTTAGAAATGTTATTAGATAAGTAGCTTCGAAGGATTGAGTTCCGGTATTATACCGGACTTAATCCTTTTAATTTTGCCTTACTCCGTTACCTGTGCAGTTTCCTTTATGAGACATATTTTGTGAGTATATTGTTTCAACGTTTAAAACTCAACGCAAATATTGTTGTATCTCCTTGGATTTCCAGGCCAAATAAACCCGCCCATTTTGCTTTATTGTAGCCATGCGGATTTTTCAGCTTACTATTCTTCGATTCAATCTTATAGCCCTTTTCGCTAAGTCTTTGAATTTTTCCGTTTCTTGCAAAGCTGCTTGCTCTTCATGTTCGGTTTATTATATTGAAACTGAATACGTTTTGCTTTTGGCACCGTCTTTATAACAGCCATCTCATAGTGGACAAATCTTACATTTTTCTATGTGAGCGCCGAGGAGGCTCAAGGTTCTCCCCCAGGAAAGCGTCCGCAGAAACGGCAATCAAAGGCATCGAAGAAAAAGCTACGGCGGAAACGTTAATCGTTTCCGCCATGGCTAAAATTCATTTTATTGACTTTTTCAGTGTCCCACATTAGTGTAAGTGCCTGTTCACTCTGCCCATATCGTCCTCAAATTTAAATACTTTAGGCTGTCAAACACCTATCTCAATGTTTATACGCCATTATCATTCTTTCTCACTTTTTCGGCTCCCGCTCTATGTACAATAACCTAAATACTGTTTTGGCATCAAAAAGACGTCACTCAGACTTCCTCAGTGTTTTATCAATACTGTCAATCAATCGGTCAACGCATTCTTTAGTGATTTTTGTATTACTCATGGCTTTACTGTTGTTCAGACTTTTATGCCCACTATGTGGTGTGTTGTTTACGAGATTGTTAAAATCTATTGTAATATCTTTCGCCATAAAATCACCTCATTAACAAAATAGCATAAAATCCACTATTAATCATCATAAAGTTTAGGCATTATATCCCCTTCATAAGCACGAATTCGTTTGTTTAATAACAAGAGGATGTCTGCTTGCTGTTCACTTTTTAGAACAAAACAAAAACACCCTCATGGTTTTTATTACGCTCGAATTGTTTTTTAATAACATCCCGATTAAATTGAGCCTAATATTGCATCATTTTTATGTTAAAATTTACATAACGAGATGATATTATGGAAGACAGCAAATTAATTTGTAAGTCCTGTGGCAATGATTCCTTTTCTAAAGGTAAACTTGATGGTTATGCTGCCTTAAGACCAATTGACACGATATTTTCTTCAGGTTCTCCACTTATTTTTACGGTGTGTCAAAATTGCGGAGAAGTAGCTTCCATCAAGGTTTCAAAGCCTAAAAAATTCATTAGTACTTTGTAGTATGGTCTAGGGTCAGTCTCAGCCTAGTGATCCTTTCAGTACATCAACGTATGTCGATAATCGTGAAGTAAACATTGGACAGATTTAACCCCTTAATAACAAAGAATTTAAAAAAACAAAGCTCTTATACTGGGGTTATTATATCCATTGTTGAACGCTTTAACTATGCCTATTCAAACGATTGCACTTGAATTATACTAAATAAAAAATGAAAACAGAATGGAGTGATTGATATGATGTTTTCACCATTATTTGAACAAGACGTACCAACAATCCTTCTTCCTTAACGGTAGAAGTGTTTTTCTCCGTTAAGGGCATAGATACCTATGAAAAACGGAGGAGAAAATATGAGCATTAAAGTAATAGGCGCCTTATTTTTATCACTTGCAGCAAGTATTTGGGGCGCAATGTATGTTGTTGTAAAAGTAGTGGTTGATGTTGTTCCACCTTTGGAACTTGTCTGGATACGTTATGTGATTGCTGTCATGGTGCTTGCAATTGTTGGTTTATGCATGAAGCAATCATGGAAAATAGCTAAAAAAGACTGGTTGATTATTTTTCTTGTAGGTCTCATCGGTAATACAATATCGATTGTCACACAAGAAATAGGCACGATGTTATCGACTGCTCAAATGGGTGCAATGATTACAGCAACAACACCTGCCTTTATGGTCGTGTTTGCACGCTTTATTTTAAAAGAAAAAATAACGATAAAAAAATGTATTTCCATCCTGCTAGCAACATTTGGGGTTGTCATTATTGTTGGAAATGGACAAATTGACGGGACGCAACAATTAGGCGGCTTCTCCTTATTAATTGCTGCATTATCATGGGCATTGATGTCCGTTTTAGTCAAAAAAGTTCCTGGTCATTATTCACAAATTGTTTTTACAACTTATTCAGCTATGATCGCAGTAATTTTATTGACGCCATTTGTTCTACCAAAGTTAAATGATTTAAATCTATCTAGCCTATTACAACCGACAATTTCAGGAGGATTACTGTATTTAGGCGTTATTTCAACAGCTGGTGGTTTTTTATTATGGAACAAAGGCCTACAATTAATGAATGCTTCTAGTGGTGGATTGTTCTTTTTCTTCCAACCAATTGTCGGGACCTTCTTGGGTTGGCTATTGTTAGGAGAGACAATAGGAATGTCTTTTTGGTTTGGTACAATTTTAATTTTTAGTGGTGTTTTTATAGTTATTAAAGACGAATAACTAATGTACGTACACTAGTTTATTGGAGCGCAGGCGGCGACTTCTGCAAGGAATAGCATGAGCGAAAAGGCCGCAGGAGCGTAGCGACGAGGAGACTGAAGCCATGTCAGCGAAAAACGTCCGCCGTAGCGGAAAACAACGGATTCATATAGATACTTCTATTTGAAAAAAAATGACTGTAAACAAACTCCATTTTTGAGTTTGCTTACAGTCTGAAGTGCGTTTCTATATTATATAGAGACGCACTTTATTCATTACAAGTTTTATTGTCAGCTGCTTAGAGTTAATGACTGACTGGATGTATCTTTACTTCTTTCAAATAGTGAACTTTTTCATTTCTCCACTTAAAGTATCGGCAATTGTATTTAGATCCTTCGCTTTTTCTGAAACGGTTTCAATACTTTTTAGCTGTTCATGTGCTGAAGCAGAAACTTGTTCTGTGCCTGCAGAGGTTTCTACTGCAGAAGCTGATATGTTTTGAACTACACTAATGATTTGCTCCTTGCGTTCATTCATCTCATTTGATAAATGTTTCACCTCTTGCGCAACTTTACTTGTTTGGTCTAGAGCAGTCTTTATGGTATTAAATATCTCACTCGTATTTTCCGTAGCTTTAGCATTTTGTTCGACAATGCTAAGGCTCGTACCAATTTCATGCACAGCACTTTTGGAAATATCTTGAATAGCAGCTATTTTATTTTTAATATCTTCAGTGGCATTCGATGTCTGTTCGGATAATTTTCGAATTTCATCTGCAACTACTGCGAAACCTTTTCCAGCTTCGCCTACGCGAGCTGACTCAATAGATGCATTCAGTGCCAATAAATTTGTTTGAGTTGCAATTTCTGTAATTGTATTAATAATACTTGATATATCAGATGAAGTTCTATCTACTTCTTGAACGATGCTACTTACCTGTTGTGAAGACACGCGATTCTTTTCTGACCAAATAGAGAGTTGGTTGACGGTTTCCACACCCTGATTACTTAAATTATCAATATCCTCTGTCATGGACGCTATCTTCTCTGTACGATTAATAACATTATCAATATTCACTGAAAGTTGATTCAATTGTTCAGCACCTTTTTCTGTATCATTAGCCTGTTCTTCTGTTGCTTTTGCTATTTCATTAATGGCAGAGCTAATTTCATCAGTTGTACGTACCGTATCATCTGATATTTGCATAAGGATTTTGGAGGAATCTGATAACTCGAAACTGGTATTTTGTATGTTAACGGTAACATCCTTTAATGCCGTCCGCATGCCAGAAATACCTTTTGACATGAGTCCAATTTCATCCTGTCGATTTAATAACGTTTCAAGTTCTGGGCTTTCTGTAAAATCTAAACTTGCGGTTTGATGAATGACGTTTTCAAGATTTTTAATTGCCGCTACAATGCGCCCGATAATCCACCACATTAAAGCACCTATAACTAAAAAACTTACGATGCCTGTAATAATCTGATAACTTAGAACAGAGTTGATAATTGATTTAATGCCGCTTTCAGGCACTCCAATGTCAATAACCCCATAAAGCTCGCCGTCTTTAAATACAGGTTCCATAATGTCATACGTCCATATACCTTGGACTTCAGCATACCATCTTGTAAATTGGTTTTTCCCGTTTTTAGCACCATCTATCGTGTAGTCATCCTCATACACTTTTCCTAATTTTTGTTTATCACTATGCGCCACCGCCTGAACATTGGTATCAATGATAACAGCATACGTCACATTGTCTTGTTTTTCCTTTAATTCCACAAATTCTTGTAATGATGAAATGGGGTCGCTCTCTGAATTTAATATCGTTTCCACTTGCTTGGCCATTTCAAAAACCTGTTCCTTGGCTTTCTCAATTAATACTTCTTGACTATTCTTGCCAACAATCCATACACCTAATACAGAATTTAGTACTGATGACAATAACAGTAAACCTAATGTAAAAAACAATAATTGTCGCTTAATACTTTTGCTTTTCATCTAATCTGCCCCTTTCCAAACCGCTATATATCTTGTATCGTCATAATTCTTTATACCTAAAAAACTATAACAATTACTGAAGTATAGTATTATTCAAAAGAACTATAATGTCAACGTAAAATTATCAATATAGCGCCTTAAACTCTAATATTATTAGACAAAATAGCGGTAATATAATGTTAATTTTTCACTTATAAATAAATAAAAATACCTATATTTAGTGAATGAATTGGATCATGATAATTAAACTTAAATAGTAAAGTACACAAAAGCGGTTTCAGCTACCGCTCTACTGTATGGACAGCCTTGTGCTTAAAGAACATTGAATCCCGACAGCTTCCGTTGTTTCAGCTATCAAGCGATGCTTGGACTAATTGGAATCCAGTACCTATATTCACGGATAACTACCAACTAACATAATAAACAGAAATAAGTTACTCATTTTTTTCAAATTTAAATGAGTGACTTTTTTTATATTAAATCATCGGAGAATATTTATTGAGATAAGTATCGTCGTTTTCATTACGTTTAATAGGTAACAAAAAAACTGCAAACATCTTGCCATGATGTTCGCTAGTTTTAGCGGCAATACAAGATGCGAAACTCCAAGGACCTTTAAAAGTTATTGAGTCCATTTCACAATCAATTTATTTAATCAGTCATGTTCAGTACTGCTTCTATTATTGCCTCGGGCTGGTCATACATAACAGAATGACTACTATTAGGAACTGAAACGAAATTACTATTAGTTGATAATTTGGTCAATTGTTTTTGGGAATCATTCCATTGCTTGTTCAGTTTACTCTCCTCTTGTTGCGAAAAACCTAATTCTGACGCAAATAATTCTACCTCCATTGGTGTGATGATTGTTAATGGCTTATCCCCTAATGGCTGAATGTCTTTTAGTAACTTTTCAGAAACTTTAATTTCCTTAATTTCTTCATCTAATACTTTAAAAAATGGTGCGTCCCAATGAACATTGATATATTTATCTGCGGAAATGTAATCAGGCATAGAATTAGAGAACATATTTTTTCCAATTAGTCGTACGATTCCAAACTGAGATAAAATACGATTCATAGTTTGGTCTTGTGTCTCGAAAAACTTGTTATTAAATTCTGTAGCTTGATCTGCAAAATATTCATTCCTGGAATCCACAAGAACTAATCCAAATACCTTTTCTGGGTACTTGTCTGCAAAAAAACGAGAATAAATCCCGCCAACAGAATGACCAACTACTATCACAGGCGTGTCAATTTTAGAAGATTCGAGAATCTTACTTAAATCTTCTATCGTCTCATCGACAGAAAATCCATTGGGTGGTGGGTCACTCCAGCCATATCCTGCTCGGTCATATGTGATAACTTGGGTATGCTTTGATAATGCTTTCTGAACTTTTTCCCAATCATAGGACCAAGTACCTGTTCCCGTTTCAATGACAACGGGTGGGAGATTCGTTTTGGTTCCTTGAATTTTCACATGGAGTTCTCTATTTCCAACATCAATCATTTGTCCATCTGGTGGGAATTTACTTTTAACATTTTTATAACTGCTATACTCATAAAGGAACCCTGACATCAATGCGAGTGAAATGAAAATAATAAAAGCTAGCCCTAGCAATTTTAACCTTCGAAATGTTTTACTTACTGTCGAATACTGACTCACCAACCTACCACATCCTTTCCTAAACTCTTTCATAGATATCGCTATTATGTAAATCACTCTAATTATTTCAAAATTCATACTTTACATCAATATTTATTTCATAAATGGCAATACACTCCTAATTTTTGGGGATTCAAGCAAAGTGAACTCGCTATGTTTTCATACCAGTGTATGCAAAAAAGTGTTCGTGGTGACTTCGAACTGAGGCAATTGGCTATTAAAATACGTTTTTGATACTAAGGGTCACCTTCACCCGAGTGATCCTAAGTATCGATTACTTGATATAGATAGTTGAATAACACTGCTCATTTTTACAACGTTACATATTATAAAAAGCAGAGAGGAGGGAATTTCTATGGGTTACAGCTGTGGTTATGATGGTGGCGGCAGCAGCTATAGTGGTTCAACATTCGTTCTAATCGTTGTACTATTTATTCTGCTAATTATTGTCGGCGCTAGTTTCATGTATTAACAAAATGATTTTTTGCTAGCAGTTAGCCAAATAACAGTTTGGCACCTCCTGGTTGCGAGTTAGGGTCACTTTTCATCGTGACCCTTTTATAGTTGCCTTTTTTAGAATTTCATATCCTTACTAAAAGAGTTATGGAAATGAAGAAACTAAAGTATAAAAGATTCAGCATCTCAACAATACCGTATATTATATGTATCACACAAAAAGACCAAAACTCATTTAATTATGAGTGATTGGTCTTTTATGCCTATAAATAGCAGAAAAAATTAAAAAAATTTCCGTTATCCCTTAGACATTTTCTCTCCCACCTGCTTTTATTTAGTTTGTGCTGAATACAATTTGCAAGGAAAATAGCTTAATAAATTTTATCGCAGTCATTATGATAATTACTTTGCTTTTCGCTCATTGACTTGGGATATTTTATTTTACGTACTTCAAATGCTTTTTAACAAAATTTACGATGTAATGTACTTCATCATCTGTAATGTTTAATAAATGACAAACTCTTTGTATTTTAGCAGGTGACTTTAATTGTTCTCGCACTTTATCAATCCACATGTATTTACACTTACGGGGATTTACACAATTTCTTATCTGCTTGTATCGAAAGTAAGCATAGCGAGCAAATGCATTCAGCATGTCTCGCTCATCCCCTTCTCGTTGTGGATTCTTGACAGCAGCTTCTATCTCTTCTGTATCAAATGTCCTTGTGTCATCTGTAAATTGCATCTTACCACCTCTCTTCATGAATAAACTTAGTGCTCTTGTTTAATTCCAAACGCTTATGCATATCGTTATAACGCTTGAAGCATAGGCATTGTCAGTTGCTTAGAGTCAATGATAGATGTGGATGCGTCTTTACTTCTTTATAAGTGCTGAACGTTCTCTGTCTTGTGAGAACGCCCAACTGCTTTACACAGTTGGTATCCAGGATGATTTTGTTGCTATGCTTTTTGCTGTACTACATCTATTCACTTACTCTTATAAAACCTCTTCAACTTTCCAGTCTGGATGAAGATGATGAGGTGTTGTTTGCGTGTTACCTTAATCATTTATCATCCCTTCACACATAGTTATTAAATGCACAATAAAAAGCCACATCTGGTTAGATGTGACTCTTTATGTATATTTATAATGACGCCTATATCGTAAAACGAAAACATATTCAGTCTAAAATTTTTTTAATATTGTCCTCAAAACTTTTAGGTTTATCAGTTGAAGCGAAGCGAGATACTACTTCTCCATTTCGATTGACTAAAAATTTTGTAAAGTTCCACTTAACGCTTCTTCCTAAAAATCCCTTTGAATGCGTTGTTAAATGCTCAAAAAGAGGATGTGCATCTTTACCGTTTACCTTTACAATTTCATGCATTGGGAAGGTAACTCCATATGTCAAACGGCAAGCTTCGGCAGCCTCTGTGGCAGAATCAACCTCTTGTTTAAACTGATCAGAAGGAAATCCTAGTACCTCAAAGCCCTGTGCTTGATATTTTTTGTACAATTCTTCTAACTCCTCAAATTGTGGTGTAAAACCACATTTTGTTGCGGTGTTCACAATGAGTAACGCCTTACCCTTGTATTGCTCTAAACTATATTCTAATCCATCTTCTAATTTTACATTGATGTCGTAAATACTCATCTTTTTTCCTCCCTGTCATTCAATTGAGATAATGTCTCGTTTAAATTTTGTAACTGTGCTCTGAGATCTCCATCAATAACAGTTAATGCATCACAACGAGTCAATTTTTCAACTAGCTTTTCTGTAATAGCTGTTTCCATCGATCTGGCTTTCTCTGTTAATGAAATGACAACAGCCCTTTTGTCACTTGAAGAAGTTTCTTTCTTGACCCAGCCTTTAACAACAAGCTTATTTAATATTGGATTTAACGTACCTATTCCGAGACTCAATTTTTCACTAATTTGCTTTACGACAAGATTATCTTGTTCCCATAATGCAAGTAGCACCAAATACTGCGGGTAGGTCAAATCAAATGGTTCAAGTACTTGGCGATATAATTTTGTAAATTGATTAGCTGCTTTATATATCGCAAAACATAGCTGATTCTCTAGTAAAAATGCTTTAATTTTCAAGTCACCCCCCATATACATCGTATGCGATTCATTATATATCGCACACGATATAATTTCAAGAAATAGCATTTTTGCTTCCCAATCGATATTATACTGTCGCCATTCAACAATCTAAGCAACTTGAACCAATCGGGCTTTTACGGTCAGTTGATAGACCACCACGTTAATTTCCATTTGAGGTGGGCGGCGGCTTACTGACCGTTCATGCGGGATATACACTGAAACACTTGTGTCATCACTTGCGGCAACTTGTAAACAAATGCTCCAACGCAAGATAAAAAAGCCATAGCGTCGTCAAACGCTACAGCTCAGATTTGTTTTTTTACCTAGTAAATAGGATAGTCAGTAACTGTATACTACCAAAATTGTAGTATGAGCAACCTGTTTGAGTAAACAAGCGCAAATCAAGCTTACAAAAGAGTATTTACTTCGGTGGATTGAAAATTGCCGTACCTGTTGTGAATTTATATTATTAATTTTCACAGGCAAAGAACTATACAAACATAACTATCCAATCATAGAAATAGTAGTGTAAAGCTAATTTAGCTTTGTACCTCCGAAACTTGTTACTAGGGTCACTTTCACCAAAGTGACCTTTTTTATCGACTCGTTTCTCAACCTTCGTAACCTAATTAACCATTTTTAAATAATTTATTAATTAGATTAATACCGTCTTTCATTTTTACAACTATACATACTATAGATTATAGAAAGGAGGTGAATTTTATGAGTAATCAAGGTTATGGCAACAGCTATGGTGGTTCATCATTCGTTTTGATCGTTGTACTATTTATTCTGCTAATTATCGTGGGCGCAAGTTTCCTGTATTAAGCCAAGAGTTTTACTAGCTAGCACTGCCTAGTTACAGTAGAGTAGTGGAAATAATGATTTGACATATCTGATTAATTAGGGTCACTTTCACCAAAGTGACCCTTTTAAAATTTTCTTCCCTTGTATTGTTCAGTAACTCATACATAAAATTCTTATCTATCTAAATAACAACAAATGAAGAAAGTACCGGTGGTTAAGCGACTATCAGACCTACAGATGCTGTATTTCTTTTGTTCTCCATTCATTTATATTTTTTTGTATATATTGTGGAGAAGTAGCTTCACTCAAATAGTAAGTCCAAATAAGTTCAAATAGCCCGTTCGACAGTTTCATTATGGTTGGACACTGCGAAATTTTAAAATTTTTAAAGCTATTTCTCGGGCAATTAACTATACAAAAATAGCTATCACATCATATTAATAGTAGTGTAAAGCTAATTTAGCCTTACATCCCCTGATTTGTTGGTTTGGGTCACTTCGGATAGGGAAGTGACCCTTTTTAATTTCTTTCACATTGTTGTAAAGAGCACTGTATAGTATGATTTCATCCAACAAATATTAGGAGATAAACACATGAATAATTCTACATTATTCACTATTCTGTAAGTCCGCTTCTTCCAAATACATATTGAGATATACTATGGCTATTTTCTGATTTATCATTTGCCTGGAATTTTTTTTTTCAAACCACAGCTGACAAAGGTTGATAATTTCTTTGTTAGCCTGCTTGCTCTTCTTAATTTCTGTAAATAGGCTATACCAATGAAAATAGGCATTTACGATTTTTTTAGAGTGATGCTATAATTGCTCTTTTATCGTTTAATCCTCCTATTGTTCGGTAAAGGTGAAAGTCTATTCTCCCTTTACTCCTCTATTGTCATAGCTTCCCTTTCCCTTAGCTATTCAAACAATATCAATTTCTATAGAAATAAATTAATTATCTTCTTACATTATGGACATATTACCAATCACTATACATTTTCAAATCATAGATTATTAGTGTAAGGCTAGCGCTAAGCCATAAACTAACAAAAAGGGAGATTGTAAATATATGAAACAAATAAAGTGGGATTTTAATAAATTCGAAAAATGCCATTGCGAATCTAAAAAATATTATTACGAATACCACAAGTGTGATTGCGAACATGAACGTAAACACCACAAATGTGATTGCAAACATGATAAACATGACTGCGAGTGCAAACATGATAAAAAACATCACAAAGATGAAAAACATAAAGAGCATCACTGTAAAGGTTGCGTTTGTAATTTACTAAAATGCTTTGAACCAGGAACTTTAGTAGACATTTTCCTGTCAAATGGCGGACGATTTACTGGTGTTTATTTCACTTCCCTAGATCCTCGAAATTGCTGTGCATACTTCCTTGAAATAGGAGATGATGCTGCTACACCAGTTATCATTGACTGTCAAAAAATTGACGCTATTATCAAAAGAAATTCCGCGGCGTAACTTATAATCGGTCTCTTCTTTTGTGGAAGGGGCTCAGATTGTAGACAAATTCTACGTGATCAGTGAAGATAGACATAGTCAGTTTTAACCTCCTGATAAGGATTGAGTTCGGTATTGTACTGAACTTAATTCTTTTTGTTTTGTTTTAAATTGTTGGTAGTTTTAGTAATTTATCTATTCTTCAACTTCAGGTTTAGGTTTAAAATCATCCATTCGCTTAAATTCCTATAAGTAAAGTAATGCTGAATTCAATAAACCTAGGTAGTTCTCTAAACTGCCTTATCGTTTTTGCCAATAAATGAGTATCTTGTTTCATTTGCTTATGTCTTCCTTGAAAAAACTACTCCTTCTCACGCACGAACCGTCTAGCCTCTCATTCGCTACGTTTCATACAGGAGATATCTCGCTCGTTCTTCCACAAGAGGTCTCACTGCTTTTACTAGAATTAAGGAATGTTGTGCATTGATGTCAACAAACTTACAGAAAGAACGTGGTTGAAAGACTTTGTATGGTCGTTTGATTTGTATATTAACAGATATCTAGTAGATTTTTCACAAAAAAACTGTAGGTTCAACTCAATTATTCTTGAGCATGCCAACAGTTTATGAATTACTATTTAATTGGAATTTAACACTTGGCCGTTTACGAAATACAGTTGCTTTTTTATTTGCTGTACACTTTATTTCTTCACTTTTGAAAGGGTCATCCCATCACCAATTGGAACAATGACAGATTCTAGTTGAGGATGATTAGCGACAATTTCATTGAATTTTTTCATTGTTTCAGTATAACGTTTTGATATAGCTTTCGAGTCTGCAACACTACCGTTAGCAAGTACATTATCAGTTACTATTAAGGCACCCGAATTTGCAAGTCTAATACAGTAATTTAGATAATTTTCATAATTATCTTTATCAGCATCTATAAAGAAGAAATCGAATCGCTTATTTTCCTCAGCTAGTTTTTCGAGGCTCTGTAATGCAGGTCCAGTTAAATATAATACTTGATTACCAAAACCGGCTTTCGATAAATTGTTGTGTGCTAACTTCGCGTATTTCTCCTCTAACTCAAGGGACGTTAATTGTCCTTCACTACCAAAGCCTCTGGCAAGACAAATCCCGCTATAGCCCCCAAGAGCACCTATTTCAAGTACATTTCTAGCCCCTGAAATTGATGTAAGCATAGTTAAAAGTTTTCCTGAGGATGGCGATACCGAGATGGAAGGCATTTCGTTTGCCTCAATGGACGATATAACTTCTTCCAACAAAGTATCTTGATTATAAAATAAAGAATCGATATAACTATTAATTTGTTTCATTAATTTTATTTTCCTCTTTATCAATAACTAATGGTTTTTGACTATCCAGCTTCGAAATTGCTGTTTCTACATCTTCAGAGGATGAATCAATTGTTTCACTGTCATGTATTTCGAATAATTGAGTAAATTCACTGATAATCATATCAATTGCTTTTAATTCCCCGACTAAAATTGCTTGAATAGATTGAAACTCCGGTAGCTCTAACTGTTGCTTAATTGTCGAACGCTTCAGATTCATCATATCTAAAAAGGCAATTGCTCTCCCCCGGCGAAATGTTTTCGCCCCACGTTGATGTGACCCCTCTCTGCCTTTGTAGCGTCCACCACGTTGATGTGAACCTTCTCTGCCTTCGTATCGCTCACCACGTGAATGTCCCTCTTCCTTAAATCTATCATCTCTCAAGATAAAAAACCTCCCTTTGTATACAAATGTATACGTATATTTACATCAATATTGTATACGTTTGTATACATCGTGTCAAACCTAAGAACTTTTTCTTGAATTTCACAATGTTAAATGAACTAGCCCATGAATGAATGTCTTATCGTTAAAGCAGTTCTTAATCGAGCAGATTTCATTGAATTTCTTCTTAAAATAACTAAAAAACATTGTGTCCGTTCAGAGTTCTTCGTCATTCAAGAAGCGTTAATGTACACAAATCTTATTGTCGTCAAAACTATAATGAATCTCCTTGACTAAAAAATGACCAAAATAGCATTTTGCTATCTTGGTCATTGTAAAGTTTAATTTAAGAATTGCTGAGCAACTTACCTCTTATAAAATTCGTTTTACCATCGAAATGAGGTACCCGAGTGCATCACCATCACTCATACGGTCTACACGATCACTATGATCGATTTTTAAAATCCCTCTGGTTTTAGCTTCTTTAAATAGTGCTTTTAAATCCTCTTTTGCTGTACTTGTAATTGTCATGTGATCTTTCTCCTTTTGTTGCGTTGATATTACCGGGTTCTAAGGTTTTTAATACAATAAGTGAAGCACCTCGGCTTAAATACGACGTAGACTTTTTTCTTTATTCCATCGTAATGTTGTTTTACCCGTTCCTTTTCCCCGCTAAACGTATAACGTGAAACTTCAATTCCGTGGTTTCCACTTGTAGTGAACGTTTTACTGACCGTTCATACGGGATGAAGTAATTTTCACACAGTACAGCAACAGCTCTGATTCAAAGAAAGATTTATGACCCGAAAAACGCATTTCGTTCTTTTGTAATCCACTCCCCTAAGTCATCTTTGCTACGCTTCACTAACCGATTTACAAGTACATCATGCCAAATATAATCCTCTAATAAGTAAATATGAATGGGGTCATCTGTAAAGAACGCAAGCTCACGGTTATCAGGGGATGGCCCATAAATCATTTCTTTTCCATCGATTGATAGTATAAACCAATGGTCCGTAGTAGTCCTTTCTGTAAAATCAGTCACACGATGTTGCTCTAATGTAACTAAAGGCTCCGCCACATGTAGCGTAATTCCATGTACTTTCACTTGCTGTGCAACCTTTTCCAAGTCCACTCGTAATTCCTCATACACATCATCCCACATCGATAACAGTACTCTTTTTTCCGCCTTTTTTAACATCGACTGACAATAAGCTAAAATGGTATTTCTATCTTTAATACTTAAAACTTTATTGTCCTCCACAGGCTCCTGCTGTTCTATGGTTTCTAAGTTATTTGACATCGATTTAAAACTCGACTGCCAATTCTTTTCTACCTTTTGTAAAAACACGGATACCGCTAACGCCGTATAGGTTGTTATTTCTGGCGTTTCCTCTTTCATTACAAGACCTTTGTCAACTAATAAATCAAGAATCCCATAAATACGCGCACGGGGAATACCTGAATGCTTACTTACTTGATAAGCCGTCACATGATTATTCTGCACCAGTGCTATGTATGCCTTGGCTTCATATTCTGTATAGCCTAATTGTTTTAACTGGTTAATTAATTCCACTAGTGAATCCCTCCATTTCTTTTATTATAGTCAAATTCCCTATTCTATTGCGATAAAACTTACACTTTACAAACGCGATTTATTTAGTTACTATTTCAGTAGTAACTAAATGAAAGAGTGATTTTATGCAACTAGATTTACAATTATTACTGATACTCATACTAATTGGCTTTCTCGCGGCGTTTATTGATTCAGTCGTTGGTGGAGGCGGGCTCATTGCACTACCTGCTTTATTATTTCTTGGTCTAAATCCAACTACGGCCATTGCTACAAGTAAACTAGCCAGTTCGATAGGATTAGTTACTTCGACCATTTCATTTTATCGTTCTGGAAAAATTGATTTTCATTCTGTCACAAAATTTTTCCCACTCGCATTTTTCGGCTCTCTTCTTGGTGCCTGGACCGTCACATTAATTAGTCCAGACATATTAAAGCCACTGATGCTATTTATGCTCGCTGCTATTGCTATCTATACAATTTTCAAAAAAGATTGGGGCAGCATCTCAGTCATTAAGAATTTATCTCCTATTCAATTAGCTGGGTTTATCATTCTTCTCTTTACCATTGGATTTTACGATGGTTTCCTTGGTCCAGGCACTGGCTCCTTTTTTATTTTTGCTTTTATCATGATTGGCACCGATTTTTTAAAGGCTGCAGGTAATGCAAAATTGTTGAACCTTGGTAGTAACATAGCTGCACTATTTTTGTTTATGTATCTAGGTCACATTCACTATTTTTACGGGTTAGTGATGGGAGCTGCTCAAATATTCGGGTCAATTGTCGGCTCTCAGGTAGCTATTAGAAAAGGAAGTGGCTTCGTACGACAGCTATTTATCATCGTATCAATTACTCTTCTAATCAAAAATTCGTATGATTACTTTTTTAGTTAAAGTAATCATACATGTTTTTACTTCTTAACCTCCGCCCTCTCTAAATTGATGCTCATCAATACTTAAGATATAATAAAGTATAATTATTTTTTACAATTATACTAATATAAGGATGATACGATAAAATGACTCAAGAACATATTCTAAATCGAAAAGGTGCTAGGAAGACCAGTGATATACCCAGTGAAATACTAGCTTCCCTAAATCGCGGTTTAATAGAAAGCGTCAATCTTATTGAATGGCAAGCTGTGGATCATCCTACTTTATTGGAGCATGTATTACCTGCATTCAATTTGAAGGTAAAATTGGATGTCCTATTAACTGAAATGGCCAATCAAAATGCTGTCACTGGGATGAAGGCGATACGTACCACTAGTGATTTACTAACAACAGCCATGATTGATGAAAGTAAAGCCAAAAAGCTAGAAATATTGACGTACTGCTCCAATCATATTTCAGATAGTGTAAGATGTTGGGCAGCCTTTATGGGTAAACACTCCACACAAACTTTAGAGGAAAAACTGTTGTTTATCAGACATTTTGCGGCGGATCATCATTTTGGTGTTCGAGAAATTGCTTGGATGGCTATAAGAGAAGACCTTTCCGAAGACATAGATAAAAGCGTGGCATTGTTAACTGAATGGGCTATTGTCGATAATGAAAATATACGACGTTTTGCAGTAGAGTCTATCCGACCTCGAGGAGTTTGGACGAAACATATTGATATCCTCAAGCAAGAACCACAAAAAGCACTTCCCATTTTAGATTTACTGAAAGCAGATACATCGAAATATGTTCAGGATTCTGTTGGTAATTGGTTAAACGATGCAAGTAAAACTCAAGCAAATTGGGTACTAGCTATTTGCGAAAAATGGAAAAAAGAATCTGAAGTAAGCGCAACGGATAAAATTATCAAAAAAGCGACACGAACAATAATGAAAAATAATGCTTAATGACAGCAAAAAAACCCAAATATCACACTTTTTCAAGTGCATTATTTGGGTTTTTCTATTTAAAAATGTATTTTCTAAGTATTAGTATGAAATGCCGACGCGGGATTTCAAATAATCAGTACGTAGACTTTGTTGATAGGTGAATTCCGCCGTATCCGCCACTGAAATTTTAGTGCCGCCTTCAGGCAAGAAATTTCGCTCTATCCGATATACGCCAGTATATTCTCCGTCAGGCAGATATGTAGGACAGACAATTGTCCAATCAACGTCAGATTGGCTTAACATATCAAAGACTTTGTGATGCTCTTCTGCGGCATTAGTAGTCTTACGTTTGGATTCACTTGACTGATATCGAAGTAAATGAGGCGTTAGCCGACTTTGTAAGATTCCAGCTGTACCAACCGTAATAATTCGTTTCACATTTGCTTTTTTCATCGTTTCAAGAATCAGTAGCATACTTTCCGATAGTGTATTTGTGCCATCTGTATTTAAAGCGCTAATAACAATATCTATCTCAGACATCACTGATTGTAGGTTATGTTGGTTTAATACGTTTCCATGAATAATGTGTAAATTTGAATCTATTGTGCTGATTTTATTGGGTGTGCGTACTAAGGCCATAACATGGTGACCATCACGTAGCGCAAGTGAAACAATATGGCTACCAACCCGACCCGTTGCACCTAAAACTAAAATTTTCACGAGAATCACCTCTTCATGTACATTATACCATATGGCATTTACCCAGGAAAAAAGACCAATTTTTTTCTTTATGCTATCTTGATATTTATCATGTGAACAACAGTCTACTTAGTTTGATTCCTGTATATCAACAATGAATGAATTTATATTATTATTTTTCGCGACAGCATTTACAATTTTTTGAATCTCTTCCTTCGACGATTTTTCCAATTCATCTGAGTTATGTAGATAAATTGAGATAAATTGATTATCAGGTGAATCGATCAAATAGCCCACGGTACTGTCAGGAAAATACCCTTCTGCTCTTAAAGCTACTAAAACTTCTTTAGTAAAGTTCGAACTTTGTAATCTTTCACCAATTTCCTGCGCATAATTTTGTCTAAAGTCAGTTTGAGGAGTCTGTGCAATTGGAGATGGTTTATTTTTAATCGCTATATCTGTGATAAATATCAAGAAAAGCAAAATAAAGCAGTACATTTTTAGTCCCCTCATCCATTCTCTCCATTTCTCCTTTTTACATAAAATACGTTTCATTTTACAAGTTAATACTAAAAGATTGATGAATTGCACATCTAGTGAAAGTAAGTTGAGACATTGTAAAACTTTCCTTGAATGGTTGACAATTATTTTTTAAATTGAAATTCAATCGTTCAACCATGAGAACTTATATGTTGAAAACTGTTTTATCTTCTGTAATGCCAGTTGGTGAGGAGGCTATATTTCAAGACGCTAAGTCCAGTCACATAGCCTTTTCTAACCTGATTTTTTACATAAAAATCTTAGTTTTCTCACCATTTACTTATAGCATTCATACACACTTATTTTCCCCATCGTGGAAGTTTAAGTTGCTTAATTAAGGCAAAAGTCTATAGTCCTCTTCATTAAAATTCTCATTGTCCTAGTATTTATATCCTTTAGGTACTCATACAATTTAATTTTAATGGAAAATCATTATATTTTATACTGTTTTCAGGACAAATTACCAGTCACATTTCATTCTAAATTCATAGATTATTAATGTAAGGCAGCGCTCGCACTACACAAAAAAACTAACACAAAAAGGGAGATTAAAGTATGCAAGATAATAGATTTGTTAAGCACATGAATTGGAATTATAACAATTTAAATAAAGGTGACAAATGTAGTCATTATAAGTGTTATTGTGAATATGAAAAAAAATGTTACTGCAAATTAGACAAGTGCGAACATAAACATGATAAATGCAAACATAAATGCGACAAGTGCGAGCATAAACATGATAAATGTTGGCATGATCACGACAAATGCGAGCATAAACACGATAAATGTTGGCATGATCACGACAAATGCGAGCATAAACACGATAAATGTTGGCATGATCACGACAAATGCGAGCATAAACACGATAAATGTTGGCATGATCACGACAAATGTGATTGCAAGAAAAAGGAACACAAAAAAGATAAATGCGATGATAAATTTGACCACAACTGTAAAGGTTGCATCTGTAATCTTTTAAAACGCTTTGAACCAGGTACTTTAGTAGACGTTCTCTTATCAGGTGGAGGCAGTTTCCTTGGCGTTATTTTCGTAAGCTTGGATCCGAAAAATTGCTGTGCTTACTTCCTTGAAGTAGGGGCTGCTGCTGCAGCTACACCAATCGTTATTGATTGCCAAAAAATAGACGCTATCCGAAAAAACCCAGCTGCATAACAATAAAAGGCATCGAGAAGTCTATTCTCGATGCCTTTTATTGTAAACAAACTAAAAAAATTGAGTTTGTCTACAGTCTGAAGGATCTCTTCTTAAAATGGAAGAAATCCTTTATAAATTAAACAATTTTTCAATTCTAGATACACAATTACCTGTTCTAGTACTAAACCTTTTGTGGTCGTTTGGATTAGATAGAAACAAAGCTACTTCATATTCGCTCAAACAGCATATTTGTATATCTGGAAGGTCCGCAGATTGAATCTACTCCCCTCTCCTAGATGTTTTATTCATTCACAATTACTTTTACTACAGGTTCTAATTTGCCAACAAATATGTCTCCAAGATAATCTACATCGATAACAACTGCACGTGGCTCAAAACGTCTAATGCTATCAATTATGCGTGCGGTATTACGTCTCTTTGTAAGGTAAAAAGGTGCGTCTGTATTTGACTTCTTACCATATAGAGGACAAGATATTACAAATGTGGATAAAATATAAGCTACATTTTGCAATATTTCATCAACGCCTGTAGCACCGAAATCAATATTGCTCGTAGCGGTAACTTGATGTGTCATCTTATCAACCCTTCTTCAATGATGCAGGCTTAGTTGTATGAAATTTGAAACATGCCTCCTGATAGTGAATGGCATCCATCCTTTTTTCCGAATAGTGTGAGCTTGTTATTCCAGATGACAATAACCAGCACTTAGTTATTTATGCCAGACTCGCTTCAAATATGAACGGTATATACTATTTCATTCTTCAATTAATACAACCTCTCTTATTTTTACCCGCTTCAAAATTCATTTAAACTTTTGCACGAAGACTTGTTGCTATTGAGTAAAGATTATATTGTAATCACCTCAAATTACTGTGAAACTTCAATGCGTGGGGGTTCTCTTCATCCCCCATGGATTGCTAGTGGATTCAATCGAGCTTTTACGATCAGTTGATTGTACTTGTCAGCTCTCACTTGTGGTGGACGCCTTACTGACCGTTCATGTGGGATCCGATTACCTTGTCAAAGCATAGTAAATAACATATAACCAACTGAAACACCCATGAATAATAGCCCATAATATTGAGTGATGAACACTCCATGAGATTGTAATAGCTAATACTGAACCAAAGCCAATTCCATTTTTCACAACCGATTTATTTTCCAATTTATTCACCCGCTTTATCTTTTTACTATTCATTATCTGTTTATTCAGCAAATTCCTACTCCTTTCTGGTTTTGCTTTAAAGATGGATATCACATTATATGTATCTCATAGTCAAATAAAGTTAGTTAGGTCGAAGTGATGAGATGTCCCTTAAACCATGAGCACCTAACAGTAACAAGAACATATTATGTACTGAAAGGAGTGACCATTATGCACTGGCAACATAAAATTCGGTTTTTAATTGGTCAACCAGTTGGAATATCATTGTCAAACGGTCAAGGGACTTCAGGCATTTTATGTGGTGTAGCAGAGGGCAAGTTACTTGTCCTTGAATACTTGTATCAATCTCAATTTGCTTTAAAACAATATGATTTTCATATGATTCAAGATGTCAATGGATTTCCTTCATGCCATAACCCACAACCATTATACTAAGAGACAAACTTTACATTACCCAAGCCTTACATCCTCTATCCATACCGTTCATTGTGCAAGCAATGGCACCGACAAAAGAAAAGTAATGAGTCGTCGGTGCCTGCTTCGGTATACTTTATTTGTTAGTCGGCGTTCACTCATCAATCAAAGGGGATAAGATACAAATTTATACTTTTTTTGAAGTATACAATTTGGCAAATTGTTGGCCATTTTTGTATATTTCATAACTGAAGCTTTGGACAACCCTATGCTATGCTTTTACATATACACACTTTAAATTTTAAGTTTAGTTAATATGTCCAAAAATGTTTATTACCCTCTTGTGATTATGTGCAATTTTTCAAGGGCATAATGGCAAAAAGGACGTGATGTTTTGAAAGTGTTAATAATTGCATCTACCATAGCTGTACCAACCCTTATGCTTTACTTACAATATTTAAGTGATAGATTTCGCCTCTTTTTTAATGTTGTAGCCATCATCTCATCCATCATCTTCGGTTGTATTGCGGCCACTTCCATCTATCAAATCATTGTTGATGATGCTGTATTTATGACAACCATTCATGCCATATTTTTAAATCCGCTATTTTTAGTAGTTGGTTCTTACATAGGGATGTTCATAATTTATCGATTGTTGTTACTTACAGTCGACGAGAAAAAACATCCTGCTGGCATGTAAGTTCTTTAAGAGTCTATGGTCAGTTAAAAATGCAGTAAAGGATTTGATAATGCATTTAAAATCTCCTATGTAAGATCTTCACCCGTCGATGTACATAAAAAAAGAAGCATTCCCTAAGGATGCCTCTTTTTTATGTGTTAATTAAAGTTTAACGATGTTTTTAGCTTGTGGTCCGCGGTTACCGTCTTCCACTTCAAACTCAACTTTTTGACCTTCGTCAAGTGATTTGAAACCTTCGCTTTGAATCGCTGAGAAGTGAGCGAATACGTCTGCTTCACCTTCAACTTCGATAAATCCAAAACCTTTTTCTGCGTTAAACCATTTTACTGTACCTTGTTTCATTTAAGAAAACCTCCAAAAAAATAAAATTGTAATATATAATTTCTTCTATAAAATAAAAAAATTCACATATTACAAAAAGTACCGAATAAACACGATTACTTTTTGTAATAGGTGAATTCAATATTTCCACTAAAGGAATGTATTTATTAGTTTCACTATACACCATTTTTTTTTATTTGTCTAATGAAATAATTTTTAATTGAAGATAAATACTTAATCAAAAAATGAAATCCTCCATTTTGAGATTTCATCTTTCACTAAGTAATGGCACTTGCGATATCAACATTCGGAAAGACCCTTTTGTCTTTTACCCGGCTCACTTGCATACTTTTCTATATATATGGCTGATTGAACCTCTTCTTTTTATTGAAGCAATAAAAATGCCCATTCAAAAAACAAATGAATAGTTCTCACCAAAATCGCTGCACTTTGACATAAAGCTGGGTCTATTGATTTTATGGAGACAGCGTAGGTCTCCTATATTTTAGCCTATCTCATTCATTCCGATTTGATTTCATCAATGACCATTCCCCTGTACTTCACGGCTGACATGACGACAAAGACAATCAACTACATGATCATTTATCATTCCCGTTGCCTGCATAAATGAATAACAAATCGTACCACCCACGAATTTGAATCCGTCTTTTTTTAATTGCTTGCTCATGCGTTCACTTAGTTCTGTTGTCACCGGCACTTGGGCTAAGGTAGACCACTGATTGATTATAGGTTGATGGTTGACGAAGCCCCAAATATAAGTAGAAAATGAACCATATTGTTGCTGTATTCGAAGAAATGCTTGTGCATTCGTAACAACACTTGCGATTTTGAGTTTATTGCGAACAATTCTTTGATCCTCTTTAAGCGCTGTCAGCTTGTCCTCGGTATAGAGCGCAATTTTCGTCGCATCAAATTGATCGAAAGCATCTCGATAGCCTTGTCTTTTCTGTAAAATTGTCCACCAGCTCAGTCCTGCTTGTGCCCCCTCTAAGCATAGCATCTCAAATAAGTGCTGATCTTCATAAACTGGCACACCCCATTCCTTGTCATGATAGTCGACATATAGTGGTTCATCCAGTTTCACCCATGCACATCTCTTCATCAATTCTGCCTCCATTTCTAAGTATCCCCGTAATTTAGATACTACCTATTTAACTCCTATAATACATAACCAACCTTTTTTTGTATTTTCTTTTATGTCCGCCTCTTTAAATCCAATATTTTCTAATAGCTGCTTTATTTCTATTTTGGTTTTATAGTCGCTCATGTGATAATTGATTTTATAAAACACGGAAATTATTATAAATTGTCCGCCAATTTTCAACAACCTAAATGATTGATTTTAGCCAATGACTGTAGTGTTTCCCCACCCACACAACCAATATCTAAAACCATGTCTCCATCTTTAATAACCCCACTGTCAATTAACCATTTATTCATTCCACGATGAGCTACATTCATAATATGTAACACGGAAAATTCTGCAAATTATTCAGGACTTTCAGCTTGTTCAATTAATCATTGTAACAGTGTCATTTACTTCATTCCTTTAACTATAAGGTGAATTGTTCTGATAATTCGAGGGAATATAATCAATGCACATTTGGTTGCTAATTTAATTTGGTGCTTTGCTACGGATATTTTGACTTGTTTACATATGCGGTATGATTGGTTATGTCTTATTTCTAATCTCGAAAAAATGGTTTATGACCATTGATTGGTGGAAAAAGATGATTAGGGTTAATAATTAAAACATTTAGGTTTTCTTACCAAGAACCATTTAATAAAAAAGAAAAAATCACAAGTGTTTAGGTTTTGTAGATAATATTAAACACTGTGATTTTCTTCTATGTATCCTATTTGATTTATCGATCTAAGGTAAATTTAGGTAAAACGCAAATACGACACCTTTTTCTATGTCCATCATTTTATTTTCAGACAAAAAGTGATATGTATTATGTCAAAGACAGATTCCTCTTACTTTCGACAAAATGTTTACGTTTAATTTAAATATGTATTGTTTGTTAAGTTTCGTTCGCGCTCATCTATCACTAAGTGGATAATAAATGCTAGCTGTTGCTCAATTCGCATATTGTTAAGATGAAAAATATCAGCGATTGCATTTTTTTGACTATCTGCCAACTCCACTTTTTCGAGCATCATCATTATTTCTTCTTTCGAAAGCCCAAACATTTTCCTTTTCCACCTCCATTTCACTAAGCCATTTTATTATTCCAAAATTATTATCTAAAGATCTAGAACATTACATCCATACTGCTATTAATGAATCATTTTTACTAATTATAGGATAAAACATAGAAATTAATCAATCTAAAAACTAAATTTTCTAACAACATTTTCTACTGGGGCAATTCATCATTAATATTTTTGCTATAATTTTCTCACTCAATAAATCCTTCTTCTAGAATAACAAGGTTTATAATAGTAAAAATTTCTAAATCGAACGGATAATTACCACTCTTCCATTATAACGGAAAAAATCACAAAGCCTTTAGGTGTCGAAATTAAATATTTTTTGTAAAACGATTTATACACAATTCACATAAAAGCGCTCACATTCAATTCATTCTAACATGATACATTTAGGAAGGACCTTTTTCACGCTTCTTCAAAATTAACAGCTAGGCTAGTTAACATTACCTGTAATTATAAATTTGTAAACATTACCCAATAATTTCATCTAAACTTCCAAATCATTCAAAACCACCCAAACGCAGCTCTACTACCGATGCATCTTTTTTCTTTTCACAACAGAAAAAAAGTAATTTCAAAATTTGAAACTACTTTTTTTATTGAAGTTTTAAGCATTAAATTGTTTTCTTAACATCTGTGCTTTTAAGCGTTGTATATATTTCCTGTAATACTTCAGCTGGTATTTGCAATTCTTTATTTAATTCCTGAATGGATTTTGAACTGCTTAGCATGTTCACGATGTGTTGTATTTTTTCATTAGATGTAGTTGGCTTAACGTCCCTATCGACAATTTTAGAAGAGGTATCTCCATGCCATTTAGCGGTATTTGCATAGCCTCGTACATATAGTTGACTCTGCTCTTGAACAATTGCTGCCGTCTTTACATTGGCAAGATTCGTGTTCACAATTTCAAGTAGTGACTGATTTGTCATGGCTAAAAATATTCGCTCAGTGTCTTCGACGAAGCACTGCTCTATGCGGCCCATTGACTTATCAGACCAAACGATTGCGTAAGGGCTCTGTCTAGCATATATAAAATCACTACTTATAATTTCAAAAATGGCATCGATGCAGGTGATACCATTCCCAATGATATGAGCAAATGTACTATTTTCCACAAATAATCGGGCATTATTGATATAAAGATGGTGGCTGTCTACCTCTCGAATCGTTGTATGCTTTAGCGTAATTTTCGCATGTTCATTTCCATAAATACCACCCGCCTGACCAGACTCAATGATGGACTCATTTAATTGTAGACCACTAGCATCCACAATAAAATGGAACTGTGGATGTTGCTGTATCTTACATGCTGTCATCGTCACGTCGGCCTCATTAATAATAGTAACCCCTGTAGTAACTCCATTTCTTATAGAACATTTATGAATCTCAGCTTTACTATTTTCTATAAAAAGCTGTGGCTTGTTATGCTCACTCAACTGACAGTCATAGATTACCGCCTTCGAATGCTCCCCCACATAAATACCGTTTCCTTGCCCCTCTGCAAAAATTGAATGCGAGACCTTTAACTCACTTTCATGTACTACTATATTTGTGCCTATATGTTGTTTGACTTCACAAAACTCCATTATCATCTGAGAATGATCCACTATTTGAATGCCTAAATCCTGTCCTTGATGAATGAGCGTATCCTTCATAGAAATCGTACTGGAGGCTGCAACCATTTGCGTTTTTTGGTGGCCGTGCATCTCACAATTTACTATGTCCATTTTCACATTGCTAATAGCAAAAATTGCATTCATTTGCCCCTCTAACAACAGACAATTCGTTAAGACAAGCTCACTATTTTGTGCTATGATTTGAGCTTTTGTATGGTGCTGAATCGTTGAATCTGTCAGCATAACACTCGAACCATTATCGATCCGCAATCCATATTGATTTAATGGGCTCGCTATTATATCAACATTTTTCAACATCAAACTTCCATAGTTGACAGTAACTTGGGTCCTTATCATTTGTTGCTCTATTATGCAGTTTTCTAGCTGTAAATCCCCTTTAATATAAATTCCCTGACCCTGACTAAAACGGAGATTTCGCATTTCCACATGTGTATGGTAACGAATAAACACTCCGCCTTTAATGGTTACATCCCCCACTCCATAAATGGTCAGTCTTTTAGGAACATCAATGTTTTCTTCGTAAACACCATCTCTAATTTCTATAAAATCCCCCGCTTCAGCATCTTGTATTGCTTGTCCAACACTTTGATAACGGTGCATAATGTTCTTCTTTACAACAAGTATTGCCATCTTCACGCTCCTCCTGTCTAAACAAAGCTCCCTATTCTTACAGACATTTTATTTTTACCTCGTTTTCATTCTATTTATATACCCAATGATCTTCCTGTTATTCAATTATGTACAAATAATTTACAAATGGCTCTAAAGAACTGCTTTTACATAAAAAGAGAGCAAAGGCTGGTAACCTTGCTCTCTTTTTATGTAAAATATGACTAATTTAGTATTGGAAAACTCCGTTGTTTATCGTTATGCCTCTACTTCTATATGCTGGAATGTTGTCACATTAAATAGACCTGTGTCTGTTAGTTTTAGGGCTGGAATAACAGGTAACGCGACAAATGAGAAAGTCAATAAAAAATGGAAATCTAAATGGGGATTTAGCTCATATAGGGCGTTGTGCAAGCCTGCTAATTGTGCTTTAGCCTCATCTGCTGGTGCATCCGTCATTAAGCCGCCAATTGTTAAAGGCATCTCCGCTATAATTTCACCATTTGCTACGATGACAAAACCACCTTGGATTTCTTGAATCCGCGTGAGGGCAATTAACATATCTTCATCATTTGTTCCAACCACTAATGCATTATGCGAATCATGCGCAACGGTTGTCGCAACTGCACCTTTTTGCAAGCCGAAGCCTTTGACAATACCAAGCCCAGTCGTATGCAAATTGTGGTGACGTTCAATAACAGCAAGCTTCAGTAGATCCTGTTCCACTGATGGTTCGAATACGCCATCTTTAACTGGTACATCTACTACCAAATGATTGGTAATAAGTTGATTTGGCACGATTTCCATCACATTGGCCTTCGTACCTTTTGTAAACGGTATCGATAGCATCTCTTTCGTCACTATAGGCAAATGAACAGATTGCTGGATATGCGCAGGTACATCCGTTTTTATACGAGACGTTAGCATTACGCCATTTTCAGCAACCTTCACACCATTTTTCCAAACTACTTTCGCACGCATTTCCTTTATATCTTCTAGTAAAACAAAATCCGCTTTATACCCCGGTGCTAATGCACCTCGATCATACAAACGATAGCACTCAGCTGTATTGACGGTTGCAAGCTGAATAGCCTGTAATGGATCCATCCCTTCATTAATAGCCATAGCTACATCAAAGTTGATGCTCCCTTCTTCTAACAATTCATCCACGTACTTATCATCCGTACAAAAACCAAAACGACGAGCATTGGCTGGATTGACAGCGGGCAATAGATCGCGTAAATTCTTTGCCGCAGAACCTTCACGAATTAAGACGTACATCCCTTGCTCCACACGGTCTATCGCTTCGTCTGCCGTTACACATTCATGATCGGTATGAATACCAGCAGCACGGTAGCCTGTAATTTGCGCACGATTTAAGCCTGCACAATGTCCATCAACAACAAGATTTGCTTGCTGTGCAAGCATGATTTTTTCAAGCATGTTTTCTTCACCATTCAATACAGCTGGAAAATCCATAACCTCCGCTAATCCACGTACATCTTCATGGGATAAAAATGGCGCTAAATCGCTGGCTGTTAATGTAGCACCTGCGTTCTCGAAACTAGTGCCCGGTACACTCGAAGGCAACATAACAAAAATATCCATGTCTGCTTTTTTAGCGTCATCTAGCATAAAGTGAATCCCCTCAGTCCCAGCAACATTTGCGATTTCATGTGGGTCCGTTATGACTGTAGTTATTCCGTGTGGCACGAGCACACGACTAAATTCAGCAGGGGTTAGCATAGAAGATTCAATATGTATATGCCCGTCAATAAGTCCTGGCACAACATAGTGTCCTGCTGCATCCTCTTCATATGTAGCTTTAAATCGATTGTCGGTATCAAGGGCAACTATTAGTCCATTGTTTACGACGATATCGGCCTTTTTCCAAGTCAGTGTAAAAACATCCGCAACCAATGCGTTACGTAAGATAAAGTCTGCTTCAACTTGTCCTTGAGACGTCAATATGTTTTGTGCGAGCTGTTGTAGTTTTGTTGGCATTCAATGCACCCCTTTTTTTCTTTAAGAATTATCATGCATGAATTGCCGCATAGATTCAAGTCATGTATAATTTTTTTCTTCTAATTTGAACTTTATATTAAACTTTTGCACATTTCATTGACCTTACTTCTATATATAGCAAGAACAATTTAATAAATTCACTCCAACTTTCAAAACCGAAAATATAACTATATTTTAATGGTCGTTACAGATTGACGACAATAGGCATTCACAATGTTCATATTCTGAATGCCTTTTTCCATTTCGTTTAAAATTGCACATGAAATCAGCCATGATTAACGAGAGTAGCACGCTACGAGTTGACCTATTATGCCATATCTGGACTTCACCATGTCCAGTTAGCAAGTTTCTTCAAATTCTTTGCAGCAAAACTAAGCATCGCCTGCATGGACCATTTTTTTAAGCCCTCTGAGGATAGTCCAACGTATACCATGACGGCTGTAAAATTAGCCATAAAAAACACCCCTAAATCGTTAGATTTGGTGTCTAACAATTTAGGGGCAGTTCAAACCCAAATGTTTGAGTTTGTCTACAGTCTTGAGCGACCTCATCTCAATGGTCGTTAAGTACTAACTATTCTGCTGTAAATTCTAATTCTTTTGGGGACTCCCCTTTTTTATTCATCAAGCGCATCCGAATGGGTTCGATTTTTAGGGTCACCATTTCATCTTTGTTGCCAATGAAAATACCCGTGAAAAATTCAGCCAATTTGTTTTTTAAGCCTTCCTCATGAATTTCAGTTAGCTTACCTTCTATTTCCACAAAAGTATCACCAAAGCCTCTATTTTCATAGCCATATAAAATATGTGTATACGGATTTTTTTGTAACTCCTCTATCTTTTCTGAGTGTTTATTTGTCACTGTATACAATACAAACTCATCGTTTTGAAAAGTCATATAACGTGAGTACGGTTTCCCGTTCTCAACGGTTGCCATCGTTCCTATTTTTTCACGATTTAACACTTCTAAAATTTCATCTCGTACAGAAGTCATTTATCTCATCCTCTCTCTTGATTCATTTTTATATTGCCCTTCCTGTGTTAAGATAAAACCTCTTTTTTGAAAAATAAGAAATGTTAGTCTTTGGTAATATGCACAATCTCTTGTTATAATGTTTTTTTGGACAACATGAATTTTGAGAATGAGGGTATTAAGTATGAAGCAAGCATTTTTTACGCGATGTCTATTCTTCTTTACAGGCATCTTGGTCTTATCCTTTGGTATAACTTTGACAATAAAGGGTCAACTTTTTGGCGTAGGCTCTTGGGATGTTTTACATATCGGACTAACTAAAACTCTCGGTTTATCTATTGGCACTTGGTCTATTTTAATTGGACTAGCCATCTTAGCATTTGATATGCTGGTGACAAAGAAATGGCCTCTTCCTGGTACATTTGTAGATATGTTTTTAGCTGGTATTTTCATAGATATTTTTAACTATTGGTTACCAGATATTGATGGTTTTTGGATGCAGTTACTATCCTACCTTACTGGACTTGTATTGCTTGGTTGGGGCTGTGGGATGTACATGGTTGCAAGTTTAGGCATTGGGCCACGAGATACATTAATGCTTCTTTTTGTCCATAAATTTGGTTGGAGTGTGACACGCGCTCGTACAACGATGGAAGTAACTGTCGCTATACTAGGTTTCTTGCTTGGAGGTCCTGTTGGAGTTGGTACAGTACTGATGGCATTCGGGCTTGGACCAATCGTGCAATTCGCCTTAACTTACAATGAAAAATTATTTACAAAATGGACTGGCATTAAAAGTGCAGTTGTATAAGAACACAAAAGGAGCTAACTCACATTTAAGTTGGCTCCTTTTTCTTATAGACAATGACTTTTCTAAGAACCAAAAAACGTCATAAATCAAAACTTTGACTGATGACGTAGCCTGTTCAAACTTTTTTATTTCTTTGGTTCAGATGTATTTTGCCCTGTTGCTTCTATTACTTCTGGCGTTTCATCTACCATATCTTCTTGTACATTTTGTACAGGTGGTGGTGTGATTGCCACTAATGTAAAGTCGTCTTCGTTTAAAATTTCAAAGGAACATTTATGTCGAATATCTGCAACATAAAGAGAAGTACCAATTGCTACATCCGAAACATCCACTTCTATCGTTTCCGGTATTTCAGCAGGTTTCACTTTAATGCGAACTTCACGATTTGGCTGTAATAGGAAACCACCATCTGCAACTCCAATGGCATCTCCTACTACTGTAATTGGGATATCGACTTCTAATTCTTCAGACATATTGATTGATTTAAAGTCTACATGCTTCACAAATCCCTTTAAAGCACTACGCTGCATTTCTGTTAACACCGCATTTACCTTTGTTCCTTCAACATCTAATTGAAACACACTTTTACTTCCTAATTCTGCAAGTACTTTTGCAAACGCTCTTGCATCAAGAGATATCGAAGTTGACTCCATTTGGTAACCGTAAACAACTCCAGGAATAGCACCATTTTCTCTAAGTTGTGTTAATGATGAGTGTCTTCCTTTATCACGTTTTTTGGCTTTTAATACTGTACTCATTACTTTTTCTCCCCTTTCATGAAACTAGTCTCATAAAAGGTTTTGCCCGTTAAACAGATTTTTATACCTCCTATGCACTCGTTTACAATCTACAAAACCACAGTAAAAAGCCGAAGACAAAAAGTGTCCTCGGCTTTTACGTTTTTATTATACAATTATAATCTCCCTGAAGCCTCTAAAGTTACCGCTAGCATTTTAGCAAATTGGCCACGAGTAATGTATTGATTTGGCAATAAATCTGTATTATCATCAAGTGCACCAATGCCATACAATGTTTTTGTGTAACGTAATAATTCACCTTGGAAATCATTGCTATCTTCATAGGGTAGTGCACCATATTCTTCTGGTACAAAATCAACTACATCTAATGTTCGTCCAAGCATCAAAATGGCTTGCTGACGAGTAATTTTACCATTTGGATCAAATATATTTGGCGTTTTCCCATTAATAATCCCTAATGAATGTAAGGCACCAACATGACCACCATACCATGATTTTTTTGCATTGACGTCTTTGTACTGTTTCGTTTGTTTCTGTTCGAAGCTAAATGCACGGACGAGTAAGGCACTAAACTGCGCACGTGTTAAGGAATCATTGACCCCGAAGTACTCAGGCTGACTTCCTTGAACAATGCCGCGTTGTGCTAATGTTGTAATGTATGTGCTGTATGCCGAATTTTCTATATCACGAAAATAAATTTGTGCAGGATATTCAAACTTTAATTCGGCATTATAATGAATCGTCGCAATCACTCGGTCCCCTTCATCTCGATAGGCAACTGGCTCCATTACACCTTTTTTAACCATTTGCTTTAAGACTCCAGATTGCCCATTTTTGAAAATTTCTACCTCAAGTGGCTGACGATTGTTGACTATATTAGCTTTCACACTATAAGTTCCTTGTTTTTCAGATGCGGCAATTTTAGCCCCATATGCAGAGTAAACCGTCATATTTTCCGTTTTCATATGTACATAATCCGTTGGCTCTTGATATGCATGGGTTTGTATTGGAATGGTTATTGATGTGCATAACAGTGTCACCATTATCGCTTTTCGGAATTTCCCATTCATATTACCCCTCCCTTTCATCTTTCTGTAACTATCATAATAGATTTTTTCGTGTAAAAATATAGTATTATTTGCACACAATACCATTAGTTGCACTAGTTCTATTTTGGCAATTGCAATCTAACGTGTGTCAGAGTTAACTGTCACTTCCTACTATCCGTTAAAAACTATAAATCCCCGCAAAAGTAACATTGTACTCGCGGGGATGCATTATTTTTCTAATACCGTATAAAGTTCGTGTAACTTTTTTATCTCATAGTTTGGCAGGATATCACTTGTATTTTCGATATCGTGAATATTAAACCAACACGTATCAATCCCTGCTAATAAGCCACCCTTCACATCAGAAGTTAGTGAATCCCCAACAATAAGTGCTTTTTCTTTGCTTATTCCTTCAATTCGGTCAAAAACATAATCGAAAAATGCTGGCATTGGCTTCTGATAACCTGTCTGCTCCGAGATAAAAATCCCTTTAAAGTATTTCGCTAAATCTGCATCTACCAATCGTTTATTTTGTGTGATCGTTTTACCATTTGAAACGACATATAAATTATAGTTGTCTGAAAGCTGCGCAATCAGTTCATATGCTCCATCAACGTAATGGTGCGCCTCTTGCAAATACTTTTGAAAGATCGCTTCAAAATATTCACCGTCTACTTCTAAGCCAAATTCTTTCAGCGCTATCGAAAATCTTGTATTATGTAGGACATTCTTTGTCACTTCGCCTCGTTCAAAGGCACGCCACATTGATTCATTAATTTCTTTATAGCGAGCAATCATCGTTGGTGTTGTAGCAATTTTTTCCTGTGCAAATAATCGGTCAAGTGCTGCATTTTCAGCTAAATCAAAATCTAATAATGTATCATCTACATCAAACAATAGTGTTTCATATTTACTCAACTTATTTCCTACTTTCTTCTAAACGGTCTTGCCGTCTTGCTCCTTCTATCATAACGTTTTTTGCAAAAAATAGCAGTAAAATTACTCCATATTACCTATTTACGGAATTGTTCGAAAAATCCCACTATTAAAATCAGAAGCAATACTACCTTAGAAAGGTGACAAAAATGTTCCCCTAACCGTAAAAAAATCCTTTCAAGAATTTCATATTTGAAAATATCCTTGAATATGAGACAATAGAATGCTAGAAAGGAAGATGTACGAATTATGACGACCTTACAAAAAATTACGCCCGTCTTTGATCCATGGGAAGCCTATTTAGATGTCGAACAGCATGGACAGATGACACTATCAAATATTGAATTTACCACAACAAACCTTTGTAATATGCGCTGCGCACACTGTGCAGTTGGCTATACACTACAACATAAAGATCCCGAAGCATTATCAATGGAGCTAATCACAAAGCGCCTTGATGAAATCCCGCATTTAAAAACACTGAGCATTACTGGTGGAGAACCGATGATGAGCAAAAAATCGGTGCAAAACTATGTATTGCCGCTGTTAAAATATGCACATACACGAGGCGTACGCACACAAATCAACTCGAATCTAACAATAGAGCCTGAACGTTACTTACTTATTGCACCGTATCTGGATGTGCTTCATATTTCACATAACTGGGGCACAGTCGATGAATTTGTCGAAACAGGCTTTGCGATGATGGACCGTAAACCAACCTATGAACAACGCGCTGCACTTTTCCAACGCATGATCGATAACTCAAAAATGCTCGCGCAGCACGGTGTTATGGTATCGGCAGAAACGATGCTCAACAAAAAAACATTGCCATACTTAGATCATATCCACAACCAAATCATTCATGACATGAAATGCGCCCGACATGAAGTACATCCAATGTATCCCTCAGACTTTGCAAGTGCACTGTCATCACTTTCGCTAGAAGAAACACGCGAAGCCATTCATCATCTTCTTGATGTGCGTGATGACAGTACTTGGATGTTGTTTGGTACATTACCATTCTATCCTTGTAGCTCAAACGAGGAGGATCAAAGGTTATTAAAACGTTTGCGTGAGGCGAAGAACGTTACAATGCGCAATGATCCGGATGGTCGCTCACGCTTAAACGTTAATATTTTTACAGGCGATGTCATCGTCACAGACTTTGGTGATACTCCTGCTCTTGGCAATATCGTCAAGGACGAGTTACCTGCCATTTTCGACAAATGGATGGAAACGGATTTAGCAAAATCACTAAATTGCCACTGTCCAGCGGTGAAATGCTTAGGTCCAAACGTTCTAGTCAAAAATATGTATTATAAAGATGCCCCTTTCGTAAGTGGCTCAGCGATAGGATAAAGTGAAACTTCAAACTGTGGGGGGTTCACAGTTTGATAGTTGAACCAATCGGGCTTTTACGGTCAGTTGATCGCCCACCTCGTATCTTTCACTTGAGGTAGGCGGCTTACTGACCGTTACTGCGGGATAAATTGAGACTCAATAATATTGAGTCGTTCAAGTTCAAATAGGATAGAAAAAAGGAGCGTTCACTCTTTTTCTATAAAAATAGCTACCACATGCCGAAGCATTAGGTAGCTATTTTCTATAATAATTCTTTTGCCAGTAGTTTATAGCAATTTAATCGACTTTCCTGTGCATATTGATTGCAATTTAGCATCACTTCATCAAAACCATACTGTTGTTGTTCTGCTACTAAGTATTGGGCAATAGCCTTCGGTGTACCAACAAGATTTGCCTTACGATTATTAGCAATCGTCATTTTATCCATCTCAGAGAGCGGGTAATCCTTCGCCTCTTCAGGTGACATCGATTGGATAATTTGTCCCTTCATCAACTGGAGACGTGTAATATCTATTGGCTTTGCCAAATATTCGGCCTCTTCTAATGTATCCGCAACCGTAGTCGCATAGGTAACGATAATTTGTGGCTTTTCCATATAATAAGAAGGTGTAAAGGTTGACTTATACGTATCAAAAATATCTTTTGACATATTACCAGTGAAAAATTGAGCAAATGAATAACCAACACCTAGTTGTCCAGCCTGCATGGCACTTTGGCCACTTGAGCCAAGTAACCATGCCTCGGGTAACTGAATATTTGTCGGAGACGCAATCACCTGATCATATACATACTCACCTGATTTTTGCTCGTTCATGAGCTTCAAAATAACATCAAGTTTGTCGTACTGCTCTGTCATACGTTGTCTACGTCCTTCTGCAAGCGCATAAATGGATGGATGGTCACCACCAGGAGCACGTCCTACACCAAAGTCAATACGATTAGGTGCTAGCGCGCTTAATGTTTTAAATACTTCGGCCAGCTTATACGGCGAATAATGCATCATCATAACGCCACCTGTACCGATGCGCAGACGTTTTGTTTTTGCAGCTAAAAACGCAGCTGTAATTTCTGGCGCCGAACTCGCAAGGGATTCACTATTATGATGCTCTGCTAGCCACATACGATGGAAACCAAGCTCTTCACCTAACAGTGCTAACTGCTCTGTTCGCTTGAAGGCGTCCTCAGCAGTATGTCCTTTAGGTACAGGAATTTGATCTAAAATACTTAATATCATCGAAAAACACCCTTTCTGTATGTAGCTCTCCTTTCTACTGTAATATAGGAACCTCTTTTTCCAAAGTAAAAGGCACTAGTGATAGGCAAGTTGCTTCATCTGCCATGTTTCATAAACCGTCACTACTAGTGTCCATCTTTGTTCTAAATCTAACACGGAGTCGTTAAACTTCATGGCAAAGAGGGTAAATTCTGTAGCCTCTTCATTCACTACAAACTGTAAAACGGCATGGCCCACTTCCCCTGAATGTGAAGTTTCCCCCGATAATTCCACAACATGTTGACCTGTTTTTGCCTCGTAATATCGCCAATAAGGCTCTATAAACGCGTAGTTAAAAGCATCTCGGACAGTTACATCCGTGTAATTAGCTAAGTAACCTTGCTTTACTGCATCAATATATACATTATCCGTTACATCTTTTTTGGTGTTATAAACATATCCAACAAGTACACCCATGAACACAACACAAACAAAAACCCTAAAATGATTTCCTAAACTCAATGTCATCACGCCCCCTTTACGCAAAAACACTATTTCCTTTATGATACATTAAAATAATTACTTAAAATAGAATATTATTGTTTTTTGCAGAATTTTTCATATTTCTTCAAAAATCGACACATACTATTTATGAGAAAAAAATCTATGATGTTCTAGTAGTTGAAAGTGAAAAATCTTACAGACTATTTACAGTCACTCTTAGTTCCGATAGTATCAGATTATTCTAATAGAAAAGAGTTGACTGTTGTGCCTTTTGATTTAGATTTAAATGTCTTATTGATTCTTATTCTTTTTGGTTTTTTAGCGGCTTTCATCGATTCTGTTGTCGGCGGTGGTGGACTGATTTCTTTACCAGCCCTTATGTTCGTCGGATTACCACCATCAGCAGCTGTGGCAACAAATAAACTAGCAGGTACGATGGGCTCCCTAACAAGTACGATTACGTTTTATCGTTCTGGTAAATTAGATATTAAATCTGTTTATAAGCTGTTCCCATTTGTCTTTTTCGGCTCGATGATTGGAGCGTGGATTGTCCATTTAATAGACCCTAGTGTCTTAAAGCCATTAATGCTTGTGATGTTAGCAGCTGTAGCCGTCTATACGATTTTCAAAAAAGACTGGGGCAGCATTTCCACTTATAAAAAACTAACACCAAAGCGCTATGCGTTTTTCATCGTTATCATTACATTAATTGGCTTTTATGATGGCTTTTTAGGTCCTGGTACGGGTTCATTTTTTCTATTTGCCTTTTTAATCGTCGGTTTTGACTTTTTAAAATCTGCTGGCAATGCTAAATTTCTAAATTTCGGGAGCAATGTTGCCGCACTTCTTATGTTTATGTACCTAGGTCAGATACATTATGCTTATGGTTTATCAATGGGCCTCGCACAAATTGCTGGTGCGATTGTTGGCTCTAAATTTGCTATTAAACGTGGTAGTGGTTACGTACGTAAACTCTTTATTGTCGTAACAATTCTATTACTACTGAAAAATACATATGACTATTTTTCGTGATCTATCAAATACAGGACGTAATTGAAAAAAGGTACAATCTTACCTCGCTACGGGGTAAGTTTTTTTCATTCCATCAACTTTTTCTCCCCTTTCACACGTCTAGTAGTTGTATACAATGAAATGATAAATACGCCACAGTTTAATTGCGTCCAGATTTTCACCAGAGCTTGCTCTGAAAAATCTGTGACAAATCTGCCGTAAGCATGAACTTGTTTCAGATGGCGCATTACTACCACTGAATCAAAAGCTTATAGTATTCATTTCAACACTCTATAAAGAGTGGAAAATTCAGCTGAATTAAGTTATAAAGGAGCTTCTTTAAACATGAAAACAAGAAATGCATTTCAACATGAAGAGGTGTTTGTCCAGTTTATTCGTGAACAGAAAGATCGTTTTTATTTGCTCGCGTATAGCTACACAAAGAATGAACAGGATGCCCTCGATGTTGTACAAGACAGTATTCAAAAAGCTATGCTTTCTCTCGACCGACTAGAAAATGTGGATTACATGAAAAGCTGGTTTTACAAAATTGTCGTTCGTACAGCAATTGATTTTTTACGCAAGCATAAACGCTTACAGGTGACGGATGATGACACAATGCAATATTTAACGCCCCCTCAAGAGGATGTCTACGAAAACGTTGACTTGGAGCATGCGTTAGAAGAGTTGCCTCAGATGTTTCGTGAAGTTGTCATTTTGCACTATTTTGAGGATTTAAAGCTCGCAGATGTTGCCAACATACTCGACATTAAGTTAAGTACAGCCAAATCGCGACTTTATAAAGCGTTAAAACTACTAAAAATACAATTGCAAGATGTGAAGGGAGAAACATCACATGGATAAAAAATTAGAAGAGTTAGAAAAACAATATAATGAAGTACCTATACCAAAGGAGCTAGATTTCATCGTGGAGAATGCATTAAAACAAGGGAAAAAAAAGAAAAAGAATCGCACACCAAAATGGTTACTTGGCTCTGCTGCTGCCGCTATGCTTTTTACAGCTGGTTTAAATGTCAGTCCTGCAATGGCACGTACCCTTTCTGACATTCCTGTTGTCGGAAGTGTTGTAAAGGTTTTAACATGGACAGAATATGAGGTAGCAGAAGACACATACGATGCCAACATTAAAGTACCTTCCATAGAAAATTTAGAAAATAAAGATCTTGCCAATACATTAAATGAAAAATACCGTTCAGAAGGTAAAGCCCTTTATAATGACTTTAAAGCAGAGGTTGGCGATTTAAAGGCAAATGGAGGCGGTCATTTAGGTGTTGATAGCGGCTATGAAATTAAAACGGATACCGAGCAGATTTTATCGATTGGTCGATATACTGTGAATACTGTCGGTTCATCTTCAACCGTTATGCATTACGACACAATTGATAAAGAAAATGAAATTTTAATCACGTTACCAATGCTCTTTAAAGATGATAGTTATATGCAGGTGATTAGTGAAAATATCAAAGAGCAAATGCGTGCAGAAAGCGCAAGTGATGAAGATAAAGTGTACTGGGTCAAAGGTGCTGGTATAGCTGATGAGGAACTTTTTGACGAATTTACGAGCATAAAAACACAACAGGAATTTTACATTAACGATAAGGGCAAACTCGTGATTTCCTTCGATAAATATGATGTGGCTCCAGGATATATGGGCGTTGTAGAGTTTGAAATACCTACAGATGTCCTCCAAAAAGAACTTGTAAGCAATAAATATATACATTAGTAACAAGCACTAATAATATCAATACTTGATTGGAGCGCAGGCGGCGACTTCTGCGGGAATAGCATGAGCTGAAGTCATGCTCGAGAAAAGCGTCCGCCGCAGCGGAAATCAACAGCTTCATATAGATACTTCTATACTTTGAGTTTATCTACAGTCTGAGGCACTATCTCAATTAATATGAGATAGTGCCTTTTTCATTACTTATAATCCTTCAACTTTTTGTCAAGGCTATATGGTATCAATATAGGTTAGAGGGTTTTCATATGAAAAACGTAGGAACTATTAGTATATTACATGTTATCTTCCTATCAATGACAGTTATTGGCTTAAAAAATCACGTTACGATTCTCCCCCCACTGTTAGATGTTGCTGGTAGGGATGGTTGGCTATCTGTGATTATTGCGGCTATCATTATATTCTTTTGGCTATTCTTATTAGTTTATATTCAAAATAAGACAAAGCAAGAACCTTTAAAGGATTGGTTAGAGCAAAAAATTGGGAAAGTTAGCTCTAGGATTATTATTTATATTATAGTGGGTTATTTAGTCATTATTACTGCCTTCACAATGGTTGAAACACTGCAATGGGTAAATACCACCTTTTTACCACAAACACCAGTTATTCTCTTGTTATTTATCTATACAATTCTCTGTATACTACTGGTTACCACAAACCTACAAACAATTGTTATTTTAAATGTTTTTGTATTATTTGGAGTTGTAGTCTTTGGATTTTTTGTGGCCTTTACAAATATGCAGGTAAAAGATTATTCATTATTGCGACCATTTTTCGAGCATGGCTTCAAACCTATTGTTAATGGCTTCATCTACCCTGCATCTGGATTTGTGGAACTGCTGATGCTTTTGTTTCTTCAGCATCAAATTAAAACTCGTATTCGTTGGTATCATTTTTCCATCATGCTTTTTATTTTGATGGGGCTGACAATCGGACCACTGATAGGAGCAATTACAGAATTCGGACCAAGTGAAGCAGCCAAGCAACGCTATCCAGCCTATGAAGAATGGGGACTTGTAACAATCGGACGCTATATCGAGCATCTAGATTTTTTCTCTATCTATCAATGGCTTACAGGCACATTTATACGCGTCGGCTTCATTTTATATATTGTTACCGATTTGTTAAATATGACTGGAGATCCTAAACGCATATGGAAATTTCTCGCTCCTCCCTTCTTCTTCCTGTGTTTACCGCTAATGATGTTGAATGAAAACATATTTTTAAAGGTTAAAGGGAATTATATATTGACATCTACTTTTATTTTCTTTTTACTTTTATCAATTTTTTTCGTCATTGTAGCATTCATATCAGATAAGTCATCTAAAAAGGTTAATCCGGATAAACAAGAAATGGAAAGCGGTGAATCATAATGCCCCAGTTAGAAAAGGCCATAGATTTATACACCTTGAAACAATTATTCCAAAAATCCGCCGATATTGAATTTCAAGAATATACATTTCACCAACATAAAGTGCAGTTCATTACGTGTCAAGCAATGATTGATCAGCAATTACTCAATGATGTGATTATTCAACGTGTTCAACACTTTTTTGACAATTTAGCTGATACATCCATTGCAGAAAACATATTTTCTCAATTACACATTCCGCACTTCAAACAAGTAACTGACAAAGCAGAGGCCATTACTCTTGTATACACCGGAAATCTACTGCTGTATTTTGAAGACGAGGGACTTTTATACGCAAGTAATATCGCCAAAAAACCAAATCGAAATCCCGAAGAGACAAGGTTAGAAGTACTTATTAAAGGGCCTAGGGATAACTTTATTGAAGACATCTCCGTTAATATCGCTCTATTACGGAAACGGCTCCCTACTAATTCTTTATGTGTCGAAAAAATGGATTTGGGAGAACGTTCGAAGACAACAGTGGCTATTCTTTATTTTGATGATATTGTTGATTTTGAAATTTTACATGGCATCAAAAGGCAATTAGCTGCCGTAGACACAGATATTGTATTTAGTGGAGATTTATTGATGGAACGGATTAATAAAGACTCAAAATTATTCCCCAAATTCGATTATACTGGTAGACCCGATTATGCAATTCAGGCTCTTGTCAGAGGACGTTTCTTAATATTCGTAGACGGTGTAGCCTATGTCATGATTACACCTGTTAATTTATTTTTACTTTTAAAATCCGCTGAAGATAATGAGTATCCCGTTATTTTCAGCTCACTTGAACGGTTATTACGAATCGTTGGTATTTTAATTGGTTTGCTTTTACCGGCATTTTGGCTTGCTTTAACGACTTTCCACCAAAATCAGTTACCATTGCAGCTATTAGCAACTATCGTACAAGCAAAAACAGGCCTGCCCCTCCCTTCGTCTCTTGAAATGCTACTGATGCTACTGATGTTTGAACTGTTTCGCGAAGCAGGCTTACGACTCCCCTCTGTTATTGGTGGTACGATAAGCGTCGTTGGTGGATTAATTATTGGTGATGCAGCTATACGAGCAGGTGTTACGAGCCCGGAAATGGTTGTTATTATTGCTGTATCCACTATTGCATCATTTACACTTGTCAATCAATCACTTGTAACTACAATTAGTATACTACGGGTCGTTTTTATTCTTTTAAGTGCCTTTTTAGGCCTATTTGGATTTTTCATTTCTCTTTATTTTACACTTCTTTATTTATGTAACATCCGAATATTCGGTTTCCCTTACATGAATCTTGCTGGTGATTTGGATTGGGCAACCATCAAAAAATCCATTTTTAGAGTATCTCCAAAAGGCTATGCAGAGCGACCTGAGGGACTTGCCCCTCAAGATAACACTCGTACTTCTAAAGGCGAGGATAAAAAATGACAAAAAAAATCATCTTGCTTCTATTTCTTGTCGTTACATTACTTTCTGGCTGTTGGGATGTAGCCGAGCCACAATGAATGTACTATGTTCATGGAGTCGGTATAGATTTCAAGGATGATGAATATGAAATATTTATGCAAATTATTGACTTTACAAAAATAGCTATATCTGAGCAACCGAATCCACAAGCAACATAGGCTGAAATTGGACGTGCCAAGGGTAAAACGATGGAGAGGCATTTTTTAAATTATTTCGTTCAATCGATCAAAAAGTTTTTTGGGGACATATGACTTACCTTATTTTGTCTGAGGACATTTGCTGAGACGATATATGAATAGTCGCATATAAAGAAACAAGGGGCCCTCTAGTAAGCCCCTTGTTTCTATTAATTGTTTTTTCCCCTACTTGCTATCCAAAAAATGAAAATGTAGGGCTATCGAGGAGTTATGACCTCATGTCAACAACTTCTTGCATGGTTTGTTGTCCTTGCCCTTTTCGGAACTGGATATGGTGAAGCTTAGCAAAAATGCCATTTTGAGCGACAAGTTCATCATAAGTACCATCCTCTTCAATCCCTTTCGGTGTCACAACAAGGACACGGTCAGCATTACGAATCGTAGCAAGACGATGGGCAATGACAAGTGTAGTACGATTTTCTGCAAGTTCTGCTAATGACTGCTGAATAATCATTTCCGTTTCTGTATCCAACGCTGAAGTCGCTTCATCCAAAATTAATATTGGTGGATTTTTCAAAAACATACGTGCAATCGCTAAGCGTTGTTTTTGACCGCCCGATAATTTTAAACCACGCTCACCGATTTGTGTATCATAGCCATCTGGAAGCTCCGCTATAAACGCCTCTAAATGCGCTTTTCTAGCGGCTTCTTGTATGTCTTCCTCACTTGCATCTAATCGACCATAGGCAATATTTTCACGAATAGTACCTGTAAATAAAAAGACGTCCTGCTGCACGATGCCGATTTGTGCACGCAGTGAGGCTTGTGTCATATTACGCACATCCAAGCCGTCAATTGTAATAGCACCACTGCTGACATCATAAAATCTCGGAATAAGAGAACAAATCGTCGTCTTCCCTGCTCCTGATGGTCCAACAAAGGCGATCGTTTGTCCAGCTCGGACGTTAAATGAAATATCATTTAATACCGATTTTGATGTATCGTAATTAAAATGAACATCTTTAAACGCTATATCACCACATAAATGTGTAACTGCCTTTGCTCCCTCTCGGTCTTGCACCTCGGGTTCCTGCTCCACAAGCTCACGGAAACGTCTAAAACCTGCCATACCTTTCGGGTAAAGCTCTAGTAATGCACTAATTTTGTCAATTGGCTTTATAAGCACATTTGTGTATAACACAAAACTTACAAGCTCTCCATACGATAATTTTCCATTAAAGCTCAACCATGAACCGACTACCAGGACGACCAAAGTTAATAAACGTGTCATCATGTAAATACTCGAGTGTGTCCCCGACATAATTTTATAGGCATATAATTTTGCAGAGCGGAAAAGTCCATTTTGTTCTTTAAAGCGCTCCATTTCAAAAGCTTCATTTGTAAATGATTTCACAACCCGTGCTCCAGATACACTATCTTCCACACGTCCATTGACATCGGCAATCTTACCGTACATTGTTTTCCATGCTTTGTTCATTTTCACATTACTAAATGTGACAAGCCAAGTTAAAAATGGCACCATGACTGCAGCGATTAAAGCAAGTGTAGGATTCACATTGAACATAATAGCGAAAGCTCCAATAAACGTCATGACTGCAATAAATAAATCTTCGGGTCCATGGTGGGCAAACTCACCAATATCAAATAAATCATTCGTAATACGACTCATAATATGACCCGTTTTTGTATTATCAAAGAAACGGAATGATTGACGCTGCACATGATTAAACAATTCTTGCCGCATGTCTGTTTCAATATTAATCCCAAGTTTATGCCCTAGGTAGTTGACGATAAAGTTTAGTACTGTGCTCAGTGCATAAACGAGCAATAACAATATACTCACGTTGACAATCATACCCCAATCCCCTGTTGGCAGTAGCCCGTCAATAAACCATTGAACAGCTAAAGGAAAGGCAAGCTCTAAAATCGCTACAATTATGGCACTTGAAAAATCGATGACAAATAATCGTTTATGTGGTTTGTAATATGAGAAAAATTTTTTATACATGTATGACTCCCCTCTAAGTTGTTAAAAATTTCACTTATCATTTAATAGTACCATTTGTTAGAACTGTTCGGAAAAATAATTTTCAATTTATTGCTATATTTCCTTTTGCTTTTTACCGCACACATGATATAATTCTATGTAAGAGAACTGAATAGCTTTTGACAATTTTGTCAAGGGGGAGTAGCTAGCAGATGTGAGCGATACATCTGGTTTCACATTCGTCATTACATGGCAACTGCCATCGGGTGTGATAGCAAAACCATCTACGCTGTTGTGTAGATGGTTTCTGTACCGACAGCGGTAGCAACAAGTACAAAGATGTTTGTCTATAGAGACAGATGTCATTTGTATCAAAAGCATCGCAAAAGGTACGAAATATTTATCTGGAAAAATGCCAGATAATTGCTTAGCAAGACCTTTGCCTATTTTTTAGGCATGGGTCTTTTTCTTTTGCCTAAAAAATAAAAAATTGGTAGAAAGCAATATATTCTATTCTTTTCCAATCATAAAGGAGGAAACATATTTGGAAGCAATAATATTAGAATACGCATGGGTACTTGTCGTATTAATCGTTCTTGAGGGCTTGTTAGCTGCAGATAATGCGGTCGTAATGGCAGTCATGGTGAAGCATTTGCCTAAACCACAACAACAAAAGGCATTATTATATGGTTTAGTCGGAGCATTTGTTTTCCGATTTGCTGCATTATTCCTAATCACAGTACTTGTTAACTTTTGGCAAATTCAAGCAATCGGAGCCGCTTACTTATTATTCATGTCAATAAAGCATATTTATGATTCTCGGAAAGCCTCTCAGGAAACCGAAGAAATTAAGGAGCCGAAAAAACAATCTGGCTTCTGGATGACTGTTGTAAAAGTTGAACTTGCTGATATTGCCTTCGCTGTCGATTCCATTCTAGCAGCAGTTGCGATTGCGGTCACACTACCACATTTAGGTGACTTTGATATTGGTGGCATTAATGCTGGACAATTTGGCGTCATGTTCTTAGGTGGTATTATCGGCGTAATTATGATGCGATTTGCTGCACGTTGGTTCGTTCGTGTCCTTGATAAATTCCCATCACTTGAAACAGCAGCCTTCTTAATCGTTGGCTGGGTTGGTGTGAAGCTAGCTGTTCTTACATTAGCACATGAAAAACTAGGTGTAATCCCTCATGAATTTCCTCACTCTACAGTCTGGAAGGTCACTTTCTGGGTTGTACTAGTTGGTATTGCATTAGGTGGCTACTTAGTAGGTGTGAAAAACCAAAAGAAAAATGCATAATCGTACTTAAAAAATTCGCCCCGACAAATCGTCTGGGCGAATTTTTTTCATGAAGCAATCTATATGTAGCCAAAATACAAACTTTAAGAATCTTTTATTCATATTACTCGTATACATACTATCAAGTTATTTCACAAAAGAAAGGACCTTATAAATGGCGTATGCTAAAGGTAATCAAAACTTAAATAAAATATTAAAACATTTTACCTTCATGTGGGTATTGACCGTAGTAGGAATGTTGGTGGCAACTCAGTTACCCCCTTCAATTGTGATGCCATTATCCCTAATTTGCATTATCCTACTTATCATTACATGCTTTGTTAAAAGCTTAAAGCTCACTCATTCCATCATGTACACGATCCCCTTTTTAATGGGTATTTTACTATTTTGGACAACGCAATTTTACATTGGTGAGCTAGGACAACAATTTGTTTTACTTGTTTTCGGAGCAACCGTTGTCATCTTCATAGCACTGGCACTCATCGGCATCATGATGAATAAAGATATTTCAAATTGGGGAAGCTACTTATTCACTGTGCTAATTGTCGCACTTGTATTTTCTGTTATTTTTTTGTTCGTACCTGTCAGTAATATGGTAGGACTAATTATCGCCGCTATAACTGTACTACTCTTCAGTATCTATACGGTGTATGACTTTAACCAAATTCGACATAATCATGTGTCAGATGAGGCAGTCATTGGCATGGCATTAAATCTCTATCTGGATTTTATTAATTTATTTACCAATCTCTTAGAGGTTATTTGGCGCTTAAAAAATGACTTTGACTAAATATTCTAATTGAGAACCAATATCAATTGTTTTTTGCAGCGATTACTGTGAAAAACAAATTTTTTTGTACGAAAGCCCATATTCAATTATACTAGAAGAGTAAGTAGAAGGTATTTACTACTAAGGGAGGAAAACTTTTATGTTATCTGAAAAACTACACAAAGCACTGAATGATCAAATGAACTTTGAATTTTACTCTGCACATGCCTATCTGGCAATGGCAGCATACTGTACGGATGAGGCCTATGACGGTTTTGCCAATTTCTTTTTAGTACAGGCTGAAGAAGAACGCTTCCATGCCATGAAATTTTATAATTTTTTAAGTGATATGGGCTATCGTGCAACTATCTATGGTTTTGAAAGTCCAGATAATAACTTTGATTCTCTTTTAAATACTTTTAAATCTGCCCTGAATCATGAAAAAGAGGTCACTCGTCGTATTTACAACCTATCTGATATTGCATTAGACGAGCGCGAACATGCAACAATGGCATTTTTAAGATGGTTTATTGACGAACAAGTAGAAGAAGAATCTACTTTTGATACATTAATTCATAAAATTGAACGTATCGAAAACGATTCAAATGCAATTTTCATGCTCGACGGCGAATTAGCAGCACGTACATTTACACCTACAAACGAAGCCTAGCGCATAACACGTCAATATTAAAAAGATAGTCATTTCCAACCTAAAAAGGCTTACCGTATGCGATTTTGCTTATGGTAAGCCTTTTAAATTTGTAGCTATATTGTCATGACCGTATTCAATATTTATTTTAAAGATACTACAATTTTTGCCTCACCATAAATAATTTTCGAACTGCTAAAAGTAAATGCGCACTGGATTGACCGCTGCTCTCATAGCCAATGTATAGGTGGAATATGTGAGCTTATTTACATTCGAGCCTGCGTGACTACTTGTATTCGGGTAAAAAGTTTTTCCGTTTATATCTACAGCTTCATAATAACTTAGGGTAGTAGGAAACTCTACTTCTATTGTATTATGAGACATTACTTGAATTGCCAATCCTTTAAATGGTGGTGCTGTATGTACTTTTTTCTTCATGAAATCTACTTCGATATACTCTTTGCCAATGACACATTTATCTATTAATTTCGTTCAATTTTTTTATTAAGATTTCTGTTGCTTTTATTTTCAATTGTCTTTATTCAACGTACAATACGTACAGAAGGAGTGAATTTTATGCTTGTACGTGATCAATTATTTGCCTTACAAGATAGAGGCTATCAAAAATTTTCAAGTGCATTGATACCCACTATTGATGCTAACACGATTATTGGTGTTCGAATACCATTACTACGAAAGTTAGCCAAAGAAATTGCCAAAGAGCAACCATTACAATTTTTACAAACAGCGGAAAGCGTTTATTTTGAAGAGATATTGCTCCAAGGGCTGGTCATAGGCTCTATAAAGCAAGCACCACAAGAAAAGCTACCACTGATCGCACAGTTTATCCCTAAAATCGATAACTGGTCGGTTTGTGATAGCTTTTGCTCAGGGTTAAAATTTACAAAGACGAACCAAGCCCTTGTCTGGGATTTTTTACAGCCTTATTGTCAATCAACAAACGCCTATGACGTCCGCTTTGCTGTCGTTACATTACTTAATTATTATGTCGATGAACAGTATATTCAAAAAACATTACAGTTACTAGACGACATATCCCATGAAGACTATTACGTGAAAATGGCCCTTGCTTGGGCAGTGTCCATCTGCTATATTAAAATGCCCAAGCAGACGATGCCCTACTTAAAAAACAATCACCTTGATTTATTTACTTACAATAAGGCATTGCAAAAGATTACGGAGTCACTACGTATTGACGCCGATACAAAGCAAATAATTCGCGCTATGCGTCGTAAATAATGAAATAAAGATGTTGTCAGAAATCCTCTCCAAATCAGAAATATTAATTAAAAATAGCCCTTATGAACGTACGCTTCGTGCAACTATTTCTGCCATTTTTGGCCTTTGCCATGTCCAATTAGCAAGCTTCTTCAAATGCATGGCAGCAAAAGTAAGCATTACCCAAATGAACATTTTTTTAAGCCATTCGAGGGTTGGCGAACGCATACAATGCTTTGTCTTCAGCCACCATTTGGTCAATTGGCAGTATTTCTGATTGATGTTGTTCATTATTACCATTTTCGGTCATCCTATCCATCACCTCCATCAATATAGACGTACCTAGTTGATTGGAGTGCAGGCGGCGACTTCTGCAAAGAATCGGATGAGCGAAAAGGCCCCGCAGGAGCGTAGCGACGAGGAGACTGAAGCCATGCCCGCCGGAGCGGAAAGCAACGGGTTTATATAGATACTTCTTTTTGAAAAGAAAAAAGACTGAAGACAAACTAAATAAATTGAGTTTGTCTTCAGTCTGAACATATCCATCAAATTTATGGATATGTTTTCATCTTGGCTATCAAGAAGAAGCTATTTATACAAATTACTTTCTTCGCTCATACGGCTTCACTGCTTCACTCGCTTTGAAATTATAAACAGGTTTAATAATTTTTAAAATATCAACTGTATCTTCGATAACTGACGTTATTTCACTCATCGGCTTATAGGCCATCGGAGCTTCATCTAGTGTCTCTTCGTTAACGGAAGTTGTCCATATTCCCTGCATCATTTCTTTAAAATCATCCATATTCAGCGCTTGTTTTGCGACACGACGAGAGTACATACGTCCAGCTCCATGCGGCGCAGAATAATTCCACTCAGCGTTTCCTTTCCCCATACAAATAAGTGAGCCATCTCGCATATTCATTGGAATAACAAGTTTTTCTCCTTTATTGGCACGTACCGCTCCTTTTCGAAGCGTCATTGTATCCGTATCTATATAGTTATGAATAGTATCAAATGTTTCTGTAAAATCCCAACCCATGTGTTTAGCAATCGTCTCAGCAATAGTCAATCGATTCATGCGAGCGTATTGCTGGGCAATTTTCATATCATGTATATAATCATTAAAATACTCGCCCTCTAAATAGGCTAGCTCTTTTGGCACTAAAGGATTCTTCTCTTTATAAGCTTTAATCATCGCTTGAATTTCCTGTGCACGTCCCTGATTTTTCAACGCATTAATTTTTTCCGTTAAATCCTCACGACATAACGTTTCAAAGGCACGTTTTTGATGCCAATTAGCGACCTTCGCCCCTACATAACGTGAACCTGTATGAATTAATAAATAATGAGTATCCTGATCATCCTTCGCAAGTTCGATAAAATGATTACCTCCACCGAGCGTACCAAGTGATAAATTCGTGTAATCATCTTTGAAACCACTTGCGATGAATTGTTTTCCTTCAAATTCTGCAAAACCACGTGAAGGTCTTACTTCTTCATGTATATCTTGCCCACTTGGAACAAATTCTCGAATTGTTTCATCAAGCTTTGCAAAGTCTATTTTCGACTCCTTAATCTCCGCTACAAAAACACCACATCCCACGTCTATACCTACGAGATTGGGTACGACACGATCTTTTAGTTGAATCGTTGTGCCAATGACACAGCCTTTGCCTGCATGATAATCTGGCATAATACGTACCTTCGTCCCAGCCATAAAAGCTTGATTTGTTAATTCCTGTATTTGATCAATGGCTGTTTGAAGAGGTGTCACTGCATAAATTTTCGCATCCGTAAAGCGTCCTTTAATATGAATCATCACATTCCCTCCTTTTTTATATACGTTTAACTACCACATTTTGTTTCATTGTTTCTAATTATGCTATGGAAGGTTTTTATGAAAAGTCCGCTCCCCCCTCAGTTTGCCTGTTGCCTCACAAATATTAATGATTTTTAAACCCTTACGCCAATAATGCCTTCAAGGATTTCTTTCTCCAGACAAAATGATGATACGTAGCTTGCACAATCAGGTTGACTATAAACGCAACAGGGTACGCAATCCAAATTCCTTTAATACCAAGTTCGGTATAATGTGATAAGAAATAGGCAGTCGGTACTTCAATTAGCCAAATACTCGTAATCATAAAGACAGTTGGCCACAAAACGGTACCTGTTGCGCGCATGGTTGCAGACAAAGCTTGCATATGACCAAACAGTACATAACCCCAAAACGAAATTATGATAAGGCTTTTAGCCATTTCAATTGCCGTGACATTTGTTAAAAATATTTTTAATATAGGGTCAGCAAAGAGATAAACAAAAAGTATGAGTCCCCCACCAAGTAGATAATTCAGTTTAATCCCTAATGTTGTTATATGTTGGATAGTAGCTGTTTTTCCAGCTCCAATGGCTTGTGCAACAAAAACGGAAATTGCAATGGAAATACTCATTGCCGGAATTTGTATATAGCTTACAAGTTGATTGACAATGCCATAAGCTGCAGTGGCATTGGAACCATAATCATTGACAAATGTAATGACAGCTATTTCGGACATAGCGATTGCCATCATATTAATACTAGTTGGAATCGCTAATGTCAAAAGTTTTTTTAATATCACACCTTTAAAATAGAGATTTTGCAAAATTGTACGATCGGGTTTTAACACATGCTTTGTTTTGTATAAGTACGCTATTAGTATGACAAAGGTAATGAAGTTGGCTAATACAGCAGCATATGCAGCACCATTTAATCCGAACGCAGGTAATCCTAGCCAACCGAACATAAGAATCGGCAACAGTGTGATATTTAATACCGTATTAATAACTAAAGAGTACAAGGGAGTTTTGGAATCTCCGACACCCCTCATAAAAGTGGTATATGTCATATACATAAAAGTAATGGGCAACGAAACAAACAAAATTCTCGCGTAGTCTATACTTTCTTGAAGAATATTCTCGGGTGTTCCCATCCATCTCAAAATACTATCTATAAACATACTACCAAATATGGCAACAATAGCCGAAGCGAGCATTGTAAAAGCCAGCGTAACACCAACCACTTCTTTCATTTTGGAAATATTGCCTCCACCATACGTTTGCCCAATTAGAATTGAACTCCCTGAGCCAATACCAACGGCAAAGGATATAAGAAAAAATAATAATGGAAAAAATGCCGAAATGGCTGCGAGTGCATCAACACCTAGTATTTGACCAACAAGAATAATACCAAACACCTGACCCAATGATTGTAAAACACTTGCGAAAATGACAGGAATCAAAAAAGCAATCATTGGATTAGCCATTAGGTTTTTTGGACTTTCATTTTTTTGCTTCATTTACATTACCTCCTTAAAAATAAGTGTAATTTCCATATATTGTGGATAAATACCCCCTTTAGAAATGCGTTTAGTGAATAAAAAATTGATAAGTATTCCCCCTAGTTTAGACCTGTTTAAGCTCACTGCCTGATTCTTGATCCAAGACTTAGAATCGAAAAAAGCAAACGAATTTAATTTTTGTTTGCTTTTGTATAAACACGATAATACAATGTTTAAATCCAGTCAATAACCCACTTTATAAAAATTGTTATTTTCCTCTTCATAAATGATAAAAAATGCAATTGACTGACCTCTTATATCTAACATCCTTTAGAAGCTAAACAATGAAATGGCAGCTTTTTAATGCAATAATCAGTTATTGTATCCGATCAATATAAACATGCTGAAGGAATATACGAATTGCGATGTTTAAACACTTACTTTGGTAACAAATTCCAAAATAGTGAATAAAACAAAGTAGAATTTTAAAAAAATGTGGAAAACAACCTAAAGAGGAACTAGCTATGAAAAGAAATGAGTAATTAAAAATCCTAGGCCTGCAGGTGAACATGCCTACTACGAAAAACAATATTGATTACCTACTAGAAAACTAAATTATGTGGAAAAGACTATTAGGAAAAGTCACGATCTCACAAAATAAGCGAAGAACAACAGTGTATTTAAACAAAAAAATACCCTAAAAGTAAAATCATACTTTTAGGACATCTTCTTTACATGAATAATTATTCATTATTGTATTGTATATCTAATTTTTTGGGTATTTCTGGTATATCGTTTGACACTACATCTGTTTCCGTTAAAGCTAAAGCATATAATGGATATTTTGCTTTCACCTCAAATGGAATTATTTTATTTTCCATCTTGTGATTCATTTGGCTACGCGCAAGCAACCCATTACTGGATAAATCGATGGTCATGATGCTATTAATGGTTTCTTTAAGCATTTCTTGATCCTTCGTTCTTAGCGGCAGTTTATCGTCCATTAAAAACGGCTGAATTGCCTCTTTAATATAACCCTGTGCTTCAATTAAACATGAAAATTCATTTAATTTTTCAGCATATAATTTTAATTGGTGCTTTTCTTTAGCACGTTGATGATTAAGTTCTTGAACTTTTTGCTCTATCCGTGCTAAACGTCTTTTCACTAAATCCATCAAATCATTCTGTACTGAATGGACTAGCTGAAGCATGGATGTTTCCGCTTCCTGCACCTTCTTAAATTGTGCAATGCACACTGCTTGCTGTTCATTTAGCTTATTAACACGTTCTTTAAAAAATTGGTTTTGCGTATGATGGCCAAAAATAGCTTTCATTAGGCCTTTACCATGAATTTTTTTATGCTGCGCGTCCAATCGTTCATATTCACGCATATATTCACTATGCATATTTCGATATTCACGTAACATTTGCTGATAGCTGATTGCCTTTTCCGTAAAGCTTTCTACTATCTCGTTTTGTAAATAATCATTTTGTGAGACAGTTTGCAATAGTTGATATAGCGTTTGAACTTTTTTAAATACATTTGCAACCTGTTCATACTCTTGTTCATATTCTTGCACAATTGCTAAATCACGTTGGTAACGTGAAAACTCATATTGGGTATCGCCAGCGTATTTTTCAATGTTTTCAACAGCAGATTGGAATGGGTCACGTTGTGGAATAACTGTTAGTTCGAAGCGGAATCGCTCTAGCCATTGTAAGAAGCGAATTAAAACGGTATACGTTTTCTTATCACAATTTGCAGCAACACGATGAACTTGTGCAATCAAATCATCGTAGTGGCTCTTTTTCCATAGCTCTACATTATCAGTTTGTCTTGCTTCCAGAGCATTTGTTGCAGAAATCGAGACGAAATCACTCATTAAATGACCGATGCGTTCTTTTTCAGCCATCATAAACGCCTCTGAATCATCATTTGTATCAATGCCATTGATTATACAGAGCGGTTCAACACCTTTATTTTTTAACGTTTCGATCAATAAAATTTCTGCATCGATAGCCTTTGAACCAGAACGCAACACCCAAAAAATCTCGTCGACTCTGTTGATTAGCGATTCGGAGAAATAAGCCATTTCCCCAGCTCCCGCTTCCAGTGAAACAGAATCAATAATCGTGACAGATTTCAGTAAATCATTCTTCAGATACACCTCTAAATAATCTAAATGTTCACGTAAAATTTGTGATGCAAATGTATCGCCAGTTGTGAGTAACTCCAATTTACTCATATCGAATACTGCTACCACGCCATCTAAGAAATACGCCTTTACTTCCTCTTGCTCTCCGTATCGTAAAAATGTATTGACGCCTGTCGGATTTTGATCATTTACAGGTAAAACACAACGTCCAAGAAGACCATTCACAAGTGTAGTTTTGCCCACACGCTCTTTGCCAACAATCAGAACCATTGTTTGGTTGTTGGCATCATGGATGATTCGATTTAAGTGTTTAGCCGTATCTTTTACATATGTATTTTGCACAATAATGCCATACAGTTGACGCAAACGGTCTACAAGCTGTGGCAAAATATTATTCGCTGAGGCTGTATGTTCGAGTGGCATATTGTCGATATTTGTCATTCCTAAAACCTCTTTCCGTATATATCTATAGTTCCATTATAAATGAAACTAATCGATTTCCTATACATGGTACTAAGGAGAATAAACAAAAAGGACAATATACTTATATGTAGTTGTCACAAATAGTAGTTATTTCTTATGATAAATAACCATCTTCGTTAATATTTATGCGTTAACCTGACATAAAGAAATGATATTTTTAATTCAATCATGGTCGGGCAATGTTACTCGAACTTAGCTAATTAGGCAACAACTACATAAAGACCTATACCAAAAACTCACATAAGGACTTTTGTATTTACTCTTCAAAGCCACCCATGCGAGCGTAAACCGCCCCAAGTGTTGGCATGCCACCTTGTGCGCCAAATTTTTCAACAGATAAAGAGGCTGCTATATTCGCAAAATACACTGCCTCATCCAATGATTGTCCCTCTATTAATGCATGAGCTAATGCACCGTTAAACGTATCGCCAGCACCTGTTGTATCTACGGCATTTGTCATATAACCGGGTACATGAATAGGATACTCACCATCAAAAAAACGTGCACCATCACTACCAAGTGTTAGTATCATCTTATTCGGGTATCTTGTCAGCACCTCATCAAAATCATTACCAAATAAAAGTGAACACTCTGTTTCATTTGGTGTAATATACGTAATGTCCTCCATCCATCGTATATCAAAATTCGCCGCTGGTGCTGGATTAAATAATACGGGTACATTCGCTTCTTTACATAACTTTAATGCATAATTAGTCGTCTCCATCGGAATTTCAAGCTGCATAATCACCATTTGACTTTGCTGAATAATCTCTCTTGCAGCCTCTATGTGAGCTGGTCTCAACTCATAATTAGCACCTGGTACAACAATAATACGATTATCGTTGTTGTATAATAAAATATTTGCAATACCTGTGGGTACTGAAGCTGTTACTAAGTTTTCTGTGTGAATTTGCTCTTGTTGTAATACGTTACGTAAAGTATGACCAAAGTCGTCTGTACCCACACACCCAATCATGTTTACTTGACTTCCTAATCGCGCCGCAGCAACCGCCTGATTTGCCCCCTTTCCACCTGGAATTGTTTGAAATTGGTCTCCGAGTACTGTTTCACCCTGCTTTGGGAAAACATCCATTTTTACTGCTAAATCCATATTTAAACTACCAATAACAGTTATCATTTTTCTGCCTCTTTCCTCTAAAGTATGTAAGCGACTTGATAAGCCACGATAATTACTAATTAAATTGTTCAAAACACATGATTATTTAAATGGAAATGTATTTTTTTCTAGAGTAATTTCGTCATCAGAAGTTTTGACAATAATATCAAAATGCTGGCTGTATGGCTGCATAAAGACCTCATACTGAATACGACGTTCTTTGTGTGACTGCCTTAAATAATTTATATCCATCCCCCTTTCAACAATATCACGACTGGATCTTCTCATTAATTCCGTTTTACCATCGGTATAGAAATAAATTTTTAAATCAAATAATGCTGGATCCATAAATGCAACACTCATCCCTTCTACAATCGATACGCTGTTTTGCGAAGAAAGTAACTCGCTTTCCATATAATGTGTATCGATTGTATATAGTTCTAAACCATCTCTAAGCATCCGAACATCTCTTTCCAAAGAAGGTAAATGATGCGCAGATGGATGGCAAGCTGTCATTTTATAACGATGATTTTCGTTTTGATATGTATAGTCGATTATTGCTTGATTTCTTATGTTTGAACTAACAATATATGGATCTGTATTCATATAATTCACTTCATGTTGATTTAGTTGGTTTACGAGCCTATTGGCAAATGTTGTTTTCCCAGCAGCACCATGACCTGAAATACCAATAACAATCCGTTCACCCGTTGTGCTGAGCCAATTTGTTATTTCTTGTAATAATGTATCCATCTTTCTCTCCCCCTTATACTAATATAATAAGCTTATTTTTATGAAATGAGTATCGGAAAAGCCTGTTATCTATAAAAAGTGCACAATCTTCAGGTAAGATTGTACACCTTCTAACAATAAAGGAGTCATCTCAAATGTTTCCTGAGACAACTCCTTTACCTATTAGTACGTTAGTCGTTTTGCTTCATACGCAGTAATTTGTTCTTCGTATTTAAATGTTAGAGCAATTTCATCCCAACCATTTAATAACGTTTCTTTATAATAAGAATCGATGTTAAAACGATAAATCTGGCCATCTTCACCCGTTACTGTTTGAGCTGCAAGATTTACTTCCACGCTATAAGGCTTCGCTAAACCTTTTGCTAAAATCTCATCACATTCTGCTTCGGTTAATTTGATAGGCAAAATGCCATTTTTGAAACAGTTATTATGAAAAATATCTGCAAATGATGGTGCGATGACTACGTTGAAGCCATAGTCTAAAATTGCCCATGGTGCATGTTCACGAGAAGAACCACAGCCGAAGTTATCTTGTGCTACTAGAATTTTGGAATCTTTAAACTCAGGTTTATTTAATACGAAGTCTTTGCTTTCATTCCCTTGAGCATCAAAGCGCCAATGGTAAAATAAAAACTGACCAAAACCTGTACGTTCAATCCGCTTTAAAAATTCTTTTGAAATAATTTGGTCTGTATCTACATTTTTACGATCTAGTGGTGTAATGACACTAGATACGATATTAATTGGTTCCATTTTCAATCATCCTTTCCGTGTTAAAGGCTCCTACACCGTTTCCTTTACGAATTCGCGTACATCCACGAAATGACCTGCAATTGCTGCCGCCGCAGCCATCTGTGGTGATACTAAATGTGTTCTTGCACCAGTACCTTGACGACCTTCGAAGTTACGGTTTGATGTTGATGCACAGCGTTCACCAGCAGGTACAACATCATCATTCATGGCTAAGCACATGGAGCAACCAGATTCTCGCCATTCAAAACCAGCATTTGTAAAGATTTTGTCTAATCCTTCAGCCTCTGCTTGCTTTTTCGTTGTATGAGATCCTGGTACTACGATTGCTGTCACATTTCCATGTACTTTTCGTCCTTGGATGATGCTTGCTGCTGCGCGTAAATCACTTAAACGTGAGTTTGTGCATGAACCGATAAATACGTGTTGGATATCAATTGAAGTTAGTGGTTGGCCTTCTTCTAAGCCCATATAGGCAAGTGCTTTTCGAAGTGCAGCTTTATCTGACTCATCCTGATAATCTGCTTGCATTGGTACATTTTTAGAAACGCCTGAGCCCATAGAAGGATTTGTTCCCCACGTGATAATTGGCTCAATTTCTTCAGCTTTGATAATGCGCACTTCATCATACGTCGCGTCCACATCAGATGCTAGACTTAACCAGTATGTTGATGCTTCTTTAAATTTCTCGCCTTGTGGTGCGTAGCGACGATCCCGAATGTAGTCAACGGTAATTTGGTCAGGCGACACGAGCCCTGCCTTTGCTCCTGCTTCAATGGACATATTACAAATTGTCATACGTTCTTCCATAGAAAGTTTGTGGACTGCCTCTCCAGTGAACTCCACAATATGACCTGTACCTACGCCGATACCAAATTTAGAGATTATCGCTAAAACAATATCTTTTGCAGCAACGCCTTCAGGAAGCTCTCCTTCTACACGAATTTCCATCGTTTTTGGCTTGTTTTGCCACAACGTCTGTGTAGACATTACATGTTCTACCTCTGATGTACCGATACCGAATGCAATGGCACCAAAAGCACCATGAGTAGATGTATGAGAATCACCGCAAACAATTGTTTTACCAGGCTGTGTTAACCCTAGCTCAGGTCCAATCACGTGGACAATCCCTTGATCGGGGTGTCCCATACCCGCAAGCTCAATACCAAATTCAGCAGCATTTTTCGCTAATGTTTCAATTTGGTTGCGAGCAATCGGATCAGTGATGGTCGGTAAATTTTTTGTAGGTACATTATGATCCATCGTTGCAAAGCTTAAATCGGGACGACGTACTTTACGACCGTTCATGCGTAGCCCTTCGAAAGCTTGAGGAGAAGTTACTTCATGAATTAAATGAAGATCAATATATAACAGGTCCGGTTTGCCCTCTTCCTGATAAACAACATGTTTATCCCAAATCTTTTCAATTATATTTTTGCCCATTGTCTTCACCTATTTCTTAAATGTATGTTGTCATAATACTTTCTGATACAAAACTAGTATCAATCTCGTTAATTATTTTATCTGTCCATTCATTAGTAGATAGTGTTCGACCACCATCACGCGCAAGATCAGCAGTGAAGTAACCATCATCAAATACAGCACTAACTGCTCGTTCAATTTCTGCCGCTTCCTCTTTTAGACCGAATGAGTATTGTAGCATCATAGCAACAGAAAGAATCGTTGCAGCTGGGTTTGCTACACCTTGACCAGCAATCTCCGGTGCTGAACCATGGACAGGTTCATAAAGTCCAAAGTTATCGCCACGGATTGATGCTGATGGTAATACACCGAGTGAACCTGTAATAACGGATGCTTCATCACTTAAAATATCTCCAAACATGTTTTCAGTAACAACAACATCATAGTGGCTAGGATTTGTAATCAATTTCATTGCCACAGAGTCCACTAGATTATGCTCAACCAGTACATCTGGATATTCTTTTTTCTTTGCTTCTACAACTTCGCGCCATAAGCGACTTGTTTCAAGTACGTTTGCTTTATCGACAGAGCATAATTTGCCTCCACGTAAACGTGCTAATTCAAAGGCATTTTCAACAATACGTTCAACTTCTGCTGTTGAGTAAACTGTTGTATCAATTGCGCCATTTTCAGTACGCATACGTGGTTCCCCGAAGTATACGCCACCTGTTAGTTCACGTACGATCATTAAATCTACGTTTTCGGCTACTTCACGTTTTAATGGTGAAGCATCTAGTAAACTCGGGAACGCCTTTACCGGACGTAAATTTGCGAATAAGTCAAAGTACTTACGAATACGTAATAAACCTTTTTCAGGGCGTAACTCAGGTGGGTTATTATCCCATTTAGGGCCACCTACAGCCCCAAGCAGAATGGCGTCACTACCTTCACACATTTCAATTGTTTCATCTGGTAGTGGATTATTGTGTTGGTCGATGGCAGCGCCTCCGATTGTTGCATAGCCTAAATGGAATGTATGGTTGAAGCGCTTGCCAATTACTTGTAATACACGTACAGCAGAAGCAACAACCTCTGGTCCAATTCCGTCACCAGGAAGTACTGTAATTTTTTTCTCCATCGTAAAAACACCTTTCTTTATATAGTGTAAATGCCTCATAAGGTTATGCTATTTTAGTAAAGACTCTCACCTGCTTTTGCAGATGAGAGACTTTTTGTAAAGCAAGTACAATTAGATTTCTTGTAGGGCACGAAGGCTTACTTGAATTAAATGACGGTTAATGGCATTTAAATAAGCTTTCGCAGATGCTTCTAAAACATCTTGGGATGAGTTTCGACCAGTCGTTGATACACCATCGTAACGAATATTAATAACGGCCTCACCAAGTGCATCACGTCCCTTACCGACGGATTTCACGCGATAGTCGATGACATGAATGTCTCCCGGAACAAGCTGTTCAAGTGTATTGAAAATAGCTTCGACTGAACCTGAACCAGTAGCCACAACATTTTTGACATTACCTTCTGGCGTAATTACTGTTGCTGTCGCAGTTGGAATATTCTCTGTCCCATATTGTACTTGAACCATTTTCAATTCAAATAGCGGCACATCCTCAATTTGCACTTGTTGCTCTGTAAGAAGTGTTAGTAAATCTTCTTCTGTAATCTCTTTTTTGCGGTCTGCAAGCTTTTTGAATTCAGTAAATGCTTTATTTAGCTTGTCGTCAGAAAGAGTAAAGCCCATTGTTTCCGCACGGTCACGGAATGCAGCGCGTCCAGAGTGTTTACCGAGAACAAGAGGAACTTCCCCCTCACCAATAAGTGCTGGTGAAATAATTTCGTACGTTTCAGGATTTTTCAGCACGCCATCTTGGTGAATACCAGACTCATGAGCAAATGCATTTTTCCCAACAATTGCTTTATTTGGTTGAATGACCACGTTTGTTAACTTACTTACTAATTGAGACGTACGTTTAATTTCTTGTAAGTGAATGCCTGTTTCCACAGGATAAATATCTTTACGAATATGAAGAGCAACAGCGATTTCTTCAAGCGCAACGTTTCCAGCCCGCTCACCAATACCGTTAATCGTCCCTTCCACTTGCATAGCACCATTGTCGATGGCAGCGATTGTATTAGCAGTCGCCATTCCTAAGTCATCGTGACAGTGCGCAGAGAATTTAACGTTTTCAGCGCCTTTCACATTCTCAAGTAGGAATTTGAACAATGCTCCGTATTCCTGAGGAGATGCATAGCCAACTGTGTCTGGCACGTTAATGGTAGTAGCGCCGGCCGCAATGACTTCATTGATAATACGGACTAAAAATTTACGATCTGAACGGAATGCATCCTCTGCAGACCATTGCACAAGCGGGAAGAATTTTTTTGCATATTTCACTGCTTCTACTGCTTGTTCAACCACTTGATCTGGTGATTTTTTTAACTTGTACTCCATATGAATTGGTGATGTTGCTAGGAAAATATGAATATGTGGCTGCTCTGCTACTTTAATCGCTTCCCATGTTGTATCAATGTCTTTTTGCACACAGCGTGCTAGACCTGTCACGATGGAATTTTTAACAGTGCCTGCAATACGATTGACCGCATCGAAGTCACCAGGTGATGAAGCAGGAAAACCTGCTTCAATAATAGTGACACCTAGACGTTCTAATTGCTTGGCGATTTCAATCTTCTCAGCTGTATTTAGGTTAATACCTGCAGATTGCTCGCCGTCGCGAAGTGTTGTATCAAAAATATCAATTTTTCGCACTTACGCTCACTTCTCTCACTACTTTTTCTTTACCTTCGTTGATGAACGGCATCATAGCTCGTAATTTAGTACCAACTTCTTCGATTTGGTGGTTGGCACCTGCTTCTTTGAATTTCGTGTAGTCAGGGCGACCGTTTTCGTTTTCTTGAATCCAACGACGAGCGAATGTACCATCTTGGATGTCAGTTAATACGTCTTTCATGCGTGCTTTTACTGAATCGTCGATGATGCGTGGACCTGCTACATAGTCACCCCACTCAGCTGTATCGGATACTGAGTAACGCATTGTAGCCATACCACCTTCGAACATTAGGTCAACAATTAGTTTTAATTCGTGTAATGTTTCGAAGTAAGCAAGTTCTGGTTGGTAACCAGCTTCTACTAATGTTTCAAAACCAGCTTTTACTAATTGAGTTGCTCCACCACAAAGAACGGCTTGCTCACCGAATAAATCAGTTTCAGTTTCTTCTTTGAATGTTGTTTCAAGTAAACCACCACGAGAAGCACCAATTCCTTTACCATAAGCAAGCGCTAAATCTTTTGCTTGACCAGTTGCATCTTGATGGATTGCGAATAGACCTGGTACACCAGCACCTTGTTGGAATTGACGACGAACTAAGTGTCCTGGACCTTTTGGTGCTACTAAGAATACGTCAACATCAGCTGGTGGTGTAATTTGACCAAAGTGAATGTTGAAACCATGAGCAAACATAAGTGCTTTACCAGCTTCTAGGTATGGTGCGATTTCAGTTTCATATACTGCTTTTTGACGCTCATCAGGTAGTAAAATTTGGATTACATCTGCTTCTTGTGCAGCTTCAGCAACAGTTTTCACGTCTACTCCGTCAGCTTTTGCTGCATCGAAAGATCCGCCTGGTCGAACACCTACTACTACATCGAAACCTGACTCTTTAAGATTTAGTGCATGTGCATGACCTTGTGAACCGTAACCGATGATTGCGATTTTTTTACCTTTTAATACGTCCTCGTTGATGTTTTGTTCATAGTACATTGTAGTCATTGTTTGTTTCCTCCTAATTATGGGTTTGTTTTTTGGGGTCCAGCTTTAAATGCATACCACTTATCTGTAGGATGCGCATCCAAAGCTTTCTTTTATATGCAAACTATTTTAAAATAGAGAGCTGCGTATTTGGTATTTTTTGTGTTTCACGAACAGATGCTGTTGCACCCGTACGTGTTAACTCTTTAATGCCATATGGGCGAATCAACTCGATAAAAGCATCAATTTTTTCTGGCTGTCCCACCACTTGATATGTGACAACATTTTTCGCTGTATCAATAATTTGTGGTCGGAACGGCTCAACAATTGAGTTCATTTCAAGACGTAAATTTGGTGGTGAAATGACCTTCACAAGCGCTAACTCACGAAGCACGATGGATTTATCTGTAATGTCATTGACCTTTAACACGTCAATTTGCTTCGATAATTGCTTGACAAGCTGTTCAATTTTGCTCTCATCTTCTACATGTACTACAAATGTCATTTTTGAGAAGTTTGGCTGTTCAGTATGACCAACTGTAATCGATTCAATATTGAATTGACGTTTCATAAGTAAGCCTGTTACGCGGTTTAACACACCGCTCTGGTTAATCACCGTTACTGTAATTACTCGTTTCACTTCTTTTTCACCCCAATCATTTCATGTAAACCTTTACCTGGTGCTACCATTGGGTATACGCACTCAAGTTGTTTTACGCGACAATCGATTAACGCTGGCTCATCAGAAAGAAGTGCTTCACGGAAGATACTTTCTGCTTCGTCAATTGTGTTAATAAGATAGCCTTTAATGCCATATGCATCCGCTAATTTCACAAAATCCGGTTGAATCGGCATAAGCGAAGATGAATAACGTTCCTCATAGAATGTTTCTTGCCACTGGCGTACCATCCCGAGGCAACTGTTATTTAAAATCACAATTTTTACTGGTAAGTTGAATTCTTTTAGTAGTGAGAGCTCCTGTGCAGTCATTTGGAAACCTGCATCCCCTACAATTGAAACAACTTTTTTGTCTGGCTTCGCAAATTGGGCGCCAATTGCAGCTGGAAAGCCGAAGCCCATCGTACCAAGTCCACCAGACGTTACCCATCCATGGTCATTGTTTAAGCGATAATATTGAGCAGCCCACATCTGATGCTGACCAACGTCTGTTGTAACAATCGCTTCACCTTCAGTAATTCGATGCACGAGTTCTAGCGCTTCCTGCGGTAACACTTCTGTATCACTCGCTGCTTTCGAATACCACAGTGGATTTTCGTTTGCATGATTTGCTAAAAATTCTATCCAATCAGCTGAATCTGGACCTTCAAAGTCTTTTTTAAGTAATGATTTTAATGCTTCCTTCGCATCTGCTACAATTGGAATATCTGTCGGAACGTTTTTACCAATTTCTGCTGGATCAATATCAATGTGGATAATGGTTGCATTTGGTGCAAACGTCGCTAAATTACCCGTTAAACGATCATCAAAGCGAGCGCCAATATTTAGTAGTAAATCTGATTTTGTAATGGCAATATTGGCTGTCGCTGTACCATGCATACCTGCCATACCAATAAATAATTCATGCTCGCCGTGGAGTGATCCAAGACCTAGTAATGTATTCGTTACTGGGATGCGGTATTTTTCAGCAAAAGTCGTTAATTCTTCGCGTGCATCTGCAAAAAGTACACCTGCTCCTGCTAGGATAACCGGCTTTTTCGCTAAAGAAATTGCTTGGATAGCCTTTTGGACTTGTAAGTAATTCGGTTTGTATGTTGGTTGGTATCCAGGTAAATAAATTTCTTCTGGTGCTTTAGGCGGATTTTCCACTTCAAACAGCATTTGTGAAACATTTTTTGGGAAGTCAACAACTACTGGACCTTTACGCCCCGTATTCGCAATATGGAAAGCTTCTTGGACGATACGCGGAATGTCATTTACATCTTGTACTTGATAGTTGTGCTTTGTAATTGGTGTAGTAATCCCCATAATGTCAGCTTCTTGGAAGGCATCTGTACCAATAACTGAAGTTGCCACTTGACCTGTGAAAATAACAAGTGGAATGGAATCGATCATCGCATCTGCAATACCAGTTACTAAGTTCGTGGCTCCTGGTCCACTTGTAGCAATGACAACTCCTGGTTTATTTGAAACACGCGCATACCCTTCTGCTGCGTGAATTGCGCCTTGCTCATGTCTTGTTAAAATATGTCGAATTGGATTTTTGTACAGCGCATCATAAATTTGCAGTACTGCACCACCTGGGTAGCCAAAGATAATTTCTACACCTTGATCATGCAACGCCTTAACTAAAACGTCGGCACCATCTTTCGGTTGAAAAATCTTTTCAGCTTCTGCTGTTGTTACTAATTCTTCTTTTTCATTGATAGAAACATTCGCACTCATCAAAATAAGCCTCCTTCATGTAGTTAAAATAGTGAAAAACTATTTTAATATCGTGAAAAATAATAAAAAGCCCTTTTCTCCACACGCAAAGAACTACCTTACGTAGGGATGAAAAAGACTTTTCATGGTACCACCCTTGTTTATAGCAATAAAATTGCTACCTCGCGAATAAATGAAAGCATTTATGAACCAATGCAAGTAAACTTACATCCAATACGGTGTCATAAATCATTTATTCATTAATAACGAGCACTTCGATTATGCCCGGAGCTATCTAATGGCGTACACGCGTTTAATAGCTCACTCCGAGGGGATGTCGGATCTAGTTGTATCGCCGGCTTCCAGCACGACCGGCTCTCTGGTAGATACAGGACTCTAGACCCTTTAACCTCATCAACGTTTTAACATATATATATTTTCAGTTAAATCTTCATGACGCCGCCAGTAGAGGCGCTTGTGACTAATTTCGAATATCTCGCTAACCAGCCACGTTTGATTTTCGGTTCAAATACTGGCAATCTTTCAAGACGCTCAGCTAATACTTCCTCTGAAACTTCTAAATTAATTGTACGATTTGGTAAATCAATTGTAATAATGTCACCATTCTCTACTAAAGCGATTGGACCGCCTTCTGCTGCTTCTGGTGAAATATGACCAATTGAAATACCGCGAGATGCACCTGAGAAACGTCCGTCTGTAATCAGTGCAACCTTGGTTCCTAAACCACGACCTTGAATAGCAGACGTTGGTGCAAGCATTTCAGGCATCCCTGGGCCACCTTTAGGTCCTTCATAGCGAATGACGACTACATGGCCTTCCTTAACTGTGCCATTATCAATGTTTTCCTGCGCTGCCTCTTGTGAATCAAAGACAATTGCTTCACCCTTAAACACTTTAATAGAAGGATCTACAGCACCTACTTTGATAACAGAGCCATTTGGTGCAATATTACCGAATAACACCGATAAGCCACCGACAGGACTATAAGGATTGTCTTTCGTACGAATAACTTGATCATTAGTAATCTGATAATCTTTTACAAGTTCCCCCATCGTTACACCTGCAACAGTTGGACGATTTGGATGAATTGCACCAGGAATAGATACTAATTCGTTTATGATGGCACTAACACCACCAGCTTTATTAATATCATCCATTGACACATCCGAAGCGGGCATAATTTTCGCTAAATACGGTACACGCTCTGCAACTTTATTTATATCTTCAATGTTATAGTCAATTTCCGCTTCATTTGCGATGGCAAGTGTATGAAGGACTGTGTTTGTAGAACCGCCCATTGCCATATCAAGTGCAAATGCATCATCGATTGCTTCTTTTGTAATAATGTCACGTGGCTTAATGTCCTCATTCACCATACGGACTAATTGTTTAGCAGCTTCTTTAATGAGCTTATGGCGCTCATCGGATGTTGCTACGATTGTGCCGTTACCTGGAAGCGCTACTCCTAGCATTTCCATCAAGCAGTTCATAGAGTTCGCAGTGAACATTCCCGAACATGATCCGCATGTCGGACACGCGTTGTTTTCAATATCTAACAGCTCTTCCGATGACATTTTGCCTGATTTATGAGCTCCGACACCTTCAAAAACGGATGTTAGTGAAAGTTGTTTACCTGTGGCAGATGTCCCCGCCTCCATTGGACCTCCTGATACGAAAATTGAAGGTACATTTGTACGAACCGCCGCCATTAACATTCCTGGTGTGATTTTGTCACAGTTTGGAATGTAAAATACGCCATCAAACCAGTGTGCATTAATAACTGTCTCAGCAGAATCTGCGATAATTTCACGACTTGGTAAAGAATAACGCATACCAATATGTCCCATTGCAATCCCATCATCTACACCAATTGTATTAAATTCGAATGGAATTCCACCCGCTTCGATTATGGCTTCCTTGACAACATCAGCAAACGTACGTAAATGAACGTGACCTGGAATAATGTCGATATAAGAGTTACAAACCCCAATGAATGGTTTGCCTAAATCTTTTGCTTTTACTTTGCCTGTTGCATATAAAAGACTTCGATGTGGCGCACGATCTACGCCTACTTTAATCATGTCACTTCTCATTTTAAACGCCCCTCATTTATTGCTATGTTCGTTGCTATATACAAAATGTTCTGTCTATTTTGTTTTTGTGTATAAGTTAATTGCTGTAAATGCAACTAACTACTGTAACGAACGTATTAAATTGTTGTTATCATAGTACGAATAAGAGGGTCTCGTCAACAGTATTTTTTGAATTGTTTAAACAATTCAAATACTCCGTAAAATTTGAAATCGTTTTCATGCTGATTAAGCATCACTTTTATCTCGCTTTGATAAATATTTTGACATTTCGTTCAAATTTAAATTTTTTTATAATAAGCAATATTTACATAGTTCCACTCTTTAAAAATGATAATAGTCTTTAGCTATTTTCGTAGACGATCCCGCTACTCCATGCAGAATATTTCTAATGCAATAAGT
>NZ_JBMGUV010000026.1:0-81042 GCF_049058285.1 Lysinibacillus sp. UGB7
AAACTCTCCATAAAAGAAATTTGATACGCTCAAATTGTTTTGCTGGCATCAATTTTGATGTCCAAAATTTTGTTTCGTTCACGTACCGAAGTTCGCTACTAAAAACTTTATTGATTACGTTTTGCTTGTTCAGTTTTCAAGGTTCATTTTAAGTCGTTTTGCAGCGACTTCTTTATATTAACATTTCACTCAGTTTGTGTCAATCACTTTTTTAAAAAAAGTTTTTTCTGTTTCTCTAAGTGTTATTCGTTTATGTCTTAGCGACAATTAATATAATACAATAGCAATGGATTAATAGTCAATACTTTTTTCAAAAAAAATATCGAGGTATTTTCTATACCTCGATTACTAGCATACTACAGACTTTATTCCATTTCTAGAGATTCTTTATTCACCTTATAATGGCGATGGAATATCATATCGCTTTTTGCAACTACAGGATCAATAACAATATGGCCCTTGTCAACTAAATACTCAACAAACACTTCTAGGTCCACAGAGTAGTTAACAAGTTCGCTATGGTCGTGTAATTCTTGAATTGTCCATGACTCCTTAGATTGCATTACTTCTAATATATGTTGGGCACCATCCTGCGTGCGAGAATGGATTAGAAATTCACTAGCTAAAAATAAAAGCTCTAATCGCTTTTCAATTGGTTCGTTACTCATAACAAGTTCTTCATATAATTTATATATTGCTGGTTCGATTTTTTTCACTTGCGCCCAAACCGTTACTTCTGGATAGAGCCCGCTATCTATAATTGATAAACGCCCTAAATGATGTAATGAGTCTACTACGTGATTGTATGCATCAAGATAGCTTCCCTTATCAAAATATTCTTTTCCTTCGAGGTATCGTCGAATTAGTTTCGAAAATTGAATACCCGTTTTAATTTTACGACCATTAAACGGAAACTCTTGTAACTCAATTTTTAGTTTATGAAGGAATTCATTGCGGTCAAATAATACTTTGCCAAAGAAGATCCAATCGACCACCTTTTTATTTGAGCCTATCAACAACCATTTGCGTAATAATTTCTCTGTAACAGTATGTAAGGCTACCTTATTTCCTTCATATAAGTAGTGTTTTGTAAAAATAGGCCTCTCTGCTTCCTTCACGATAATTAGTAATACCGTATCAAATGTATCGGTAACATTACTTTGCTCCTCACGTTTTTCCACTAAAATGACGCCTAATGTATTCGACTGACTCGCACGTTCTTGGTATATTGGACGCAAAACTTGCTCCATGTTCAGTCCTCCTCTGTTCTTTTTGTGACCTCTTATTTCGTTAAAAATTCGACATACTTCAGAAGTAATCCTTCTTTCCTTATACTCAAAGCTAAAATACTTTGTCCTTATATGTTATAGTAGATTTTAGATTGGGAGGCAAGATGCTATATGAAACCTTACAAAAGTAAAATTAATAAAATCCGTTCATTCGCATTAGCACTTATTTTTATCGGCTTTGTAGTCATGTATGGGGCCATCTTCTTTAAAAATAATCCCGTGCTTGTACTAATCTTTATGACTCTTGGCTTACTTTGTATTATCGGCAGTACAGTCGTTTACGCTTGGATTGGCCTTCTCTCAACACGAGCAGTCCAGGTTCAGTGCCCTAATTGTCAAAAGTATACAAAAGTATTAGGTCGTGTGGATATGTGTATGTATTGCAATGAACCGTTAACATTGGATCCAACACTTGAAGGAAAAGAGTTCGATCAATCTTATAATAAGACAAAAAAGTCCTAGCCCTTATGTTAAGAGCTAGGATTTTTTATTGTACTTTGACAGAAACATCTTTACATGATGGACATGTACCATATATTTCTAAACGGTGAGAGTGGACATCAAAGCCAGTTACTTGTGATGCAAAATGCTCAATTTCATCTAAACCAGGGTAGTGGAAATCGACAATTTTACCACAGCATTCACAAATCATATGATAATGATCGTTCGTTACGAAATCAAAGCGACTTGAAGCATCTCCATAAGTCAGCTCTTTTACTAAACCAACCTCACGGAATACACGTAAGTTATTATAAACAGTCGCCACACTCATATTTGGGAATTTTCCTTCAAGTGCTTTATAAATTTCATCGGCTGTTGGGTGTGCCATTGATTGTATTAAATATTCCAAAATAGCATGACGCTGAGGAGTAATACGTACACCAGTTGTTTTTAACGTGTCAAGTGCATCTTGTAAATGCGTTGTAGACATCGTCATGCACCTCTTCTCATAAGTATTATTAATTTATAATTGTTATAAATAGTGTATCGAATGAAGCTAACATCTGTCAACAATTGCCCATTCTACTTATGAAAAATCACAACTCAATACCCTCTTGACAGATTCATAACATTTTCTAGTTTTGTTTCTCCGTTAAGCCATTTTACTAAGCTTGGCTTAAAGATACTCAAACTGCGTTCAACATAACGAGAAGAATGACTTGAAATATGTGGGGATACGATAACATTTGGTAATGTCCATAGGGCACTACTCTCAGCAAGTGGCTCTTGTTCAAATACATCAAGTACTGCATAGCCAATTTCGTCAGCTTGAATGGCGTTGATGAGCACTTTTTCATCCACCAAGTTGCCACGACCGAAATTCATGAAAATCACATTATTCTTCATCACTTTAAAATGTTGCTCTTTCAATAAATGCGTTGTTTCTGTTGTTTTAGGTAACACAGAAATGACAATATCCGCTTTAGGTAAAGCTTCTAATAGCTTATCGAAGCTGACCATTACATTCATATGTGGCGCTTCTTTTCCAGAACGGTTACAACCGATTGTTACCACTCCAAAAGCTTGTAGTAAGCGACCAACTTCTGATCCAATCGCACCTGGTCCTAAAATTAATGCCGTGCTATCACGCAATTCCGTTTGTTTCCCTTTTTTTGACCATTCACTTTTCTTTTGTTGCTCATACATCCACGGTAGTGCACGTTTGATGGCTAGAATATGAGCAAGCATCGATTCCGCCATGGGTGTTTTATGAATCCCACGCACATTTGATACTAAAATTCCTCGGTCTACGATTGCTTGGGCTGGCATTTTTTCTACACCTGCTGAGGCAACAAAAATCCACTTGAGTTTTGCTGCATATTGAATATTCTCTTCGTTTAAATCTTCGCCATATGTAACTAACACATCTGCCGTTTGAAGTTCTTCAATTGATATGCCATTTTCAAAAACGAAATCAACTTGTGGAAACTCTACTAGTAATGGCTCACGTAAATCTGGTCGTGGCTCAAACGTAAAATAAATTCTCATTTCGTTGCCTCCTGCTCTGCTAAAAATGCATACACTTCCTCAATATGGTTTTTCACGCGTACTTTACGCCAAGCCTTCACAAGATTGCCTTCCGTATCTATTAAAAATGTGGAGCGCTCAATCCCCATAAACTCACGTCCATACATTTTCTTCAGTACCCATACACTATAAGCCTCCGCTACTGCATGATCCTCGTCCACTAAAAGTGAGAAAGGCAGTCCATGCTTATCAATGAACTTTGTATGTTTCTTTGTATCATCTGGACTCACTCCTAACACAATTGCATTTAACTGACTAAAATCATCATGTTTGTCCCGGAAGTCACAAGCTTGAGTCGTACAGCCCGGCGTCATATCTTTTGGGTAAAAATACAAAATAACGTTTTGCCCTTTAAAATCTGTTAAATGCACCTTTTCACCTTCTTCATTTAGGAGTGAAAAATCAGGTGCTTTTTTCCCTTCGATTAATGTCATACAATCTCCTCCTCTGCATTTTCTATTTTACTCTAAGTAACAATTCAAGTCATATTCCTTATTTTCTTTGGATTTCTTACACTGATAGGTCTACAATAGATTAAGTATTATCACTTAGGAGGCAATATTATGAATCACTCAAAATCTGAAGCAATACACGCAGAGGCGCTCCAGCATATCGTTGGTGGTGTAAACAGCCCTTCTCGTTCTTATAAAGCAGTTGGTGGCGGTTCCCCTGTCACTATGGCACGTGGTAAAGGTGCTTATTTCTGGGATGTTGACGGTAACCGATATATCGACTATTTAGCAGCATATGGACCAATCGTTACAGGCCACGGTCACCCACATATCGCTAAAGCCATTGCAAATGCAGCTGAAAACGGCACATTATTCGGTACACCTACTGAATATGAAGTAATATTTGCCAAAATGCTAAAAGAAGCGATTCCTTCTATGGATAAAGTACGTTTCAATAACTCCGGAACAGAAGCCGTAATGACAACAATTCGAGTTGCGCGCGCTTATACTGGTCGTACAAAAATTATGAAATTCGCTGGCTGCTATCACGGTCACTTTGATTTAGTATTAGTGGCTGCTGGGTCTGGACCTGCAACACTGGGTACACCTGATTCAGCAGGTGTAACTACTGCTACGGCTGAAGAAGTGATTACTGTACCATTTAACAATCCCGAAGCATTTACGGACGCTATGGATAAATGGGGCGATCAAATTGCTGGTATTTTAATCGAGCCAATCGTTGGGAATTTCGGAATTGTAGAGCCAAATCCAGGCTTCTTAGAATTAGTGCATGCAACAGCAAAAGTAAAAGGTGCTTTAACAATTCACGACGAAGTCATTACTGCCTTCCGTTTCCATTACGGCGGCGCTCAAAATTTACTCGGCTTAACTCCTGATTTGACTGCACTTGGGAAAGTAATAGGTGGTGGCTTACCAATCGGCGCATACGGTGGTCGCAAAGAAATTATGGACACAGTTGCTCCACTTGGTCCTGCCTATCAAGCGGGTACAATGGCAGGTAACCCTGCATCAATGCAAGCAGGTATTGCTTGTCTAGAAGTTTTATCTACGCCAGGTATTTATGATGAAATGGATCGTCTTGGTGCCATTTTAGAAGAAGGTATTTTAACAGCAGCTACAAAGCATGATGTTACAATTACTTTAAATCGTTTAAAAGGTGCACTTACTATCTACTTTACAGATGTGAAAGTAGAAAACTATGACCAAGCAGAAAACTCTGACGGAGAAATTTTCGGACGCTTCTTTAAATTAATGCTGGAGCAAGGCATTAACTTAGCCCCTTCAAAATATGAAGCATGGTTCTTAACAACAGAGCATACAGAGGCAGATATTCAAGAAACGATAAAAGCTGTGGACTATGCATTCTCACAATTATAAATAACTGACAATACGAAGGCGACTTTCCCTAGAAAGTCGCCTTTTTCATTCAGCAAAACACAAATCTATGTATTTTATCTGCACTTCCTTCTATAATGTAAAGAAGCTTAAAAATTTTAGACAGAAAGGACATCCATTTTCTATGAAATTAGGTGCCCGTGTATTTAAAACAGGTGTTGCAATTGTCTTTGCATTGTTTATTGCAGAATTGTTACATTTACCTTCACCAGTATTTGCTGGAATCGCTGCCATTTTTGCGATTCAGCCTTCAATTTATCGTTCCTATCAAACCATTGTCGAGCAAGTTCAGGCAAATATAATAGGTGCAACCATTGCTGTTATTTTTGGTTTACTATTTGGCCACCATATTGTGGCTATAGGAATTGCCGTCGTCATTACGATTGGCTTTATGTTGAAATTTAAACTTGAAAAATCTTTGTCATTAGCACTTGTGACAGTAGTAGCGATTATGGAGATTCAAGGCGATGATTTTATAACATTTGGTCTCATTCGCTTTTCAACCATTTTAGTCGGAGTTTTGGCAGCTTTTGTCGTCAATTTATTTTTCTTACCACCTAAATACGAAGTGAAGCTGTTTCGCAAAATCTATTTTTTACAAGATGATATTATTCGCTGGACACGACTCGCCGTTCGTCAGGCTTCCGAACATACATCTACTAAAGCAGCCATAAACAAATTCAGAGACCGTATGTTACGCGTCGATACATTGTATGAGTTTTATAAAGAAGAGCGTAGCTACATTAAAAATAAAAAGTTCGTAAAAGTGAGAAAACTGGTTGTGTATCGCCAAATGATTACAACGTCGAAGAAAAGTTTGGAGCTCCTACACCGTTTGCATAAACATGAAAATGAATTAGCACACCTACCCACACAGTTCCATTTAATGATTCAGGAGCGATTAGATTTTCTACTCACCTACCATGAACAGCTTTTATTAAAGTACACAGGCAAATTAAAACCCGAGCATTCTGAATGGAGCAAACATATCGATTATGTCCAACGAAATGAATTAATGGAGATTTTCATTAAACAAGTCTCATATGCTCATGAAGAAGGAGATACTGAGTTTTCAAGCTATCACCTACTATACATTTTATCCCGCATTTTAGATTACGAGGAAAACTTAGAGCATTTAGACACATTGATTGTGTCATACCAAAGCTACCACGGTCAGGAAATTAATCTAGAAATTGAAGAAGAGTTTATTTAATACTTAGAACGACAAATAGAATGTAATTCTGTTTGTCGTTCTTTCTTCTATGCCTCACATAAAAAGCCGACACCATTTTTGGAAAAGGTGTCAGCTTTTTTTAGCTTTCATTGCCCAACGCCATGAGTTGTTGCTCTGCTTTCAGGCGCTGTGCAGTTTGTTCATCACGCAGCTTACGATAATTAGAAATTCCCGAAACAATTGTATCCCACATTTCTTCAAGTGTCTGTGGCCTTTCAGGTTGCTGTGCCATTACCGTGCTTAGTTGCACCGCGTCACTGTTTACTCCCCCATATTGTTTCATGCGATTTTCAAAAGCTGCTGCCGAATCATTCTGTAGTTTTTGACGTTTTTCATTGACTGCATTCATCATACTCATTTTAAAAACAGGAATCGTTGTTATAAACGCACTATTAATTTGCTCCATTAACTCACTATTCCCATTCCGAATCATTTCAATTTGAGGCGCTGCTAAAATAGCGACCATACGGGATCTATCTAATTCATCTATTTTTTGGGCCAACATATCGGTAATCGTTTGCAAAGTATTTAGCTCCATTTTTGCAATTTGGTTACCTGCCTCACTCTGTTTTTTATACATCGGCATTAATGTCGTTGTCACTTCATCCAATTTCATTTCTGCCGCTACAATATATTTTTCAATTTCAAGATAATAAGTCAAATCTTCACGATATAGTCGTGCAAGCAATCGATTATCGTTTGCTAACGCCTCTTCCATTAGCACAAACTGATAATGAATTTTCTCAATATCTCTACCAAGTAAATTGTACTTCTCAAATAAATCTTCACTTTTTTTCGGCGCACGCTTAAACAACTTGCCGAAAAAACTTTGCTGCTCGATAACTTCCTTTTTATCAAATTTGGCCATTAAAGCTTCAAGTTGCTTCAACAAATCGCCGGATTCATTCACTTTTGATTTTGCCATCATATTTAAAATTTGATCTGAAAAACGTGATAGCTTCGACGAAGGCCCTTTACCGAGTGCCATTAAATCGAGTTGATTCTTTATATTAATACGATTTGCAATTTGCTGCACTTCGACATTCTGACGTAATTGACATTTTGTCACTTCGGCTGTTTCTGGCGTCAATTGTTCAAGTGTAATCGGTACATTAGACATAGCGTGCCTCCTTTCCTAATCATCAAAAAAAGCGATTAAATAGTTTTTTGATCATTTTATCTGGCGCAGGCTTTTGCTGCTTCGGTTCTTCGTATTGTAAATCAAACACCATATGTTCTAGTCGGTGCCCATCAAAGGTATCTTCTTGCAAATGTTTTTCTAAATCTAGTTTACCTGTTGGATTGTAAAACACAATATCAACACCAAAGCGATTTAAAAATGCTAATAAAGCAACATCTTCACGGGCTAACGTAGGCTGTTGTGGTGCTTGGTAGAGTACCAGTTTGGGCACTTCCTGTGCATAATCAAAACTTTGCAATAGGCGCAGTATTTCTTTTGGAATCGTCGCCATCTGCTTAAATAAAAATAGCTGTAAATCATATTTCGATTCGTTTGGCAATTGTTTCAGGAGCGGCTGTTCACAAGATGTTTTCATCGTATGTGCAATCGCCTGTTGTAGTTCTGCTGTCAATTCATCATACTGCCACCAGTCGCTTTGCAAAATCCGCTCTGTGGATAATTCTCCATTTACTAGACAGTGCTTATAATGGAAATGGAAATTGGCTCTACTCGCTTTAGCGTATGGAAACTCCTGCACAAATAAGGTTTGCGGACTGGCAAGTAACTGATGCATAAAATGCCAATACTCTTCACGTCTACTTGACACACCACTAATTTTGGCAAAAATAACAGGAATCACAACCTCATTCCCGACAACTTCGAATTTCGGACGTACCATCGCTTTTTCGTTGGCATAAATAAAAATATCATCATAGGTCATTCGTAAAGTTAAAGAACGAGGCATAAAATCTTTAAATTGCCATGGACGATAAACGCCAGATTGTTGGTCGTGCATTAACTGCTCAAAATGTTGACTGGAGCGATAGCCGACAGTTGCCTGACGGTCACGAAGCTTATCGGGGAATGGCTGTAATGTTGTTTGGCTTGCATGGGCGTGTGTAATTGAAAAAAGATTCCCTACATCCACTTCTGCAAATTCATCAACAGCAGTCGGGTGGAAGATTAACACATCACAACCTAGTTCCATTAATAATAACAAGAAATAACGCTGACTAATCGTCGTCTCACCATACCAAACAACCTTTGGAAAATCATCAGTTGGCTTCATAGTTTTCGTCCATTGAATCCAGTGATTCTTTAGCCACTTCACCATATCAATTAAAAAACGACGGAAATCATTCGCAAGTAAACCAAGCGATTGCTGGTCACGAAAGCGCTCCACTACACGAATAGTGGCAAGCTGCAAATGACGATTCAGTGTCCCATCATCATGCTTTGGAATAAGCTGATGGCCATACATCATCGCAATTAGTCGATTAATAGACAAGCCTTTAGGTGTTTGTTGATGTTGCGCTAAAATACTTTGCAACGCCTGAAAATCCTTTTGCTCAATGTGTTTATTTAACTCTTCACTTAAAATATAAACACTTGGATTTTGTGACAATGTATATAATGCGTTAAAATAATCATCTTCTTCTATTGGTACACCTAATACTCGAACGGCAATGCGACTAAACCGTATTTGTTGCTCGGTTACCTCATATAGTGCACGCAATTTAGGTGAATCTTGAAACGCTTGTAGCCAATCATAAGGATCACGTTCCAATACGGACTCTATTGTGATTGTTTGCATACAAAACGTCACCTCCTTACATGGTCTTACACAGTTGGTTGTTTTGCTACTAGTCGTAAAACATCCTCAAGTAAACTTTGCGTAAACGCTTCACCACTATAAGTTGAATATATTGTATTTCCTAACACTTGTGGTTGTTTATCTTTTAAATCACCGTGAGCCGGTGTATAGCCTATATCCGCCATAGCGAGCATACCGTAGTCCATAATGGAATCGCCTGCTGCTACATGCATATCATATGAACAATGTTCTTTTAAATAAGCAATCGCCGCTTCCTTTGTTAGCACTTTCGGCAAAAAGTATAATTTTCTTCCTTGTAAAAGGACATACCAACCAAGCACATCAAACTCCTGAATGATTGCCTGTACTTCATCTTGTCTTAAAATTGTTAAATCTACGTGATACACATAAAAAAGCTCATCCACATAAAATGAACGTTGCAGCCAAGTGTCTGATTTCATCACATCAAAACGTTGCAACATATCAGCATCTGGAATCGAGGAATCTTCGATACGTTTGCGTAAAGTTTTTGTCCATTCTTCATTGGGACAACCATTTTCTAATATTGTACCCCCATTACTCGTAATTGCAAAAGCTGGACATAGCTCTTTTATCAAATGAATGCGTTCATATTGATGAAAGGCGCGAGTCGTTACAGGCACGAATAACGTTTGTTCCTGTACCTGATGCAATAACCTCGTTGTCGCTTCCGTCATTAGGCTCATCACTTCACCTTCTTTACGTTCAGCTTCGACTGATGGTGTTAGTGCTGGAAAATTTGCCATCATACGCTTTGAATAGATAAGGGTACGATCTAAATCCGATGTAAATAGTAGCATGTTTTCTCTCCTCTATACTTCTTTTATTAAGCCACAGCAGGCGTACGACATATTCGGATATTCTACAACAGGTACATTTTTTTCCTTAGCTAATAACAATATGTGCTCAAGTTCGTTCGCATATTTAGGATTAATTAAAATTTTCCAAGGTATACGACGGAGTAATACACGCGTCGTTTCACCAACACCTGGTTTCACGAAATGAATATTTGCAATCCCTAAATCTCGTTGAATCGCCTGCACGGATTGCATCCCTTGCCATGTAACAGGAGACTGTGTTTGTTTACTAATTTGCTGTGCAACTTCATGTTGAACTTGTTGAAAATAAGCACTCACACGGTCGATATACAAGTTCGAAACATCAACATCCTCTAGTTCTTTATAATATTTAGCCCCATGGAAGTCATGTTCGTTCATAAACTGCAAATTCAATACTGTACGACTTACTAACCCAGACACTGTAGAATTTAAACAAGCAGATGGAATTAAAAAGTCTTCACGCGTACCATAAATTGACGTACAGTGCCCTGGATCCGCTAATACAGCTAATGAAGCATCCAGTTGTTCTTCATTGTGTGCATTGAAAAGCTCACACGATTGTTGCAATTCCTTCGTGATGGCACCTTTTCCCGTCCAGCCATCAATAAATTGAATGCGCGCTAGTGGATGCTCTTCAAATATATAATGGATGGCCATTTCATCAAATCCACGACCACGAAGTATCGAAATCGTATAATGTGGCACGTCAACATTGTATCGCATTTTTATATAACGTTTAATCAATATACCAATCGGTGTACCGGCTCTCGCTAAACTAACGAGCACTAAATCCTCTAACCCTTGGCGTGCTACAATTTGTTCCGCCACAATTCCAACAGCTAGCGCAATACGCTGTGCATAGTCATCTAAAGTTTTATAAAAAAGTGCCATATATGCTTCTGATGGCTGATATTCGACTGGTAGCATTTCAGAATAATGTGTGCCCGATTGGATAAGTTGTTCACGTTTTTCGTTGTTTAATTCGAGTGCGACATTACTAATATCACGTAGTAAAAAAACAACATCTTCAGGTGAATAACTCCCCATTTTATCGGGTTGCATGTCTAATCGCATAATTGCTCCTCCAATTCATGCATACAAACCACATATATTTTTGCGTTACTTACTGTTTGCAGCGCATGTACAACTCGTGCAACAACCTCTTTATTTGCTATACGTTCTACAACTAAAAAAAGTTCCGAGTACGGATGACTTTGTACATTATATAAATAATTTTCAACACCATTATTTTCAGGGCTTTCAAAAGCTATTTTCTCAGTAATTGTATAACCTGTTTCCTGTGCACAATAAATTGGGCTACGAGTTGTCGATTGAACATAAACGTCCTCACCTAAATAACTAGCTAATTGCATCGGTACATACATAAATTCACCCGTTCCAATAACAAGTGCTGGTCCATCTGTTCTCCGTTCTTTTAACTGCCGAGCAATTCCTTTTAGTGTATTCTTTTGTTCCACATGCTGATCAGTTGTCAACATAAATCTTCCTGTTGCTAGCATGTAAGGTGCCTCATTTTCAATTCCGTTTTCCGCAATCGAACGATAACATTTTTGCTCAATAGCTTCCTTTATTGATAGTAGAGTTAGTGGAGCCTCTTGTGTAGTAACTTCTACTTGTTTACTAGATAAATGTGGTTCTCCATCACAGCTAAAGTGTCCGCCCATCATTGTGACGAAATCAATCGTTACATCCCATTGCTTCTCCATGTCGTTAAAGTAAACTTGCTGTTGGGCAGAACGCCAATCTAAAATGGATAATACAGAGTAATGCTTAACATTAGGGAACTTTTGTCGTAGTGTTTCAATTATATTGACAACCGTATTTCCAGTTGTAATCTCATCATCTATTAATACAATACGTTTGGCTTGTAGTAATTTTTCTGGTTGTTCACAATAAACGCGATGACTCGTTGCATGTGAATGCTCTTCTTCAAAAGTCACAAATGCTTCAAGTTCAGGTAGAAATTCACGTGTCGTATGAATATACATCGCTTTTGATCCAAAAGCATTAAATACGGCATGACCAAGTGCTGTCGCCGTTTCCGCAAAACCAATAAATAATGTTTCCTCTAGCAGTTCAAGTGGTTGTGCTTCTACTCGTTGTAATATTTCTTGCACATTTTGCGGTTGCTTGAGTGCTCGTACAACAGTTGGAAGTAACGAAGCTTCCTCACCAACAAGCTTTTGATGATACATCATTGCTAGCAGTGTCCCCGTTAGCATTGGCACTTGCGGTCGTACTGCTAAATGCTTGCCAAGGACGGTACTGACGAATAAAAATTGTCTTTTTTTATTAATACGTGTTGCCATTTTAAACAAATCTGTTATTGCAAAATTATACGGATTATGGGTTAGCGAAATAGCCATTTCATAGTCCTGAAAAATATTCAATCTGCTCTTCCGTTGTGTCATCTAAACTTCCCCCTACTTCAGTATTCAATAAAAGGGACGCGAAATCTACAGATTCGTTGTATACACCATAGACATGCGCTTGGCGTAAAATTTGCTGCGCCCACCTCGTATGAGGCTTCATTTCATTCATTTTATTGGCATAATGACTTTTTATCACACCTTTTTGACCATCATTATGCTCTACAATGCTTAGTGCATCTAGGTATTCTTCGTACGAAACTACGTATAGCGCATGTACGACACGAATATGACTTGGATGAATAATGGTCTTACCTAGAATACCATTTTGTCTATCCATTAACACTTCCTTAATCAAGCCATCTAAATAATCATCGAGTAATGCTTGTCGTGCATGTAGCGCTCCTTTTTCACTAAAAGGAGTCACTCTCAATTCTGGCTTTAATACACGCTGATTACTGAAATATTCCCATACAGGTCCAGATATAACAAAACCGTCTTCCTCACGACCTAACACATTGACAATATCTGCAATGCAATCTCGAATAACCGCTATATCGTAAATCGTTGAATCTACACGACGACGTATACCATATATTCCACAAAAATCCGTTGCACCAATACGAATGTTTAAGACACGTTCTCTGTATTGTTGAAGTACTTCTTTAATCGCAAACAATGAGTCCATACGAGATTCCTTATACAAAATATCACGACTTTCCAAAATTGGCATGCCGAATAACGTAAGCTGATGCTGTTGAATCGTTTGTTCAAGCAATTCAAAATAGCTAGCTCCTTGCACCGCAGAAAATTTAGGAAACACATAGCCAGTTAGGACTGCTTGATGTTTTCCTAAGACAGATGTTAAAAATGCAAATTGTTCAACACTACGTACACGTATAAATATAAGAGGTAAATTTTGTAGCTGAATTTCTTTATTTTCATAAAGAGTATAGAGCGCGCTAATATCTGTTATTAATTTTTCTTCACATTCCGCTAACTCTGCATCTCCCACTGCATCTTCTAAATCAATGACAAAAGAAGTCAGTTCTTTATATTTTTGAGATTGAACCATCTCTAAAATATGAGGCATCGAGGCAGGCATATATAAAGTTGCACCTAATGTATAGGCTAAAATATCTGAGGTATCCAATTTTGTAAATGGTTGAGGCTTCTTATAAAAGATAGCCTCTGCTTCAGTTGCAAAATGTTGCATCTACTTCTCTCCCTCATCAAAAGAATTATCTTTGTGGAAAAAGGCACTGTATTAGCCTGCTTTTTTACAGACCAATACAGTGCCTTTAGTTACGTTACCTTCTTATTCAACTTATGTATACCAAAAGTTAGTAAAAATGCTACGATTCAAATAACCAAGAACACTTCGTATGGTATTCCCCTGGTATCAATACGCATATAGCAGGTAAAGTAACGTACAGATGTTGAATTGTACATATACAATTCAACATCTGTAACATTTACCAATAAACTAAATTATATTTTATTGTAAGCCATATGCGTTAACTAACGCATTAAGACCACCTTGGTAGCCTGAACCAACAGCTGCAAATTTCCACTCGCCATTGTGACGATATAATTCACAGAATACTACTGCTGTTTCAATGCTGAAATCTTCCCCTAAATCATAGCGAAGGACTTCTGAACCTGAGTCTTCATTCGTTAAACGAACATAAGCATTTAAAACTTGTCCGAAGTTTTGATGGCGACCTTCTGCATCGTAGATTGTGACAGTCACTACTATTTTTTCAATTTGAGGAGATACTTGTTTTAAGTTTACAAGAATTTTTTCGTCATCCCCATCGCCATCACCCGTACGGTTATCACCTGTATGCACGACAGATTGGTCTGAACTTGTTAAATTATTGTAGAAAATAAAATCCTGCTCATTGCGGCATTTTCCAGATGCATCTAGTAAAAACACAGAGGCGTCTAGGTCAAAGTCATTTCCGCCATCAAATTGTTTTACATCCCAACCTAAACCAATACCTACATTATTTAAGCCTGGATCCTGCTTCATTAAATCAATACGTTGCCCTTTACTTAATTGAATACCCATTTAGAAAATCTCCCTTCCTTGTATAAGGTGAAGTATTAGTTTACGTTTAATCCATAGTCACTACAAAGTGCAGCTAAACCACCCTGATAACCTGCTCCAACTGCGTTGAATTTCCATTCGCCATTATGACGGTATAACTCACCTACAACAACAGCTGTTTCAATGCTGAAATCTTCCCCTAAATCATATCTGATTACTTCTTCATTTGTTGCCGCATTGACAATACGAATGAAAGCATTAGTTACCATACCAAAGTTTTGGTTACGTGCATCTGCATCATGGATTGTAACAGTGAATGCAAGTCGTTGAACATGTGCCGGAATTTGAGTTAATGCAACCTTTACTATCTCATCATCACCTTCGCCAACGCCAGTTAAGTTATCTCCTGAGTGTTCAACTGAGCCATTACCACCAATAGTATTGTTGTAGAAGATAAAATCATTTTGGTCTGCTACTTTTCCTGTGTCAGCAAGTAAAAACACAGATGAATCTAGGTCAAAATCATTTCCACCATCATATTTATTCGTGTCCCAACCTAAACCTACAATAACATTTGACAAACCTGGATTAGTTTTTGTTAAATCTACTTTTTGACCTTTTTGTAAAGAAATACCCATTTTAAATTCCTCCTATTTTCTTTAGCTTTTATCAATACTTTAAGAACTATTCCGTATCTGTCGCTTAGCTTTTAATAAAGCTTTACTTGCGGTACAAAAAATAGCTGATTGCAGGAAAGATTATTATTGATATCTTCGAGCTACGTCGCCAAGTTTCAAGTCATTCGTACCACTACCAACAGCCGCAAACTTCCACTCTGTGCCGTGGCGATAAATTTCACCACAAACTAACGTCGTTAAGTCCGAATAGTTGTCAGTTAAATTATAACGAATTAGTTCGGCTCCTGTCTTGTCATCATACACACGAATATATGCATTTTGAATCATACCGAAATGTTGATTGCGTCCAGCTGCATCATAAATATTAACGACGAACACCATTTTAGTGTATTGTGCTGGTATTGCCGCTAAATCAATTGTAATAACTTCATCATCACCATCGCCATCACCCGTTAAATTATCGCCTGAATGTCGAATAGAACCACAATTACTTGATAATTTTCCAAAGTAAATAACATCATCGTTTGCTACTAACTTATCATTTTGAAGCATTAGTACCGAGGCATCACAGTCAACATTTTTACCGCTGCCACCGCTACCGCCACTAGAAAATAAGCCACCTAAAAATCCACCACTTTTTGTTTGGCTTACTGGATCCCAGCCCAAACCCACTTTAATTCTATTTAAACCAGCATTACCTTTTGTTAAATCGACACGTTGTCCTTTTTGTAAATTAATTCCCAATGCCAACATCCTCCTATATCTTGAATGTGTCTTCAGCTGAAAAACGTATGTACATTTTTTTATAATTAACCTCATACTCTATACGTTTATAAAAGTAATATCCCATTTTCACTACTTCGATAAAAAGATAAATTCAGCCTATCTCAAGTCTAAAATAACATGACAAAAAATTCAATTAATGGCCCCGAAAAGGTTTAAATCATTTAACATTCTTGAAAATTTTTGTGAAAAATTAGTAGTATACTAGCTAAATTTTCTATTGAAAACAAAAAAACCTTCTTAATATAAGAATTAGAAGGTTTTTTTACACTTTTGTTAACTTTTCATCTTCGGATCGAGCGCATCACGTAATCCATCTCCCATTAGGTTAAAGCCTAGTACCGTTAGCATAATAGCAAGACCAGGGAAAATCATCGTCCACGGTGCATTCAATAAATAGATACGTGCGTCCGCTAGCATTTTTCCCCACTCTGGTGCTGGCGCTTGAGCACCTAACCCAAGAAAACCCAGTGCTGCTGCTTCAATAATAGCCGTTGCAATAGCCAGTGTACCTTGCACAATAACAGGCGTCATGGAATTTGGTAAAATGTGTGAGAACAGAATACGCATATCGCGCATGCCAATTGCTTTCGCAGCGACAATATACTCCTCTTCCTTTACACTTAATACCTTGGAACGAATTAAACGGCCAAAGTTTGGCACATTTATAATTGCTATTGCAATTAAAGCATTTTGTAGTGACGGCCCAAGCACCGCTACTACAGCGATTGCTAGTAAAATACTAGGAAAAGCTAGCATAATATCAAAGATACGTGAAATAATCGTATCGATCCATTTCCCATAATAGCCTGCAATAATTCCAAGTAAACTCCCTACGACAACTGATAGAATTACTGCAAAAAAACCTATCCTCAACGAAATACGTGCGCCATGGATAATACGGGAGAAAATATCACGTCCAAAATCATCTGTCCCAAACCAATGTTCACTTGATGGCGCTAGTAATCTTTTCGTTAAATCCTGCTCATTGATGCCTTGAGGAGCAATCATAGGACCAAATACAGCAAGCACAATAAAAAATATTACAATACCCGCGCCTGCTAGGGAGATTTTACTCTTTTTAAAGCTACGCCAGCCTTCTTTCCAAGGACCTACAGCACGATTTTGTGCTGCTTCTTTTCTTACATCTGCTGTTCCAGCCATAACCGCAGCTCCTCCCTATTTATATTTAATCCGCGGATCGATTACTGTATACAATAAATCTACGATTAAGTTAATCATGATGAAAATAAATGCGACTACTAAAATTCCTGATTGAATGACAGGATAATCTCGGAAACCAATTGCTTCGTAAATATAACGTCCAATACCTGGCCAACTGAAAATCGTTTCGGTTAAAATGGCACCACCTAGGAGTAACCCTGTTTGCAGACCGATAACTGTTAACACGGGAATAATGGCATTTTTCAACGCATGTTTATAGACAACAATGAACATTTTTTGTCCCTTAGCTCTAGCAGTGCGTACATAGTCAGAGCGCATGACTTCAAGCATAGATGAGCGTGTCATGCGAGCGATAATGGCCATTGGAATTGTAGCGAGTGCCAATCCTGGCAATACTAATCGCTTTAATACCTCAATAAATTGATCGAAACGACCTTGAATGAGCGTATCAAGTAAATAAAAATGGGTAATGGCGGTTATAGGGTCACGTACATTTTCTCGCCCAGAAGTCGGAAACCAGTTTAACTTAATGCTAAACGCCCATTGTTCCATCAATCCTAGCCAAAAAACCGGTACAGAGACACCTATTAAGGCTATAACCATTGCCAGATAATCAAACCATGAATTTTGGAACCACGCAGAAACAATTCCTGCATTCACCCCGACAATCACTGCAATGATCATCGCAAATAAGGCGAGCTCCGCTGTAGCCGCTAAATACGGAAAAATCTCCTCAGATACCGGGATCTTCGTACGCAATGACATACCTAAATCCCCCTGCAATATGCCACCCAAATAGCTAAAATATTGTGTATACCATGGCTTATCTAATCCTAAACTTGCGTTTAATGCCTCAACCGCCTCTTTCGTCGCTTGTTGACCTAAAATAACTTGTGCAGGGTTACCAGGAATTGCGCGAATTAACATGAAGACGATAAAAGACATTCCAAGCAAAACTGGGATTAATTGAAATAAACGTCTCCCCATATAGTGAAGCATGTTCTTCACCTCTCTATTATTTTCTGATTATACTTTTGCCACGAAAAGCATCGAAGTCTATACACATACTGTAGAAAGGGTCTGCCTTCACCAAACGGTTTTGACGTTTTGATGATTGGTCTTTCATACAGAAAAACGGGTTGTGACAAACATAGTCACAACCCGTTTTTACAACGATAGACAAAGCCTACTGCTGTAAAAAGCTTGTTATGTCACTATGATTAAGCGACATCCTAAATCCTACTACGTTTATTTTATATCTACTGCGTCTAAACGGTCAGAACCTGTTGGATGCGCAATATAGTTAGAAACTTTTGAGCTTGCAGCTAAAATAGGAATTGAATGTGCAAGCGGAACCCATGGAGCATCTGCAGAAATAATCTCTTGAGCTTGCTTGTAAAGTTCATTACGTTTGTCTTCATCAATTTCACTTTGTGCAGCAACTAATACTTTGTGTAAATCTTGATTGTCATAGAATGTATAGTTGTTAGAGCCAATATTATCTCCATCTAACAATGTGTAAAGGAAATTATCTGCATCCCCGTTATCACCTGTCCAACCAAGTAAAAACGCATCAGCCTCTCCATTTTGAGCTTTTTCTAAATAAGTAGCCCATTCAAATGTAACGATTTTCGATGGAATGCCAACATCCGCCAAATTCTTTTGAATCGCCTCTGCCACTTTTTGACCATCTGGCATGTATGGACGTGGTACAGGCATAGCCCATAGTTCAATTTCCTTACCGTCATAGCCTGCTTCAGCTAATAACGCTTTTGCTTTTTCTGGATCATATTCATAGCCAGTAATAGCTTCGTTATAGCCTGAGATTACTGGAGGCATTGGGTTTTTTGCTGGCTCAGCTAATCCTTCATAGAATGCATCCACTAAAGCTTGCTTATCAATTGCATAGTTGACAGCTTGACGCACTTTCACATTATCAAATGGTGGTCGTGTTACAGTTAATCCAAGATAACCAACATTCATCGATGGGCGTTCAATTAATTGTAAGTTTGCATTTGCTTCGATTGATGCCTTATCAGATGGACTTAAGCCATCAACTACATCAACTTCCTCTGCATTAAGAGCATTTAAACGTGCAGAGTTATCTGGAATTGAGCGATAAATGACTTTATCTAATTTTGGAAGACCATCAAGATAGTAATCTGCGTTTTTCTCGATTGTAATAGAATCATTACGCTTCCATTCCACAAATTTGAATGGCCCAGTACCTACCGGGTCCGTAGATAATCCTTCTTCATTTGCTTCAAATGCTGTTGGAGAAGCAATTGCAAATGGAGACATTGCTAAGTTTTTAAGGAATGGTGCCTGTGGTTGGCTTAACTTGAAAACAACCGTGTTGTCCCCCTCAGCAGTTACTGATTCTATTACTTGCTTGTCACCAACTACAAATTGAGAACTAAAGTAAGGATGTTTATCGCCGCCAGCCTTCCAACGGTCAACATTTTTCACAACTGCTTCTGCATTAAAGTCCGTACCATCATGGAATTTTACACCTTCTTGTAATTGGAACGTGTATGTTAAACCGTCTTCTGATGGCTCCCACGATTTTGCTAACCCTGGCTGAATCGTTACATCTTGCTCACCAAAGTTAACAAGTGTTTCATATATGTTGGCCGTCACTGTGAATGATTCACCATCAGTTACTACAGCTGGGTCTAGCGCGACAGAGTCACCACCACGTCCGTATACTAATGTTTTAGCCCCACCGCTGCTGGCTGAGTCCCCACCTGTTGATGTATCTTTAGTACCAGTATCCTTGTTATCCGAGACACCACATGCAGCTAAGATTGTCGAGAGAACCAGGATCAGCATTACGCTTAATGACCAAAGCTTTTTTTTATTCATTAAATTTCCCCCTAATGTTTTTTATATCATTTAATGTTGCAGCGCATCATAAAGATGACAGGCAACATAATGACCCATTTTTACTTCTTGCATTTTAGGAACAACCCGTGAACAATCCTCCATTTTAAAAGGACACCTTGTATGGAAAGCACAGCCACTTGGTGGATTCGATGCGCTTGGAATGTCTCCAGATATGATGAGCTGTTCGCGTTCAAACGTAGGGTCTGGCACAGGAACAGATGATAACAAGGCTTGAGTATAGGGATGAAGTGGCTCCGCATACAAATTCTCACTAGCTGTCAGCTCTACTAACTTCCCTAGATACATCACCCCCACACGATTACTAATATGACGTACTACCCCTAAATCATGTGAGATAAAAATATAAGTTAGCTTTAATTCTTTTTGCAGTGTCTGCATGAGATTTAAAACTTGGGCTTGAATCGACACATCAAGAGCAGAGACAGGTTCGTCCGCAATAATTAAACGTGGATTCGTCATAAGAGCACGAGCAATACCGATACGTTGTCTTTGCCCTCCGCTAAACTGATGCGGATAGCGTTTAATGTGATACTCATTTAATCCAACGATTTGAAGCAGTTCTAATACTTTTTGCTTTCTTTCCCTCGAATTCCCCATCCCATGAACTATGAGCGGCTCCTCTAAAATTTTGCCGATATTATGACGCGGATTAAGTGATGCGTAAGGATCTTGGAAAATCATTTGAATGTCTCTACGTGCTTTCCGCATTTCATTATTTGATAATTCTGAAATCATTTTACCTTCGAATTCAATGGCTCCATCTGTCGGCTCAAGTAAACGCATTAATAATCGACCCGTTGTCGATTTACCGCACCCTGATTCGCCCACAATTCCTAATGTTTCCCCTTCAAATACTTCAAAGGAAACATCATCAACTGCTTTTACATTTCCCACTTGGGTGTTAAGAATGCCTTTCCGTATAGGAAAATATTTTTTTAACCCATCAACTTTCAATAACACTTTCGTCATAGTGCACCACCTCCTGTTCATCCAGTAAAAAGCATCTCGATTTATGCTGCCCTGACATTTCGTATAATGGCGGTGTTTCCTGTAGACAACGCTCCATCGCAAATTCGCAACGTGACGCAAAACGACAACCGACCCTAATGACTCCTGGTTTTGGGACACTCCCAGGAATAGAATAGAGGTTGTCCTTTTTATAGCGCATATCTGGCACTGATTTAATGAGCCCTTGCGTGTAGGGATGCTTCGGATTTGTAAAGATATCATGAATAGGTGCTTCTTCTACTATTTGCCCAGCATACATCACAATGACGCGCTCGCATGTTTCTGCTACAACACCTAAATCATGCGTAATTAACAACACAGCTGTATTCAAACGTTTATTCAAATCCTTCATGAGTTGCAGGATTTGAGCCTGAATCGTTACATCCAGAGCTGTTGTAGGCTCATCGGCTATTAATACCTTCGGATCACAAACAAGTGCCATGGCAATCATGACCCGCTGACGCATTCCACCTGATAATTGATGCGGATAATCTTTAAGTAATTCCTCTGCGCGTGGTAATCCTACAAGTTTCATAATTTCAATAGCTCGTGCAAATGCTTGTTTTTTCGACCATTTTGGATTATGAATTAATATTGCCTCTTTTAATTGATCACCAATTGTAAATAAGGGATTTAAAGAGGTCATCGGCTCTTGGAAAATCATTGCCACATCTTTACCTCGAATTTTCTGCATTTGTTTATCTGTAAATGTCGCTAAATTATCGCCATCTAATAGGATTTGTCCACCTGTTATTTTTCCAGGTGGTGATGGAATTAGCCCCATAATCGACAAGGATGTCACGCTTTTGCCACTACCTGATTCCCCTACAATGCCTAATATTTCACCTTCATGAACCGAAAAATCAATATCATCAACGGCAGGAATCTGTCCATCATCTGTGAAAAAGGTTGTCTGTAAACCTCTTATTTCTAACAGCTTTTTCCGCATATTTCACCGCTCCATCCTACCAATATTTTAATAAGATTCTAATTTATAGAATATAATACACTAAAAAACTTTTAATTCCATATTTTCAGATAATTCTAACTAATAATCATCTCTCTTTCAATCATTATTATTCTGCAATTAACAATAAATTTCTACATAATTTGCATTATGTTAATTATCCCTTATTTAAAGGATAGTATTCTCGAAAAATAATATCAATTTGTTATAGTTCGTTGCTTCCAGTAGCTTACGTTGCACATGCGCTACAAATGTCATTAGCAGAAATCTGCGTGGATTTTTACCTTCCCATCAAAAAGTAACAGGCTAGGAGTATTCATATATTATTACTACCTTTTAGAACACACCTATGACTATAATGAATACAAAATATGAAAACTACAGTCAATCTTGATAAAAAAGCTGCCTTAAAAGTGAATTTCACTTTTAAAACAGCTTCCTAATTGTTAATCTAAGTGTTGAACCTGGAATAAATTATAGTATGTGCCTTGCGCTTTCATCAGTTGATCATGTGTGCCATTTTCTGTTAATTGTCCATGATCAATGACCAAGATTTTATCTGCGTGGGTGATTGTAGAAAGTCGATGAGCAATCATAATTGTCGTTCGGTCATGCGCAAGTCGATCAAGCGATTCTTGAATCAGCGCTTCACTTTCTAAATCAAGTGCCGATGTGGCTTCATCTAATATTAAAATCGGTGGATTTTTTAGAAATACGCGGGCAATGGCAACACGTTGTTTTTGCCCACCTGATAATTTCACCCCACGCTCGCCGACTTTTGTGTTATAACCATTTGGCAAGCTCATAATGAAGTCGTGTGCATTGGCAGCTTTTGCTGCAGCAATCACTTCCTCATCCGTCGCCCCTGGTTTCCCCATTAGAATATTTTCTTTTACTGAGTCACTGAATAAAATATTATCTTGAAGGACAATTCCAATTTGGGAGCGTAATGAATGTAATGTTACATCCTGTACATTGCATCCATCCACATAAACTGTTCCCCCCGTCGTATCGTAAAAACGAGGAATTAGGCTAATTATCGTCGATTTCCCTCCACCGCTCATGCCAACAAATGCAACCGTCTCTCCAGGATTGATGGTGAAGTCGATATCATTTAGAATTTGCGAACCATCCACTTCATATTGAAACGACACGTTTTCAAAGCGTACCCCACCTCTTACATCTGATAGATCCAATGCCTTTTCTTTATTTTTCACTTCATAAGGCTCGTCAATCAACTCAAACATTCGGTCCATTGAGGCAATCGATTGGGTCAATGTTGTGGAGGAGCTGACTAATCGGCGAAGTGGTCCATAAAGTCGTTCAATATAGGCAATGAAGGCAACCATAGTTCCGACCGATAGTTCCCCATTAATCACCTGGTAACCAGCATAAGCAATAACAAGTAGTGGTGCAACGTCGGTTATAGTATTAACGACTGCAAAGGATTTGGCATTCCATCTTGTTTGGTCCAATGCCTTTTCTAAAAACTCGCCATTTGCCTCATTAAATAATGTTTGTTCATGCTTCTCAAGTGTAAAACTCTTAATAATACTCATTCCAGCAACACGTTCATGTAAATAACTTTGCACGCCAGCAAGAGCCTGTGAACGTTTACGCGTTAATGTACGCAGTTTGCCAAAGAAAAATCGCACACTTAACGCATAAAATGGAAAGGCAAACAGCGCTACGAGAGTAAGTTTAATATCCATTGCAAACATAATAGCAATTGCGATAACAATCGTCGCAAGATCTAACCAAATATTCATCAAACCTGTCATGACGAATGTTTTTGTTTGCTCCACATCGTTAATGACACGTGAAATAACCTCTCCGGCTCTTGTGTTGGCATAATACCTCAAACTTAGTCGCTGTAAATGTGCATAAATTTCCTTGCGAATATCATAAAGTACTTTGTTACTCACGTGCTGTGCAAAGTATTGACGGTAATACTCTATCGGTGGACGAATGATAAAAAACACAATAATCGTGCCACCTAGCCAGTAGAACAGTTCTTTCGTCTTTTCTGTATCCGTTAAATCTTCTGCACCGATAATATCATCTAGCACAATTTTTATGAGTAATGGAATAAATAACGGGATGGCAAATTTCACAATACCAATTAATACCGTTAAAACAATTTCCCATGTATAAGGTTTTACAAAACGCATATATCGCTTCATGCTACCCAATGTTCATCACATCCTTATTAGAAAAACGCATTCATGCCAGCTGACATACACGTAAAGGAAACTAGTGTATCACGACATGATTGATATCTTTTTAGCCTTAGCTGTTGAGGAGCCCTAAGCATTGCGCTTAATGGAAACAGCTCTACTTATAATGTAAATATCTAGGCATGAAAAAGAAAATAGACATTCAACAGTGAATGCCTTTACGTATTATAGCAATATTTCGTATGAAGTACAGTTAAGACAACTTTTATGCGAACTATTTTAAAAATACCTAAAAGATATATGCAAGGATTGGATTTCTATTAGTTTATATGGCCAACTATTATCCTTACATAGATACTCGTGTATACAAAAAACAGGCTGTCTTAAAGGTAATAACAATATTCTTAGAAGTATCGTGTTATGCTACTTTTTGATACAAAGGTGAATTTTATATATCCTGCTACGAAGCAGATTTATGACTAAAGTGTGAGTGTAGCGTAGCGCAGGCAAAAGCGTTTTTGCTACGACAGCGGGAGGTAAACTTGGCGTCAGGTGCAGAGAAGCAAGAGATCCAGCAGGGAGCGCCAAGTGGGACGAAGACTAAAGTCGTCACGCTCTGTGATAATTTATCGCCCGAAAGCGGGACAGAAAAACTGCAGCTACAAAATGGTTTATGTGGTGAAAGCGAAGCGGATTTTTACCAAATAGGAAGACGGCGTTTTTGTTTAAAGGTACAAAAAAACCTATTAGTTAAACTAATAGGCAATACTAACAATCATCTGCTTGCATATCGAGTTGGAACTTATAACGATTCGTCCAAGCATCGATGAAATCAGGTGCAAAGGGTCCCCTTTTTTGTTGAATCCAGCTAATTAATTTATCAACATTGCGCTTTAAAATTTTGTCGATGACATCTGGATAAGACATTTCCTGACGATGTTGCTCATACTCATCTTCATCTAAAAGGGTATACGACATATCAGGAAAAACCTTAATATCTAAATCATAGTCGATGTATTTAATCGCATTATTATCGAAAACAAATGGTGAGCTTAGATTACAATAATAATATACACCGTCTTCACGCAGCATGCAGATGATGTTAAACCAGTGCTCCGCATGGAAATAACAAATAGAAGGCTCTCTCGTTAGCCACGTTCGACCATCGGATTCTGTCACAAGTGTTCGTTCATTCGCACCGATAATGATATTTTTTGTTCCCTTTAAAACCATTGTTTCTTGCCAAACACGGTGGATGCGGCCATTGTGTTTATAACTATGTATTTGTATCGTTTCTCCTTCTACCGGTATTGCCATTTTTGAAGCCCACCTTTTCGTCTATGCTACCTAAATCTAGCAGTCTCTAGTATATTATAGCAATCTGTACGCGAAAGGTGTAGTTGAAAACCATAAATTCCATCGCTTCCTTTTGTTTATGTACAAATTTTTGTAAACTAAAAGCAATTTTCACCATAACAGCTTCTATATTAGAATTTTTTTAACTAACGATATATATAACTGTTGAAGACAAGAACAGTTCACTTAGCTCTTGCGCAATCCAAGCGATTCGCTTCTCTACCTAAGCGGACCCATGCGTTACACCTGCTTCATTAATTTTAAAGGAGCTGTCTTTTCATCTTTTCGATTTTTAGACAGCTCCTTTAGAAGGTAAATGCAATTATGCAGTTACAAAGTGATTATTCGCTTGCATTTTGGTTGTTTTTGTTAGCGTAGTTGCCTGAAGCTTGGGCTTTTTTCTGCTCAGCTTTAGCGTTTTGCTTTTGCACTTCGCTTACGTCTGTTTCATAACCAAATTCTTCACTTTGACGTTGCATGTTTTTATTCGGTTGCATATTTGGGTTGTTTTGATTTTTCTTCATCATTCATTCACCTCCACGCTCATTATTGTGTACCGAGGTGATGAATTTTATGCTCATTAATTTTTATTTTATTTTTTGCCAAATTTTTAACATCGGAACTGGCATTGGTAATAATTCAATTTGCTCGCGTGTCAGCCATTGACCATTCAATACAGGATTACACTTCATATAATAGCTATTAACATGCCATGTTAGGTGGGAAAATACATGCTTAAACGTTAAAATCTCTTGTTGCTCTAGTACTTGCACATTATAGAGCTTCGTAAAAGTCTCAATGGAATCTTCACCTTGTTCAATCATCGGAAACTGCCACATATTAGCAAGTAAGCCCTCTGCAGGACGTTGCTCCATCAAAAAGCGACCACTGGAATCTTCACAAACAAAGACATTATAAAAAATATGCTTCATTTTTGTCTTTTTCGATTTTACAGGAAGATTTCCTGGATCTCCTTCGTTAAAAGCTGTGCAGTAATTTCGTACTGGGCATAATAAACACTTTGGTGATGTTGGTGTACAGATGAGTGCACCCAGTTCCATCAAGCCTTGATTGAAGGAAGATGCATGTGCGGGATCAATTAGTTTCTCAACTGCCGCTTCAAAAATCTTTTTTGTTTTTGGTAAAGCAATATCATCATGAATGTGCAGCACACGACTTAATACGCGCATAACATTGCCATCGACTGCATGTTCAGGCTTATTATAGGCAATACTTAATATAGCACCAGCCGTATAGGGACCAACACCTTTTAGCTTTGATATATCGTGGCGGTTATCAGGTACAATACCACCATAGTTTTCTAAAACCTCACGTACGCCTGCTTGTAAATTACGCGCACGCGAATAATAACCAAGGCCTTCCCAATGCTTCAATAAATACTCTTGTGGTGCTTCCGCCAGTAATTCCAATGTAGGAAAACTCTCCAGAAAACGGTTGTAATAAGGAATAACTGTGTCAACTCGTGTTTGCTGTAGCATAACTTCAGATACCCAAATTTTATAAGGGTCCTTTGTATGCCGCCAAGGTAAATCTCGTTTCTCTTCTTCAAACCATTCGACTAAAGATTGTCGAAATTCTGCTACATATGGATAATTCACAGTGACCTCCCGTGTTTTTTACGATTTAATTTATGATAGAAAGGGTATACAATTAAGTAAAGCTCATTCGTGGATGTTGGCAATTTATCTGCTTATCCAGCATGTGACGCGAATGCCTAGACATCGTTTAGAAACTGTAAAAAGTATTAACATTATTGAAATATACATGTATGCAAATTGTACTCTTTTTTAATGCGTACTAGGAGTGGATATTTATGGATTCAGGCACACATTTCGTTATGGGCATAGCCCTTGGTGGTCTTGCCTTGGTTGATCCTATGGTAGCTAACCATACAATGACCTTTACAGCTGTTATGGCAGGAACCATTATTGGGTCTCAGGCACCTGATGTCGATACCGTATTAAAGCTGCGCAACAACGCTATTTATATTCGACATCATCGGGGCATTACACATTCGTTACCGGCCGTAGTTTTATGGCCAATCTTAATTACAGCGGTTTTAGCTATTATCATTCAAGATGCAAATGTGTTTCATTTGTGGCTTTGGACTTTTTTAGCTGTAGCCTTACACGTCTTTGTGGATATTTTCAATGCTTATGGAACGCAAGCTATCCGACCATTCTCAAGAAAGTGGGTCGCCCTTGGTGTAATTAATACTTTCGATCCTATTATTTTTTCTCTACATTGCCTTGGTATATTACTTTGGGCATTCGGTGTAAATCCCGTTTGGACATTCAGCATCATGTATCTGATTATTGTGGGCTACTATATTTTACGTTTTGCTATACAAAAAGCCGTAAAAAAAGCTGTACACAATACCATTCAAGATGAAGATTATGTCATTGTAGCACCTACAATGCGTTTCTTCCATTGGCGTATTGCTGCAAAATCAAAAACGCACTATTATGTTGGGCGTGCTTATGGGCGAACTGTTAATATTTACGACAAATTTGAGATTAAACCGTTACCTAAAACACCTGCTGTTGAAGCTGCAATGAAAGACCCAAATCTCGCTGCATTTATATCGTTTTCACCATTGTATCGCTGGGAAATTTCCGAGCTTGAAAATGGCTTAACTGAAGTGCGATTAATTGATCTTCGTTACCGCAGTGACAATCGGTATCCTTTCGTTGCTGTTGCTCACTTAGACGATGACAACGAAATTATTACTTCTTATACAGGCTGGATTTTCACCGAGGATAAGCTTCAGAAAAAATTACAAATTGGAGCAAGTAATTAAAACGAAACCCTGACCATTGAGATGGCCAGGGTTTTTTTATTGCATGATGTCATCACTTGCATCAAGTAAATGGGCATATTTAGGATTGCGTCCTGCAAATTCATGGAGCTTATCGCCATAGCTTGTGATTAATTGGCGTACTAAATTTTCAGTGTAATCAGCACCTCGATAGTCATAACCAGCCTTTGCAGAAGTAGATTCGAAATCACTCCATAAAAGCTCGATCCAAACACGCGCTCGACCTGCTGACATTTGTGGATTTTTCGCAAGTAACTCTGCTGTTAGCTTATCTATTTTTTCCTGCATTTACTTACCCACCTTAACTGGTGACAACATGGATACCGGTAGAGCCTCTTGATATTTTTCCCCACCTAAACGATGGCCCCAAGCAAAACGTCCTTTTAAATAATCCACTTGAAAGAAATCGTTATCTGAGCCATCAATACGGTACATTTCCCCAGGTACAATAGTATCCAAATCTACTAAATAGGCTGCTGCCATTAATGCTTTACGCTCGTACACTGCAAATTCATTAATGATGCCAAGCTGCTCTGCCTTACGTGCTTTTTCTTTTAGCATTGCTACTTCTTCACGTAACTCATGCTCCGTCATTGCAGCGTAGTTTTTTTCGTTCATTCCTCATTCTCCTTCTCTTCTATAAAACGGTCTATTACTTCAACAGGAAACCCCTTTTGATAGAGCGCCTGCTTTGTTTTCATTTTCAGTTCATAACCAGTATACTTCGATACATACTTTTTCCAAACTTTTTCGCCTTGCACATCAAGTAACTGCTGCCATTCATCTTCTGCTTGTTCAATCTCCACCTGACCAAGTACCTCATCCACAATATTAAAAGAATAACCTTTTCGCATAAGGAAATTTTGAATTTTAGACTTAATTTGCGTCGGCGTTTTCTTTTTTTCTGAGCGAATAACCTTTTCCGCCAGCTGCGTCGCAAGTTTGACCTGCTCCTGATGGCTATATGTGCCGAGTACCTCATCTTGCAAGTTTTTATCGATTCCTTTTTTAATCAGGTCTTGGCGAATCGCTCGTGGTCCTTTTTTCATGGTGGCCTTTTTTGTGTCTAGTAGTGCTTTGGAGTAGGTCTCATCATTTAAAAAGCCATATGCCTTTAACTTTTGGATGGCTTCTAAAATAACCGCTTCACCAAACTCTAAAGTGAGCAATTTTTTCTTTACTTCATGTTCACTGCGCATTTGATAGGAAAGAAAATTTAGTCCTTTATTAAATGCTTTACGAATTTCATCTTCATAAGCTATTTCTTGAATATCAAATTCTTCAAGTATCTTCCCTTTTGTCAGGCCAAACTGAATAAGAATTGCTTCGTCTACAGGAAAAGCATATTCTTCATTTACGTATATATTATAGCGTTCTGGATTGTTTTTTTGACGCGCAATTTTCGTGATAACACGCATAACGAAACACCCCTTTATCTATCACATTATAACATCTTTTTCTTTTTACTTAGGATTGTGTATAGTGTAGGTACAATAATTGGAAATAGGAGGGTTCTTATGAATATCGCTATTTCGGGTGGTACAGGCTTTGTTGGGCAGTCACTTACAAAGTTATTACAAAATAACGGACATGAAATATTCATTTTAACACGTAGCAACTCGAGATACGAAAACGGCATTCATTATGTACAGTGGCTAAAAGATGGAGCTCGACCAGAATTGGAACTGAGCCATATCGATGCAGTTGTTAACTTAGCAGGCATTTCATTGAATAAAGGACGTTGGACAAAAAAACAAAAGAAGGCCATTTATATGAGCCGTATGGATGCTACGCTAGAAATTGTACGCATAATGGAAGAGCTTAAGCAGAAACCTAATGTACTCGTTAATGCCAGTGCTGTCGGCATTTACCCAACCTCGACAGTTGCCACTTATTCCGAAAACTTTACCGACTATGCGACAGATTTTTTAGGATGGACTGTACAGGACTGGGAGCGCCATGCCAAACGCGCTGAAAAATTAAATGTCCGTGTAGCACTTGCACGTTTCGGTGTTATTTTAGGACGTGTTAATGGCGCCCTTCCTTCCATGTTGCTGCCCTATAAAATTCATGTTGGAGGCACGATTGGTTCGGGTAAACAATGGCTTTCATGGATACATGTAGAGGATGTTGCACGTGCTATCTATTTTGCTATTACAAATGACAACATTAACGGACCATTTAATGTCACAGCGCCAAACGCAACACGCATGAAGGAATTCGGCAAAACAATTGCTCATGTAATGGGTAGACGTCATTGGTTGCCTGTACCTAGCTTCGCACTGCGTCTTGCTCTTGGTGAGCAAAGTGTACTTGTGCTAAAAGGTCAGCAGGTACTACCTACTCTTTTAGAAAAACAACATTTTGACTTTAAATTTCCTCATTTAAAAGAGGCACTTAAAGATTTGTTATAAAAATTCAATCTGTCATCAATTTCTTATGTTTTCCTTTGTTTGTGTTAAATAGCGGTAGGATAATTTCTTAAAAAATAACGCATCCTAAAGAAAAAGAAAGGATGCGTTTTTATGTGGAGACAACATATAGTAGGTGCGGTAATCGCTACTTTTATTATTGCCGCTGCAATTAGCTACAATCCGTTTTTTGCTTCTGGTTCTGACGAATATCATTGGGGCTTTAAACGAGCGAAAGATGGAGAACAGGCAGAGGCGGGAGCACAGCTTGATAAACTGCTCAATCAATATGGTGCTATCTATAAGGGAAAAGCTGATAAAAAAGTGGCGTATTTAACCTTTGATAATGGCTACGAAAATGGCTTTACAGAAAGTATATTGGATACATTAGAAAAAGAAAAAGTTCCTGCCACTTTCTTTTTAACTGGACATTATTTAGATAGCGCCAGCGATCTTGTAAAACGCATGGTGCAAGACGGACATACAATTGGCAACCATTCCTATGGTCATCCAAATATGGCGAGATTAACGCGAGATGGCATGCGTGCTGAATGGCGAAAGTTTGATGGAAAACTACGGGAATTAACAGGAATTGATCGTACAACATATGCACGTCCTCCTGAAGGAATATTCAATGCCAAATTGTTAGAGGTTGGTAATGCAGAAGGTTATCGTCATATTTTTTGGTCTATTGCTTTTAAGGATTGGTTAAAGGATGAGCGCCGAGGAGCAGATTATGCGTACAATGCGCTGATGGATCAACTTCACCCTGGTGCTGTTATTTTAATGCATACAGTAGCACAAGATAATGCCGAAGCGTTGCCAATGTTTATTGCAGAAGCTAAGAAGCAAGGCTATACGTTTTTATCGCTCGACGATTTAGTATTAGAGTATGAAGATTTCCCTGTCGCTTTGCAATCGTCTACTCCTTAGTTATAATGGGGAGATGACATTCAATCAAATACGTCTTGACGTATTTGCGTCCAGATTTTGAAACAACGATTTTTCCTGTTCAAAATCTGTGACATCCGCCGGAAGCTTAACTTTATTCAGCAGCTCTTTACCGGTAGTGAATTGAATACTGTGTGCATAAATCTCTCTAAGTAAGAGAGATTTTTGCTGAATAAGGTTAAAGGACGTGGAACGCTTGACGCAACAAACAGCAATAGAAGTGGGACAAAAATTCCCATTAACAATAAAAAGACTTGGCATTAACGGTGAAGGTGTTGGCTTTTATAAACGCAATGTCGTTTTCGTAAAAGGCGCTATTCCTGGAGAAGAAATTACTGCCCAAGTCACAAAAACACAACGTAATTTCGCTGAAGCAGAAATATTAACGTTTCGTAATACCTCAAAATATCGTCAGGAAGCACCTTGCCCTGTTTATAATGAGTGTGGCGGCTGTCAGCTTCAGCATATGACTTATGAAAAACAACTAATTGAAAAACGTGATATCGTTATTCAAGCATTAGAGCGCTATGCAAAACCCCTAGTTGGGACTGTTGAAGTTCGCAAAACATTGGGTATGGACAATCCGTGGAACTACCGCAACAAAAGTCAGTTCCAAGTACGAAAAGAAGGCAAACGTGTTTATGCAGGGCTTTTCGCAGAAGGTAGCAACCAATTACTCAATATTAATGATTGTCTAGTACAACACCCCATCACATCGAAAATTACAGTCGCAACACGTAAAGTTTTACAAAAGCTCAATATTACGATCTACGATGGTCGAACGCTAGACGGTTTAGTGCGTACAATCGTTGTGCGTACAGGAATCCGCACTGGTGAAACACAGGTCGTACTTGTGACGACACGTAAGGATATTCCACATTTGGCTGAGCTGATTACACGTATTAAAAAAATTGATCCGAGCATCGTGTCAATTGCACAAAATATAAACCGTGAAAAAACATCATTGATTTTTGGCGATGAAACAATTGTCCTTGATGGCAAAGAAACAATTCATGAGGAGCTTGGCGAATTAGCATTTGACCTATCTGCTCGTGCATTCTTCCAACTAAACCCAATACAAACCGTTCATTTATATGATGAAATCAAAAAAGCAGCGGCATTAACAGGCAAGGAAACTATTGTTGATGCATACTGCGGTGTGGGCACAATCGGTTTATGGCTAGCGGATAAAGCAAAAGAGGTTCGCGGTATGGACGTCATCCCAGAAAGCATTCAAGATGCACGCAAAAATGCGCGCAATCATGGCTTCACACATACAAAATATGCCGTCGGTACAGCAGAAAGTGTCTTAGCAAAATGGCGCAAGGAAGGCTTCACACCTGACGTAATTACAGTAGATCCACCACGCACAGGTCTTGCGCCTGAATTTATTCGTACCGTACTTAAGCTAAAACCACAGCGCTTTGTTTATACATCTTGTAACCCTTCGACTTTGGCAAAGGATTTACAGGAATTATCAAAGCTGTATGATGTCGAATACATTCAACCGGTTGATATGTTTGCACAGACTGCACAGGTGGAATGCATTTGCAACATGGTTCTTAAAGCAGAACATCGAAAATGATATTTAATTTTTTATAATTTTGGCGACTGGATTAAGCGTACTCTACATTTTGTAGACTACGCTTTTTTTCTTTTTATAGCCTCTCCTACAGTTTTTAGATAAACAATTGAATTTAGATGATACCGAGGAATTCAATCGTTCGAGTAGATGATGAAGATTAAAAATCAGAGATAAGTTACACTGATAATGGGTAATGAAGAACAAACAATAGACTTTTACTTCTCCATAGATTATATTAATAATAGGTATTTTTTAGAAGAATCGGAAAAATTTACATGAATTGTTTTTTGAATTTATGGAAATTAGAGAACTAAGAGTATACAGTTTTTAACGATTCTTACTAAAGAGTATTAGTTATCAATAATCAGAGGGAGAGAAGAAAATGAAAATTTCCAGTAAGTTATTATCTATTTTTTGTTCTATAACATTAATATTAACACTGTTTTTTATTAATGTTACAGAATCGTCTGCAAGTGAATTAGATGCCGATGTCAATTCTGGATTAGCAGAAGGTGAAGTAGTTGTTGATTTTACAGATGTGGTTCTTGATGATGAATTAATAGGTACAGAGGTTCCTTTTGAAGAAGAGATTTCTCCATTTGAAATTACTCCATTTGAAAGACAGTTAATGTGGTTTGGTACGTCTTCAACTTATGAAGGTTTAACATATGGCCCATGGAATTATGCTGGAGCTTCTACGGTAAGTGGAGGATCATTGAGTGCATCTCACACTAAAACTGTTGCTCATAAATATTCTGGTACACTTAAGATTCCAGTAAAAAAACTAGAAAGTGTAGTGGGTTTCGATGTTACTTTATCATGGTCGGAATCAGTAAGTTATCGTTCTAAGACTTATGATAGCGGAAATTACCGTTTAGAATATAGACATGTGTACAAAAAGTATAAAGTTACACAAGAACAAAAATATGATAGTCGTGGAAAAACTTATGATACAAAATATGTTTACCCTGAACAATGGGTAGAACGTCAGTATAGAGTAGTTCAATTTTAAAAAGAAAAGAGCAATAAAGTTATGATTAAAAGTATTTATGGTTCTATTTTTCTTATTATCGCGGCTATACTTTATTCGACTAGGTACATATGCGCTTCGATTGGTGTCTCACTTAGTGGTACTTGGTCTACAGAAGAATTTAATGTGTTTCTTGAAAATGTTCCCAATAATTTATTGATACTCAGTATTATTTCTTTATTAATAGGATTTGTATTTATTGTGTGGAGTGTTTTAAATCTAAAAGGTAACGATAATAACTAAATTATTTAGTGATGGAACTGTTTCTGTTCAAGTGGAATGTGTAGCGAAGCTTGTGTTGAAGAATAAGTAATAAAAAAGGGCGTCTCAAAGAAATTTTGAGACGCTCTTTTTGCTTAGTAGTTCTTCTAGTGCCGCGGGTATTCCTTCTTGTTTCGCGGGTATCTTGTGTGCTTTCGCGGGTATTTCACCTTATTCCGCGGGTATCTCATAATCTATTTGATTTCTGCGCAGATTTTCTGTATAATGATTTCTTAGGTGCCAAACCTACGTGGCATGGACGGAACATCCGTGTCACACCGAAAAACGCCATTACAGCACGGATTTGCTGGGCGTTTTTTGTTTTTATGAGCGGGAGATGAGCCCCGCTCTTTTATTTTACATACAAAAGCGACCACGACATTAAACTGTCATTGGTCGCTTGTTTTTATTTTTCCCGAATATGAGTAAAACAAGTGCTACAGTTAACAATAGCAGTGCCACTAGTAAAAGGAAGCTATAATTTTTTACGAATTCTAGATAGATACCGCCTAAAAATGGCCCTGTTAAACTACCAATACTTAAGGCAATTCCACAAAGAAGGTTTCCGGTTGGTAGCAATTCCTTCGGTGTTAAATCAGCCATATATGTAATACCTAGTGAAAACATCGAACCGACAAGTGTCCCCGCGCAGAAAAATGCGATAGCCACTGCCATTTGTGAATGTTCTAAAAAACTTGCAATAGCGAAAAGAATGGCCCCGCCAAATGAGCCTGTCATCAGGACAATCCGCCGTCCGATTTTATCGCCCAGTGCACCAAGTGGCACTTGGGTTAAAATACCACCAAACGTAAAGACCGATAAAATTATCGGAATCATGTCGACTTCAAAACCCTTACGCAATGCATATACAGGGAATAAGGCGTTTAATGAGGATTCTAAAAATCCATAAACAAATGGTCCTAAAAATGCAATCCATCCAAATAAAATCGCGGCTTTATAACGATTCCATCCCCTCGCATTCATGTCACCAGTTAAACGCTCTGGCTTTTCATTGCGTAAGAAGAAAACAAATGACCAGGCAAATAAACACATAATAGATGACACAATGAATGGCATGGCTTCTGAAATTTGTATCAGGCGTACCATCAATGGTCCAACTGCAAAACCCATGCTAAAGGACAAGCCATAAATCGCCATTCCCTTCCCTAAGCTTTTATGGTCCGTTGTGCTAGTAATCCACGTCTGTGTCGCATAGTGTAAGGCATGGTCCCCTACTCCAATGAATAAACGGAGGATAAACCAGAATGTCACACTTTTCCATAAAGGAAAGACGAGGAGTGAGACGAAAACAAGTGCACCTCCAATTAAGATAATTGGCTTGTAGCCCCATTTTCGTAAAGGCTGTTCGATAAACGGTGAAATCAATAAAGTTCCTATGTATAGCCCTGTCGCATTTAAACCATTTAATGCGGAGGATACACCATCTCGCTCAAAAATAATCGAAATAAGTGGTAAAAGCATGCCTTGCGAAAAACCTGAAATCGATACAATTAACACTAAAATAGCAAATCTTTTTCTGCTGTAATCTGAGAAGTACGTCATTTTTTCCTCCAACATCAATTCATCTTCCACATAACAGCATACCAAAAAGCCTTAGCGCTCACCACATGTGATTTTACGCTAAGGCTTAACTAACACTTATCTCCATTCAACTTGTATAAACACGAATTTCGGCTTTTTTTACAACACCGATTACTTGTTTAAACTCCCTCCTTTTCGAGTTAGAGTTCACCGTTTTCTTTGATCAGCTCCTTTACTATTTCTTAATACAACATTAACACAGCACAACAATATTGTAAATATTCAGATTACTAGTTTTTTAAAATAATCACTTAGTCCTAGGTTCTTGCCTAAGCATTGAAATTTAACATAAAATCGGCTACTATGGAATGGATGAAATGAGGTGTATGCATGTCAAAGCCAATCACTGATAAAGAACAACAAGTGACCTATTTAAAAGAACGTCTTGAAATTTTTTTAGAAGTTTTAGATGCCATCAATCCTGAAACAACTGAGTTAGAAGATATCGATCGTTTAATTCAAATGATGGATGATTTAGAAGACAAAATGGAGCAATTCAACGCTCGTGAAAAATAATTGTAAAAAGCAAGCGGGTGTTATTACCCGCTTGCTTTTTAATGGCAGTCCCAATTATAGAGAACACGGCTAAAATCTCTTCGCTTTAGCTCATCCTCTGTTATAAAAAAGTTGCCTACTCCGGCATCTCCCCACATTATGTGGTCTCCCACACTATCCACCTGTAATAATAAAATCTGCGAATCTGTATTTTCTCCGTATGCTCGAGGATCTTCTTGTGTGAAAAATGGATAACCACCGATTTTATGACCAGTGCTATCCAATGTTTCATAAAACTCATCCATTAGATCATCATCCTCTTCTATACACGCAAAAATAGCTGCGTAGTGCGTAGTGCCTCGGAAATCATTTGCAGATAATGCTTCATAACCCGTTTCAAAGGACAACGCCATTTCTTTTTCAACCGGAAAGTACATGTCTTCTTTGTTAGTATCGACAAATGAGAAGTCTTGTATTAATTGTGACGCATCCACCTCAATCTGTTCGTGAAAAATGATACGAAAACCTTGCTGATTTTGGCCATTATCAAAATTCATTCCTAAAACATCATCATGTGCATCGATATAAAATTGCAAAATTCCCTCTGTTGGAAAGTTTGGCACATGCTTCGGCACATATGCAAAATTAATTTGCGCTAATAGTTTTAATGGTTGCCCTTCGGCATTTTTCGGATACGCCATTGTCAGCGGAAAATACGGCTCCCCTTCAAATTTGCTTTCAAATAAGGATGTCTTTCGTTGCTCTGTTACTATATTTATAAATGGTTGTATCGTTTCTTCCATCACTTCTCTAAATCTTTCAAATGCTTCAGGTAATTCAAGTTTCTTTACAGACATACACGTACCCCCTAAAGTAGTTTTACCACCATTTTAGAACAAACGTTCTTTGTTAGCAAGTGTCTTTTTTATGAATGCGTCTTTAATTCCGAGTACAAGTAGAAGTACTCTTTTTTTCATTAGTCTAAAAGAGTATAATGTAGTGTGGAAATAATCAATTTTTTCTATGGGGGGCAATACCAAATGAATCTACAAACTTTGGAGAAAAGTCTTTACAATTTAATTACTGAAACGTCTACGAACTTACCTAAAGACGTGCGTCGCGCTATTAAAAAGGCCAAAGAAGCTGAAAATGCTGGCACACGTGCAGCAATGAGTTTAGACACAATTTCAAATAATATTATTATGGCAGAAGATAACGTATCACCAATCTGTCAAGATACTGGTCTACCAACATTCAAAATTTACACGCCTGTTGGTGTAAACCAATTAGAAATTAAAGAAGCCATTAAAAAAGCTATTAATGACACATCGGCTGACGCTAAATTACGTCCAAATGCTGTTGATTCATTAACTGGCGCAAACAGTGGTAATAATCTTGGTGATGGTCTACCTGTTATGAAGTTCGAACAATGGGAAAAAGACTATATTACGATTAAATTAATTCTTAAAGGTGGCGGCTGTGAAAATAAAAATATCCAGTACAGCTTACCATGTGAGATTGATGGCCTTGGCCGCGCTGGTCGTGACTTAGATGGTATCCGCAAGTGTATCCTTCACTCTGTATATCAAGCACAAGGTCAAGGATGTTCAGCAGGATTCATCGGTGTTGGAATCGGTGGTGACCGTTCTTCTGGATATGATCTTGCAAAAGAACAATTATTCCGTCATGTAGAAGATACAAACCCAAATCCAGATCTTGCAAAACTAGAAGAATATGTAGTAAAAACTTCAAATACATTCGGTATCGGTACAATGGGCTTCGGCGGTGAAGCAACTTTACTTGGCTGTAAAATAGGCGTTATGCACCGTATTCCTGCTTCTTTCTATGTATCTGTAGCATATAACTGTTGGGCATACCGTCGTATGGCAATCGACATCAATCCTGAAACAGGTGAAATCATTAACTGGCACTACCAAGATGGTGAAAAAATCACATTCAAAGAAAATGAAGTTGCTGCAACAGCAGAAGATAATTCAACAGATGTAGTTGAACTAACTGCACCTATTACTGAAGAACAAATTCGTGCATTAAAAGTGGGTGACGTTGTTGCTATCACTGGTCGCATGTATACTGGCCGTGACGCAATCCACCATCACTTAATGAGTCATGATGCACCAGTTGATCTAAATGGACAAGTTATTTATCACTGCGGCCCAGTAATGGCCAAAGACGAAGAGGACAACTGGACAGTTAAGGCTGCTGGTCCAACTACTTCTATTCGTGAGGAGCCATACCAAGGAGACATCATGAAAAAATTTGGTATCCGTGCTGTAATTGGTAAAGGCGGTATGGGACCAAAAACATTAAAAGCTCTTGGCGAACATGGTGGCGTATACTTAAATGCAATCGGTGGCGCTGCACAGTACTATGCAGATTGTATTAAAGGTGTAGATGGCGTTGACTTAATGGAATTTGGTATTCCAGAAGCTATGTGGCATTTAAATGTTGAAGGCTTCACAGCAGTCGTTACAATGGATTCACACGGTAACTCATTACACGCTGATGTAGACAAATCCTCGCTAGAGAAACTAGCCCTTCATGCTGAACGCATTTTCTAATAAGGCTAGCATTCCTTTAGTTATTTTAAGTAATAATTAATTGTAATTTCTGCACAAAATTTAAAGGCACAGAATATTCCTAGTGAATATTCTGTGCCTTTTTTTCTATTCTGGACAAATTATCGAAAAGATCTTTTGTATGTAAAGCAAAAACCATTAACTTAAAGCGGAGTATCCGCACGTCTGACAAACATGCTGTTTGCCCCAAAGCCAGTCAGCGGACACACCCGGAAAACGCTCAGCCAAAATGGCATCACCCCCGCGCAAAGGTGATCAACTAAATAATTCGATGCCTCATTGACAGCCTTTAACGATACTCATCAACTTCTTACTTTCTTTTTCCAAATTCCTTTGTTATAATAATTCTAAATTACAAAGAAAGAAGTAAAATTTCTTTCTAACTATAAAAAACTGAATTTCTTTGTTTATTAAGGGTTTTGATATTGATTTTCATTATCAGGAGGGATATAAATGGATTACTCTAATCAAGAAAATATTAATCTAATTGAGAAAACAAAAGAACATGCTGAACTAATTGCCGCTATCGTAGCAGGATTTTTCATTTTACTTGCTTGGCGTTTGGATTCTAGCGATCAAACAACCGCTTCCGTTCTTTTATATATGATTGCATTTTGTGTCGGGGGTTTTGCGAAAGCAAAAGAAGGTGTTGAAGAAACACTTGCAGATAAAAAGTTGAATGTCGAACTACTTATGGTATTAGCCGCAATCGGTTCAGCTGCAATCGGCTACTGGACTGAAGGAGCCATCTTGATTTTTATCTTTGCTGTAAGTGGTGCATTAGAGACATATGCCATGAATAAAAGTCATCGTGAAATTTCAGCACTGATGAATTTACAACCTGAAGAGGCTTGGCTAGTACGTGGTGGCTTTGAGCCAATGAAAGTTGCAGTTGCTACATTAACTATTGGTGACCACCTACTTATTAAACCTGGTGAACGTGTACCAGCAGATGGTGTGATTTTCAAAGGACAGTCTTCTATTGACGAATCAGCTATTAGCGGTGAGCCTCTCCCTGTTGCTAAAGGCGAAGGCGATGAGGTATTCGCAGGAACAGTCAACTTAAACGGTGCGATTACAATGGAAATGACAAAGCCAAATTCTGAAACATTGTTTCAAAAAATTATTAGCCTTGTGCAAAGTGCGCAAAGTGAAAAATCACCTTCTCAACAATTCATCGAGAAATTTGAAGGTACTTATGTAAAGTTCGTATTACTGACGGTTGCTCTTATGATGTTTCTCCCCCACTTTTTACTTGGTTGGGACTGGACAACAACGTTTTACCGAGCAATGGTCTTGTTAGTAGTTGCATCACCTTGTGCGCTTGTCGCATCGATTATGCCAGCCACACTAGCTGCCATTTCAAACGGAGCTAAAAATGGCTTGCTATTTAAAGGCGGTTTACATTTAGAACATTTAAGCGTATTACGTGCATTAGCAGTAGATAAAACAGGTACTTTAACACTAGGGAAACCAGTCGTCACTGATTTCATCGTTCGCGAAGGATTGGATAGAGGTACGACAATGAGCATCCTTGCAAGTATTGAAGCACAGTCGAATCACCCATTAGCACAAGCCATCACTTCCTATGCAAAAGCTGAAGGTTTCACGCAATATGCACAGACAACTATTGAAGACATACCTGGCTGGGGGATAAAGGGCTTTGTCAATGAAACGGAGTATTTAGTGGGGAAACCAGACTTTGTAGGCAGAGAAGAAGCCCATGCATTTGCAGATGGTGCCGCAGCTTTACTTGCCGCAGAAGGAAAAACAGTTATTTTCATTCGTGACAACGAAGGCATCGTTGCACTTACCGCTTTAAAGGATACTGTTCGTAATGAAGCAAAAAAAGCCATTACATTACTAAAAGAGTTAGGTATTAATGTAGTCATGCTCACAGGCGACAATGAAAAAACTGCAAAGGTCATTGCAAAAGAAGCAGGCGTAAATGATTATGTAGCGGAATGTCTTCCTGAAACAAAAGTTACTGAAATGAAAGACCTTCTTCGTCAATATAAATACGTAGGCATGGTTGGAGATGGCATTAATGATGCTCCTGCTTTAGCAACTGCCACTACTGGCATTGCGATGGGAGAAGGTACCGACGTTGCTTTAGAAACTGCAGATGTAGTTTTAATGAAAAATGACTTATCTAAGATTGCCTATGCTGTTCGCCTATCGCGCAAAATGCAACGTATCGTCAAACAAAATATCATGTTCTCTATCGGTATCATTATATTATTAATAGCTTCTAACTTTTTACAGCTTGTTGACTTGCCACTAGGTGTGATTGGTCATGAAGGTAGTACGATTCTTGTTATTTTAAATGGCTTACGTATGCTTAATAAAAATGTATAACAGCAGTGTTTTTCGAACGCTAGTCACGCTACTCCCTATACGTAAAACAGCCTCACATCACAAAATTGTGATAGTGGGGCTGTGTTATTGTCATGATAATTTTTGTAATTTGCGATGCTCATCCGGCTATTTTTGTAATGCTCTTTTTTGCATTGTGGCATTCAATACACCACCAAATATTAAAATCATGCCTGTGAAATACAGCCATAGCATTAAAATAATGACACCGCCTATACTACCGTATGTAGCAGAATAGTTTCCAAAATTACTAATGTAAAAAGAAAAACCATATGTTACTGCCAACCAAGCAAGTGTAGAGAACATTGCCCCTGGCCACACGCCCATTAATTTCAAACGTGGATCTGTATTCGGTACAAACCAGTAAATGCCCATTAAAACAGCAAAAATCAGTAATGGTGGCATGAACAAGCGTATATTATGCCAAAGGGATGCAAATTCTTCTTCTATTCCGACTATCGAAAATAAAAAATGTCCAATTTGTTGTCCAAAAACCGGTAATAGCAGGGCGACACCTAATACGATTACAAACGCTATTGTAAAGACTAGGGATAACCCTCGATCTAAGATGCCTCCCCTGCTTTCCGTATCATAGGCTTTGTTTAAAGCCCTAATCAAGGCATTAATTCCCTTGGAAGCGGACCATATTGTACCGATTACACCAATGGATAACAAACTGCTATTGCGATTTGTTAATACTTCGTTTAATGTATTTTCGATCAATCGATATACTTCATCTGGCACGACATTCACTAAAAAAGAATAAACTTGTGTTGTTTCTAAATTTAGATATGGTAACAGTGTAACTAGGAAAATAAGTAGTGGGAAGAAAGATAGTAAAAAGAAATACGCCAGTTGTGCGGCAAGAGCTGATATTTCCACGCGTTGTATTCGTAGCATCAAATCTTGTACAAAGCCCTTTGGCGTCATGACATCTACAGAATCTTCATTTGGAGAGACAAACGATTTGACTAAACCAAATGCTGTATTCACCGAGACTTTCTTCTTTTCCATACAAATCTCCTCCTTTACTACAACTTATTCTTTATTTGGTGAAGAGAAGGCAGATTTTGTATCACTGATCATACCCTGAATAGTGGAAGGTAATTCTTTAAATTCATCAACTTTTTCTGCTACCATGTTGACGTTGTCGGTTACACTTTCACAGAGCACTTGAGCAGCTAATACTTTTTCCTCTATTAAATCTTGTAATTCGCCACGATTCGCTGCGTAATACGATACTGCTGCAGTCGCCTTTTTCGTAGTAGCTACTGTTTTTTCACGTGTTGTGCGATCAAGCATGCTTAATGCCGCACCCACTGTGGCACCAATAATGATGGATGCTAATAATTTACTTTGTCCCATATTAAAAACCCCCTACTTGTGTACTGTATATTCCCTTATAAATGACAAATAAACAACTTGCTGCCTTTATTCTACCCAATAACAACCTATTTTTAAAGCAATGCTTAAATACAGTGTTGACAATTTTTTTATTCAATGAAATGATATTGGCGAGGACTTTGAAAGGTAGGTTTAACTAAATGGATTTATCAATACCATCAAAAGAAAATGTTATTTATATGGTCGATCAAATGAAAGATAAACTTCGCATGGTAAATGTCGATGCGATGAAATCAGAGAATTTCGATGAAGCAAATTATGAAGATCTAGTCTATCTCTACGAAATGGTTATGAAGCGCGACACATTTAGCCCGAGTGAAATGCAAGCTATCGTTGCAGAATTAGGCTCACTACGTAAATAATTAGAAAAAAAGCTATTAGCTATGGCATAAAGCCTGTTGCTAATAGCTTTTTTATTTATTGCTTATTTGTTGTAGATGAACCGTCTTCTGCGACAAATGGCTGAATCAATACTTCCACACGACGGTTTTTCGCCCGGCCTTCAGCCGTATCATTTGGTGCAATGGCTTGATCCTCACCGTAACCTTTAGCACTAAATTTCTTTGAATCTAGTTGTGCGTTACTAGCTGTTAGTTCAAGATAGAAATTTGAAGCACGCATTAATGATAACTCTAAATTTGACGAGAAATTTGGACCTACAGGAACATTATCTGTATGCCCTGTAATAACAATATTACGTGCTGGATCTGATACTAATACGGCCGCAAGCTCTTGAATAGTTGGAATATATTCTGGTTTAATCGTTGCTTTACCTGGATCGAATAGTATGCTATCACGAATTGTTACTAATAAACCTTCATCCGTCATTTCTGTTGCGAACTGACCTTCCATCTCATTAACCGCGATGAAATTATCAACACTGTCCTTGATTTCCGCCAACTCTTTCTGATCTTTTAAATAAGCTGAGTTTTGCTGCGTCTGCTGTGGTGTTTCATCATTTTGGGCATCGGGCGTTTGAACCGGTGAAGGCTGTTCTAGAAAACTCGTTCCACCATCAAATACCTGACTAAATACTGCTGACATTTTATCTAACTTCTCTTGATCGACCGAACTTGAGGCAAATAATATAATGAATACCGCTAATAACAGCGTTAAAATATCTGCGTAAGGCACTAACCAAGACTCGTCGATATGCTCATCATGCTTTTTCTTCTTAGCTTTCTTTGCCAAGGCCGCCCGCCCCGCTTTCACCAGAAATTTGACGACGCTCTTCCATCGTTAGATAAGAAGATAATTTTTGTTCAATTACACGTGGCGCTTCTCCCTCTAATACAGAAAGAATACCTTCAATCATCATGCGTTTTTGCTTTACTTCAACAGCAGATTTACGTTTTAACTTATTAGCAAAAGGATGCCATAATACGTAACCTGTAAAGATACCTAATAAAGTTGCCATGAAGGCAGCCGAAATCGCATGCCCTAGTTTCTCTATATCATTCATATCTGCCAATGCGGAGATTAACCCTACTACCGCACCAAGTACCCCTAAAGTTGGAGCATATGTACCTGCTTGTGTAAAGATTGCAGCACCACTTGCATGACGATCTTCCATAGCTTCTACTTCTTCAGTTAATACGTCACGTATATAATCTGCATTTTGACCGTCAATAGCTAATGTAAGACCATTTTTTAAGAATGGGTCTTCAATTTCTGAGGCTTTACTTTCAAGTGCTAATAGCCCTTCACGGCGTGCTAAGTCCGCCCATTGTGAAAACATTTTTATAATCTCAATATCATCTGCTAATTTAGTTTCTTTGAAAAGAATTTTAAATAGCTTTGGTACACGCTTTAACTCCTTCACAGGGAAGGCAATTGTTACAGCGGAGATTGTACCGAAGATGATGATTAGGATAGCTGCTGGGTTATAAAACGCACTTAAGCTTACACCCTTCAGCACCATTCCTGTTAATAGCGCAATAAACGCTATGATTAACCCTACTACCGACGATATATCCATTCTAGGACCTCCAAATCTTCTTACACTCTTAATGTCGTCTATTTTTCCATATTTTAAATAAAGATATAATATAGTATAAATGTAATTCATTAATTTTTCGATGTAATAAATGCTTTTTATTCACATTTCGACCATATTTGATTATATTGAATTAAGAATAGTACACTAAATTGTCCATAATCGAAAGGAGCTAAGAATTTGTTATTATCATTTAACACAAATTTACTACGTTATGCCGAATTAGCTGTAAAAGTAGGAGTAAATATCCAGAAAAATCAATATCTCTATATGAGTTGTTCGACGGATAACATAAAATTAGCACAGATAATTACTAAACTCGCTTATGAAAATGGTGCAAAACAAGTTTTTGTCGATATATCTGATGATGAACTTGTTCGGACACGTTTTGAATCAGCACCAAAAGACACATTCGATTTCTTCCCTCCTTGGAAAGTTCAAGAACGTGAATGGTTAGCTGAGCATGGTGCTGCGTTTATAAGTATCATTTCGCAAAACCCTGACCTACTAAAAGGGATTGATGGCGAGAAAATTATGACCTTCCAAAAAGCATCCGGTCAGGCACTTGCAAACTACCGTAGCTTAATGCAATCAGATAAGTTTAGCTGGTCAGTTATTGCTGCACCTTCTAAAAATTGGGCAGCGAAGGTTTTTCCAAATTTACCTGAAGCTGAACAAATGGAGGCATTATGGGAGGCAATTTTCGCTGCTACACGCACAAATCTAGAAAATCCAGTCGATGCCTGGCGAACACATGACCAATTATTACATGACAAGGCTGATTACCTCAATAATAAACAATATAAAGCACTGCACTATACTGCAACAGGTACTGATTTAACTATTACATTACCAAAAAAACATATATGGGTAGGTGGTAGTAGTGTCACTACACAAGGACAATCATTTATGGCAAATATGCCGACTGAAGAAGTCTTTACAGCTCCGTTAAAAACAGGTGTAAACGGCTATGTATCTAGCACGAAGCCATTAAGCTACGGTGGTAATATTATCGATCAATTTACATTAACATTTAAAGAAGGACGAATTATCGAGGTGCAGGCTGAACAGGGGCAAGCAATTTTAGAATCCCTTGTTGCAACAGATGAGGGTGCTCACTATCTTGGTGAAGTGGCACTTGTCCCACATCAATCACCTATTTCTCAATCAGGTTTATTATTTTACAATACATTATTTGATGAAAACGCCTCGAATCATTTAGCCATTGGTAGCGCTTATGCATTTTGTATTGAGGGTGGTAAAGATATGTCTCCTGATGAGTTACTTGCAAATGGTCTCAACCAAAGCCTAACACATGTTGACTTTATGATTGGCTCTGCTAATATGAATATTGATGGGATAATGGACAATGGTCAAATCGAACCAATTTTCCGCAATGGCAATTGGGCTTTCTAGAGAAATAGACACCTATTTATAGTATTCTAGCCAAGGTATGTTATGGATGTCATAAATTATCCTTAGATTTTCATAGCAACCTATTGTATAATGAGAGTAAATATTATAGTAGATTTATTAGTAGAGAGGAGCTTTTCAATGTTCATCACAACTGTACTTGGCTTTTCAGTCGTTTTATTAATTTCTGTTGCATTCTTCATTCACTACCTACAAGTTGGTTTAGATTCTAAATCTTCAGTAACTGTAGATCCAAAGCCAAACGAAAAATTCTAAGCCTATTCAAAACAGCTACTTACCGTAGCTGTTTTTTCACATTTTTGTAACATCTTTATTTCGATTCGCTAAATAAATTACTAAACTCCTTTTTTTTATCATAAAATTGCGCGAAAATTGTCATTATTATTTGCATATTTATATTTTTGCTCTAAAATATTTCTGTAAGGAAGGGAGCAATCTTTCATGACAATGTTAAAAGATATTTTAGAGTTTAATGGGGATTTCGTTCAAGAGAAAAAATATGAGCCTTTTATTACAACAAAGTACCCTGATAAGCGAATCGTTGTTTTATCTTGCATGGATACTCGACTTGTAGAGCTATTACCTAAAGCTATGAATTTACGCAATGGTGACGTTAAAATCGTTAAAAGTGCAGGGGCATTAGTTAGTCACCCATTTGGTGCGGTTATGCGTAGTTTACTTGTAGCTGTATATGAACTACAAGCAGATGAAGTATATGTCGTTGGGCATTATGACTGTGGTATGAGTGCGGTGGATCCAGAAGCTATGCTAAGCAAAATGGTAGCGCGTGGTATTAACCCAGAAACCATTAAAATGATGGAATATTCAGGGATTGATTTAAAAGAGTTTTTACGTGGTTTCGGTGACGTAGCGACTAGTGTGACAAAAAGTGTCGATACAATTCGTAATCACCCACTAATGGTAAAAAATGTGCCTGTTCACGGCTTAGTAATCGATCCAAATACAGGTCGTCTTGATTTAATAGAAGACGGCAATAAACAATAATCATTTCTGCTCTGTGCTTCATGGTTTCAATGTGATGTCGTGTTAGCATATTCATTCGTGCAGTTAAACTATACTTTTAAAAATAAAAGATGTGACTATCTGTCGAAATCTCGAAGGATAGTCACATCTTTTTCATGATGATTCATCTACACACGCATACATATAGTGGTCCACCCATTGCCCGTTAATGTACAAAAGCTGCCTTAGGAGCCCTTCTCGTTGAAATCCTGATTTTTCTAAAACACGGATAGAAGCGTTATTTTGTGTTGATACGTATGCCTCCACGCGATGCAAGCCAATTTGTTCAAAAGCAAAGCGAACGACCAATTCTACTGCTTCTGTTACGATGCCTTTTCCTATATAAATCTCATCCATTGCATAGCCAACAAATGCACTTGAATACGGCAAACGTTTTACAGCATAGAGAGCAATATGCCCAATTAAGTTATTTGTACCTTGCTCATAGATACCGAAAGAAAATTCTCGCTTTGAATCCATTAAATACAAGCTTTCTAGAATTTTTTTATATTGAGCGTCCACTGTATAGTATTCAGGTCGTTGTAATGGTTCATATGTAGACCAAAAGTATTTATTGCGACTTACGAGACCAGATAAATTTTGTGCATCTTTTTCTTGGAATGTGCGAACGTAGCATTTTCCCCCTTGAATCGATACCACATTTCCACCCTTTTTCCTCAGTAGATTCCAAATTTTTAATACCATATCTCCACACTTGCCTTCCGATAATTGTCAGTACATGTTCATCTCGCCTCAACGGTCAGTAAGACGACCACCTCAAGTTGAATCCGTCGTACTTATCACTTTTGTGAGCGATTAACTGGCCGTAAAAGTCCTATTGCTTTCAACGAATCATTAGTGCAAAACCCCGCTGATTGAAGTTTTACTTTATTGTATGTAAAAAAAGATGCTGCTACAACTAAAACAGCTCATGTCTTGTTAGCACAGCATCTTTCCGATTATTTATTTTGTTTGCTCTTCTTTTTTCGATTGCTCTCGTAATACTTCCATGCTAGACGATTCAGCATCTTCTAAATAAGATTTATCTAACACATTGGTTAAATGTAAACCACGTTTTTGTGCTTCCTGCTCAATATGTGCAATTGTTTCTTGTAATACTTGAACCCTCGCATGTTTTTTATCGTTGCCTGCCACTAAAATCCATGGCGCATTCTTTTTATCTGTTTTATCAAACATATCATTTGCAGCTTCAATGTACTGTGGTGTTTTTTCACGGTTTCGCCAGTCTTCATCCGTCAATTTCCACGATTTATATGGATCTTGTTCGCGTTCTTTAAAACGTTTTAACTGCTCTTCATCTGACACATGAAGCCAGAACTTCACGATAATATAGTCGCCATCTGTTAGAAGCTTTTCAAATTGATTAACTTCCTCGTATGCACGAGCCCATTCGTCCTTTGTTGCGAAACCTTCAATACGCTCTACTAACACACGTCCATACCACGAACGGTCGAAAATAGCGATTTGACCATGCTGTGGCAACTTCCTCCAGAAACGTTGTAAATAGTTATAGCGAAGTTCATGTGGTTGAGGTGCAGAAATTGGATGCACGACATAACCACGTGGGTCTACACGTTCGATCAGACGCTTTATCGCGCCACCCTTACCTGCCGCATCCATACCTTCAAACACTAAAATAAGCCCGATTTTATTGTTCAGTAAAAACTGCTGGGCATTTAACATTTCATATTGGAGTACTTTTAATTTCTTTTTATACATTTTTTTATCTAGTTCAATTGATAGGTCTAGATTTTTTAAATTTTGAGTCATTAAAACTTCACTCCTTACACTTGGATAATCTTATTGTACTAAAGAAATATATGGATGCCTATCCAAATGGCAAATTGTAGATAAATTTGGCGAAACAAGACGATACATTATTGCCAATTTCCGCTATAATGAAAATAGAAAATTTGTGACAGTCCTATACTTATTTGTCTTTTCCCTATACAATTTAACACGAAGGGAGAGGAAACCATGCCTCAATTTATTTTGATGACAATTTCTTATATTGTCGCACTCATCCTAACCTTTTCATCCTATTTCATAAAAATAAATGGTCAATCTTCGTTAGAAATCTCTAATCGTTTTCCCGTTATGTTTGCACCTTTTAATGTTAGTTATGTAATTTGGATTGTAGTTTACTTTTTACTCGGCTATTGGTTAGTTATGAATTTCAAAAAGACAACTATTAAACAGACTGTTCTCTTTAGTAGCGTCAGTATATTACAGGCGTTTGCCATAGTGTTTTGGCATCAGGAATTATTTATCGTGTCACTTTTGACTACGTTAATATTAGTAATTTATTTATTTTTACTGTACAATACGTTCCCACTTAGCAATAATGCGCTGACAGGTCGAGTACCGTTTTCAATCTATTTCGCATGGGCGACATTTACCCTGATGACAAATGCAAGTTTTACATTAACATCGTATGAATGGAACGGCTTTGGTCTTAGCAATCCACTTTGGGCAGTTATCTTACTGACTATAGGCGTTGCCATAGCGCTACATATTCGCTTTCATCACTTTGATATTGTCTATCCGAGCGTTTTTATCTGGGCCTATATAGGTATTGCATTACATAATGGCTTTGATGAATTACTCGTGACAACAGCAGCCTTGTTTTTATGTGGTGTGCTTCTTGTCGGTATACAATTTATTAAAAAAAATCCTGCCTACCAGAAATAACTTGGTAAGCAGGATTTTTTCGTATTTACTTTTTAACTAAATTGACTCTTCATCTAATGTTGTTAAAATGATTGGTTTGTCTTTTGTAACAATAATCGAATGCTCGATTTGGGCAACTAATGATTTGTCTGGTGTAACAAACGTCCAGCCATCACCAGCTTCGACGATATGCTCTGCTTTGGCTGAAATGAACGGTTCTACCGCTAACACCATTCCCTCTTTCATAATCGTTGAATCCCATGCATCGTAATAGTTTAAAATGTGATTGGGCTCATCATGCAAAGAACGGCCTAAACCGTGACCTGTTAAGTTCATGATGACTGTTAAATCGTTGGCATAAGCTTCACGCTCAACAGCTTTCCCAATTTGGTTTAATTTAGAGCCAGCTTTTACCTTTGTCATCGCACGATCAAAAGCACTTTTCGCTACGCGGCAGAGTTTTTCTTTATCTTCATAACCTTCTCCGACTACAAATGAAATACCAGTATCGGCAAAATAGCCATTTAGCGAACCGGACACATCGATATTAACAATATCGCCGTCTTTAATAACACGGCTTCCTGGTATACCGTGCGCTACTTCTTCATTCACACTAATACAAGTGTAACCAGGGAAATCATATTCTCCCTTTGGACCAGAAATAGCTCCTGCTTCCGCAAACATGCGACCTGCAATTTCATCTAATTCAAGTGTTGTCACACCTGGTTTGGTAGCAGCCTTCATTGCTTCACGAATTTCAGCACAGATACGACCGATTTTTTTAAAGGCTTCAATCTCTTCTTGCGTTTTTACAATCATTTTTAACGTCCCTTTCATCTAATATATACACTCTAATATATCACAACCACAATACAATAATGAACAATACGCGCCAATTAACTCAGAAAAGCCGCCTGCACTATAGAGGAACAGACGGCTTACTCTTTACGATTTTCGTTGCATTAATTGTGGTGCTGCTGTAAATAAAAGAACACCTGCGACTACTGTTAAAATTGTTGCAGGTAGCATATATGTGCCATTGTAAAGAATGGAATATATCCAAGCATTTTGCTCGCCAGCATACTCAGCGAAGAACACAGCTCCTGCAATCGTATGTGCTAAATAACGTAAAAAGCCTGCTAAGACGGTTCCAATGACAATATAAATAGCCATCTTCTTTTTGTTTAAATTTGTCGCTGCCTCAAGTACAGGTTTACGTACAAGCGCCGCTATACCTACTACCGTGAAGGCAACACCATAATCCAATAAACCTTGAAGCCAGTGTACAATATACGCACCGAACATTGTTTGCATAACGCCGATCAGTAAGCCCGTTGTCAATCCTGCAAAGAGACCCCAGCGAAATGCCATTAAAATAATGGGTATCATCACAAGACTAACTGAGCCACCCTGTGCCCATACTTTAAAAGAAACTTGATCGAGTACAAGACCCACCGCTGCGAAAATCGCAATCTCCACCAGCATTAATAGTCTTTTTTTGTCCATAATATTATTCTCTCCTTTGTTCCGATGTAGGATACAAGAGCAGGAATAGAAATCAGTTATTTAAATATGTGCTCAATCTGGCAATCTATTATGCTTCCACTTAATTGCGTTCGGATTGACAAGTGTTTAGTTCTGCAAGAAAGGGCGCCTTGATGTCGGTCATTTCGAAAAACACATCATCCTACAAATTTAGGCTAATTCCCTCAATTGATTCCTTGTCAAAATCCGTTACACTAACTGGAAGCTTGCTCTTCATACGGCTGGCATTGGAACAGCCTCCGAAAAAGAGCTACAATCATCTTCAGCCTGCTACCTATAGAGGAGAGGGCTTTCCAGATGAATGAAGATAAAAAAACGATGCCAGGACAGAGCCTCACATCGTAAAAGTGTCGGTTTCTATCCACATCCCTACGCAAGCTTTAACTTACAGGTTCGAAGAGTAAAGGCATTACGTGCCCAGTCTCAGCTGACATCATCAGCTCCCCTTGTGGTCGTTACATCTTAAATTTGCTTGAACATCCTCATTGTACGCAAACACTTTTGTGATTACAACCATTTCTTCATTAATTTTTTGAAACTTTCAAGATTCTCATGCGTAAATAAATAAAAAGGAGGGACTACTATGGAGAACCAAAAAATATTATCTGCATTTAGTTATCTCAGCATATTTTTCGCACCTTTTATTGTGCCGTTAATTGTTTATTTTGTGTCAAAAGAACATGAAGTGAAGCGCCATTCAATCCGAGCGCTTATCTCACACTTAATTCCATTTCTATTCGGTATCATTTTCTTTATCGTCTTCGTGTTTTCATCAATGTCAATGACTACGTTTGAACCTGACGTAAGCGATAATACATTCATCATCATTTGGTTTGCTGCCTTTGCGATTTACTTACTCGTATCTCTTGGAATTGTTATATGGAATATCGTTCAAGCTGTACGCGTTATCCGATAGTATTTATGTTTCATTCTCGGGTTAAAGGGAACTTAACCGTTGGGACTTTTTTTATCCCAACGGTTACTAGTTGAACCAATCGGGCACTTACGACGGCTTGATTTTCACGCATCAAATGATCATCTGAGCCCTCATCAGTGCAGGACAAACAGGTAGAAATAATAAAGGGGAGCTGGTATATCATGAAAGTATCTAAATTCGTAAAAACTGCTGTTAAATTAGCACCTATTGTGATTCCAATCGTCAAAAAAGTAGTTGCCGCTAAAAAAGGCACACTCCCTAATCCAACAACCCGTAGAAAATAAAGTAGAAGGCGTATCCTTGTTACAAAGGAAAACGCCTTCTCTCTATTTCACTTCAAATCGTGTTTTGCTATGTCCACTCAAGGTTTTTTCAACATGTAGAACAGCAGGCATGGAAGCCTTTAGTTCAGCTACATGCGAAATAACGCCAATCATACGACCTGATTCTTGTAGATCAATCAGTGTGTCAATCGCCTTATTCAGTGCTTCCTCATCAAGCGAACCAAAACCTTCGTCAATAAACATTGTATCGATTCGAATATTCCCCTGAAAGCTTTGAATGACATCTGCCATTCCAAGCGCAAGACTTAAAGAGGCATTAAATTTTTCTCCACCAGATAATGTTTTGACATCACGAATTTGATCGGTATAGGCATCGTACACATCTAGACCAAGCCCACTTTGTTTAGCGTGCTTCTCTAATCGATCTGATCGTCGAAGCTCAAACTGCCCATTCGATAAATGGTACAGACGAATATTTGCTGCTGCTGTAATTTTGTCTAAATAGTTTATTTGAATATAGCGCTCAAAGGAAAGCTTTTTTACATTCTGCCCATTCAATAGAGCATGGAGCTCCTTGACACGCCCAGCTTCTTTTTCAAGCAATTGTATTTCTTCAGCCGTTTCTTTTACTTTCACTTTAAAGTCACCGCAAGCCTGTGCAAAACCTTTCGTCCGTTGCAATGTATTAAATGCTTCCTCGTACGTCTCACGAAGCCTCTCTAACGAATCCTCTAATAGTGCTAAATTCTTCTTCTCTTTCCCATTAAGCTGCTTGGTGCCTTCTGCAATTTGAATTTGTAATGTGTGTAGCTGCAAAACATAATCGCTACAAGCTTTACGCAAAGTTTCCATTTCCATCATGCTACGCTTTGCCGCATCATACGCTTGATAACTTTCAAAGCCCGCCTCTTTCATACTTATTGAAAATTGTTCACGTTTTTCGTTGAGACTCACTTGAATCTCCTCATATGCTTTTTTTGCTAGTTCCTCAGCCATTACCGCATTACTCGCCGCTTCCTTTGCAGATTGTAAATTTTGCTGACTAGCCTGCCAAGCTGTTTGTAAGGCATTTTTTTGTACCCCAATGTCAGCGATAGCCTGCTTTAACGCCTGTAATGTTTCAAGGTTTTCAGGAATGTGCTTTTGTTGCTCTTCCACAATTACCTGTTGTTTTGTTAACGCCTTCTGCTGTTCAGCTAAATAGTGCTCTAGCTTTGTTTGTTTCTCTTGTAGCTGCTCTGTTCTTTCACGTTGACTCTTTTGCTCATTTCGTGAGACAGCCAGTTGATCATTAACCACTTTTAACAGAGCGACCTGCTTCTCGACATGTTGTAACGCAGCGTTTAGTTCTGTTTGTTGACCTTGAGAGATATGATTAGCATCGATTTGTTCTATTGCCTCTTGAAGAAGGATCTTAGCTGATTTTAATGTTGCCTCTTTTTCAAAATACGTACGTTCATCCGTCTTGGACTTCGCTCGTAATAACTCTAATTGTGCTTCCTCAATTGTCTCTAATTGCTCATTATGTGTTATTTGATGTGTCGTACTCCCACACACTGGGCACGGATCTCCCTCTTTGAGTTGTGCTGCCAAAATCCTTGCCTGACTCGCAATCCATTGTTGTTCTAACTGTTGCAGCGTCTGCTTATTATCTTGATATTGGTGATCCGCTACATAAACAGCCTGTTCTGCTGATGCAACCGCTCTCTCATATTTCTCTACTTGTGCTAATAATGCCACTTGTTCACGGAGCTTGGGAAGCTGTTGTAAATAGTCTGCAAATGGCGCCACTTGTTCTTCGTATTGTTCGATTTTTTCAGTTACATACTGTAGTTGATTTTGTTGCTGTTGTAAAATTGTCAGATTATCAGCTACCGCTCGCTTGGCTGTTCCGACGCCTTGCTCATCTATTTGTAATTGCTGACGATTACCTTCAAACGCTTCAAATGTCGGCAGTAGTGCCTGTAGCTTCAATTCTTGCTGTAAGACTTGTTGACGTTCCGGTTCTCGGGCTTCTTCTTTGTCAAATGATTCTTGTGCTACTTTATATTGTGCCTCAATTGTTTGCATATTTATAGTTGCTTGCTGATAGGTTTGTTCTTTACGATTTTGCTCAGTTCGTAGGTCCTTACACTGTTGTTCAAACATAACAAGGCGCTCTGCTTGCTCAGCATATTTAATCTCTTGTACTTTGGCATCATAGACATCTTGCTGTTGCTCTAGTGTCTTCAGCCGTTCTTGACGACTAGCATGCTCTTCAAATTGCTCATTGAGCGCCTTCGCCATACTATAATGTTCTTGCTCCTTTTGATGGTGATTATAAGCCTCATTATAACGCTGCTGTTCAACCTGTATGCTTTCTCTATAGAAGGTTTGCTCCTCCTCTAGCGCAGTCATTAGTTGATGCATGTTTTCCGTGTTATTTGCAATGCAAGTAAATAATGCTGATGAACGTTGTGGCAGTGCACCAGCAATCTGACCCAGTAAATGTTCTTTTAGTTGCTTAGCGCGTTCTAAATCTTTTTCAGCTTCCTTACGTTTTGCATCAAGTTTTTTTGTTATGTCACCGAAACGATCCGTTTTAAAAATTTTGCGTAAAATTGCTTCTTTATTCGTAGAATCTGATGTTAAAAGCTTACGAAATTCACCTTGAGGGAGCATGACAATTTGGCTAAACTGATCTTTCGTTAAGCCTACAATTTCCTGTAGCTTTTTATCTACTTCATTGGTCTGTTGTTTTTCTACAATACTAAAGTCAAGTTGACCCTCTTTGACATGAGCCAACTCAACTTTCTTACCCGTGACACTTTTATTTTTTGCTTTTATATGACCAGGTTGACGCAAAATTTGATACGTTTTCCCATGCATTTCAAAAACGAGTTCTACAGCTGTATACACATCATCTTCAGCAAATCCGCTTCTGAGCATAGCGGTATCCTGGCGATCTTCACCACTGCCAGAACCGTAAAGTGCATAACAAATAGCATCAAAAATTGTTGTTTTCCCAGCGCCTGTTTTCCCTGAAATGGCAAACAAACGGTGTTCACCAAGCTGTTGAAAATCAATGACTTCCGTATTTTTATATGGGCCGAATGCAGTAATGGTTAACTTTAAGGGCTTCATTTTACAGCCTCCCGTTCCTCTTCAAGAATATCCTGGAGCATTTCTGTAAATAAACGCTCGGTTTCTCGATTTGGCTGCTCACTATATAAATCTGCATAAAACGCACGAAATAAGTCGATGTCTTCTACTTTCTCCGTCTCAATCGCTTGAATTTCCTGCGATAATTCCTCACGTACCGCCTTACGTTCTATATGCAGTGCATGCGGAAACACAGTACGAATACGTTCCATAGGTGAAGCAACGGGCATATCATCTGTTAAGCGAACAAAAACATAATCTTCACTAGGTGTTAACTTTAATAAATCATCCATCAAGCCCTCGACCACACGTAAATCACGTCTTGCTACAAGCTTGCGTTTTTCTACAGTTATTAGTCCTGCTTCATCTAACTCAACAATTAAGTAGCCCTTTTCATGTAAGTGCTCTGATAACGAATATTTCAATGGTGAGCCGGCATATCGAATCGTTTCATTTCGTACAAAATGTGCCTTATGTAAATGGCCCAGCGCAGTATAGTTGAACTGTTCAAATAGTGATGCATTTACACAATCCGAGCCCCCTATTGATAGTGGACGTTCCGAATCACTCGTGTTTTCTTCCTCATTGCCGTATTTGGTTACAAAGGCATGTCCAATGAAGATATTGCGTTTTGTTGTATCCATTGTTTGGGTGATGCGCTCAATGATTTTTTGTAGCGCATCTTGATGTGACTGAATCGTATCATCTTCTAAAATCGTCCGCACTGCTGCAGGCTCTGCAAATGGTACAAGGTGAAAATGCACCTCACCAAATTGATCTGTTAACACAATTGGAGCGTAATTTTTCGTAAATTGCCCAACTATATGTAACCCACTATCACGCATTAACCGACTTCCAAAATTCAATCGACCTGCACTATCATGGTTCCCAGCAACCGCTAACACAGGTATTTTCTTTTCAAGTACAATCTCTGCAAACACATCATTTAGTAAATTAACTGCTTCTACAGGCGGCATTGAGCGGTCGTATAAATCACCCGCTACAATAATTGCATCGGGCTTTTCCTCATCAATGGCCTGCATAAATTGCTGTAAAATATAGTGTTGGTCCTCAGTCATGTACACACCCTGCACAAGCTTCCCTAAATGCCAATCTGCTGTATGGAATAGTTTCATCCGTTGCGCCTCCTGTCTTTTTTCTATTTTATCATGCCTTGCAGAGGAACGTACATTCTTGCTTCTGTGGTTGTCTGCAGGTTGAACTCGCTTCCCTGAGCGGTGCGTCCCTCTATCCGATCGGTGAACACCTTCGCCTGAGCGGTATGAACAACTACCTGAGCGATATTTGCCTTTGCCCGAGCGGTAAACTCCTCTACCTGAGCGATACTCTTCTTCACCCGAGCGGTGCGCTCCTCTACCTGAGCGATTCGCCTTCACCCGAGCGGTGCGCTCCTCTACCTGAGCGATACTCACCTTCTCCTGAGCGGTACGACCAACTATCTGAGCGATACTCACCTTCTCCTGAGCGGTACGACCAACTACCTGAGCGTTACTCACCTTCTCCTGAGCGGTAAACTCATCTACCTGAGCGATGCACGTCCAGCACTCTTTTGCCCCTGATGCTTGGCATTTACGCAGAAAGGAGTTGTCTCACCATTGAGACAACTCCTTTTCCTTCGATATTCTAGCTTAATGTGAACCCATTAACTATACTGAAGCTCTCTTGCTTTTTCGAGAAAGGATACATACCCGTTAAAGCCTTGAATACGACGCACGGTAGCAACTGACTCTTGTGTCGATTCATCAGGTCTCTGTTTGACTTTTGCTTGCTTTTTTACTATTTCTTCAAATGTCATTGGATTAGGCTTTGGTAATTCTTCAGATGATATCGCTAACATATCACTGCCACTATAAGTTTTCAAAAAGGCATTCGCCATTTGACGATAACCTTCGAAATTCGGATGTACATCTGAGCTATTCGGTAAGTAGTTCGTTGCCTGCAATCCAAAAGCATCATACACGTTTATATATACCGCTCCAGCCTGCTGTGCTTGCTGCTGTAAAATTGTATTTAACTTGAGCAGTTGTTCATTCGTTCCTTCTTTTTGAGAGGCATGCACAGTCGGATAGGCAAAATAGTAACCCATCACATAGACTTTTGCATGTGGTGCACGCGTTTTCAACTCAGCTAAAATTTCTTCCATATTTTTTCGGGCTGTATTTAATGCGTAATCTGTCTGGAGCTGAGAAAATGTCAGTGTGCCTGCAGTTGGATTCACTTGCACAAGACGTAGTAAGTCATTGGCACCTGCGGAAATGGTAATGAGCGTTGCATTCGCTAATAACTCACTCGCCTCAGCAGATTTTACTCGCTGCAATACATCCATCGTTGTAAACCCTGGAAACGCAAGCTCTTTTGTATAATGACCTATTTGACCAATTAGTCCGAGTCTCATTGCAATCAAATCACTGTAGCCAGTATCAATTTCCTGATAGGGTGTTTGACCTGCGGCTAATGAATCTCCAATTGCCACATAATTTTCAGCCTGTGCAAATGCAGATGAAACACCTAATGTGATTGTAAGCAAGGTTACACTTATTAAACCCAGTAGTCGTTTCATCTGCTCATCTCCTATTTATTCACCTTAGGCATATTAAAAGGCATATTAAATGTTGCTTAAATTGCCCAGCTACCTTTACGGAAAATCGGCTCTACCGTACCATCAGGTAAAATTCCGTCAATATCCATTTCGCCACTACCAATCATAAAGTCCTCATGTGTCACAGAAATATTGGCGCCTAATGCTTCAAGCTGTCCGTTTTCTAAATCTCTTCCACCTTCTAGGCAAGTTGGATATGCTTCACCAATAGCTAGATGGTTTGAAGCATTTTCATCGAACAAAGTATTGAAATATAAAATCTCTGATGCTGAAATAGGTGACTCATATGGTACAAGTGCTACTTCGCCTAAATAGCACGAACCTTCATCCACCGCAATAAGCTCTTGCAATAAATCATGACCAGTTTGTGCTTCAGCCTTGATAATTTTCCCCTCTTCAAAAGTAAGCTTGAAGCCATCAATAATATTGCCTTGATAAACTAATGGTTTAGTATTGCTGACAAACCCATTAACCCCTTGCTTCATCGGCAATGTATAAACCTCTTCTGTCGGCATATTGGCAATGAATACCGTATCATCAGGTGTTTTACTTCCACCAGTAAGCCATTTATGCTGAGGTGCTAAAGCAATCGTTAAATCTGTACCCGGTGCTGTATAATGAAGCTTTGTATATTTTTTACTGTTCAATAAAGTTGCTCGGGATTCTAAATTTGCCACGTGTGAACGCCAATTTTCAACTGCGTTCCCCTCACCGATGTGCACTGTTTTAAAAATAGCTTCCCACAGCGCAGATACTTGCTCTTCTGCAACTAAATTTGGGAATACCTTTGCTGCCCATTTTGGAGATGGCACTGCTACGATAGACCAAGCGATTAAATCTTTCATCACAGCATTTCGATAGTTTTTCAGTGCAGCACCTGCTACTTTTTGTTGTGTTGCCAAACGATCTGCCGGAATACCTGTTAAAAGATCTGGATCTGCAGCGTCAATCCATAAAAGTGCGCCTTTACGCTCGATTAGCTCATCGCGCATTTTGACTATCCACTCTGGATAACGATTTAACTCTTCGTCTGAGGCATGTTCGAAATAGGCACGGTCCATTACACCATCTGAAAAATTAACATGAACACGACCTGCTCCGGCTTTATAGGCCTCTTTTACCACTAAACGAGCAAAGTCTAATGCATCCACAGATGTGTTCACTAATAGATATTGACCTGGTTGAATATTGACGCCAACTTTTACGGCAAGCTCTGCATATGCTTGTAATTTCTCATCAAAAGTCATATTATTTCCCTCGTTTTTGTCCAATAGTTTTTGAATTACCTTCTACTAGTTCACCGTCATGCCATACCTTTTGAACTGGCTTACCAGCAACTTCGCGTGTCCACTTTTTATAGGTTTTTTCATCGTGGTACGATAATAATGTTAAGACTTCGCCATCAGCACCTGCACGTCCTGTACGACCAGATCGATGCAAATATTGCTCAATCGTGCGTGGCACGTCAACATGAATAACATGTGTTAAACCTGCGATATCTAAACCACGTGCCGCTATATCAGTGGCAATTAAAATACGAGCATCTCCTTTACGGAATGCATCTAATGCCTTTTTACGTTCTTCTTTTTTCATGTCAGAATGTAGTGTCACAATCGGTGCAGCACGGTATTGTAACTTAGTTTCCTTCATGAGTAATTGGTCAATATTGTTGACAAAGGCCAGTGCACGTAAGCCATCCGTATGGGATAAACGGCGCAGGAAATCAGTTTTATCGCGTTCTTCTACCTTCACAAATGAATGTACAACTTTGCCGAACTTTACCATATCTTCAGGTTTAATTTTGAAGCGTAATGGCTCAAACATCATACGGCTAGCCACTAATTCAATCTCCTCTGTAATTGTGGCTGAAACGACAACTACCTGACGACCGTAGGCTGAGGCTTCGATAAAGGATTTTACTACTACACGATATTCACGGCTTAGTAACTGATCACATTCGTCTAAAATTACCGTTTCAATTTCTTTAAGTTTTAATTTACCCGCACGTGCTAATTCATTTAGACGGCCTGGTGTACCAACAACAATTGTCGGTTTTTTCTTCAGTTTTTCGATTTGACGCGCCGAGTTTGCACCGCCTATTAGTTGTTGAACTGTAATATCAGTACCAGCTGTCCATTCGCGAATAACTTCCACGATTTGCATCGCTAATTCCTGAGATGGGGCAACAATAAGTCCTTGTGTTTGTTTTTTCGTTCCATTTACCTTGTTTAATAAAGGCAACACATAGGCTAATGTTTTCCCAGAGCCTGTTGGCGATTCAGCTACAATATCTTTGCCATCAAGCATTGCTGGAATCATTTCATCTTGAATTTTCATTGGCTCTTCGAAATTCCATTTTGCTTGTAGACCTTCATTTAATAAATTTATTACTGACATGTCAATTCCCACCTTTTATCCTGCTTGACACTAGTTTAACATACTAGCCCTGTACAAGCATTTTCCTTCTGTATATCTATTATACCTCGATAGCATTGTATCTGATGCGGAGCATTCTCAACATTAAATGTCCATTGCTGACTATCGTTTTCGCAACTACAAACTTACTTGTCGAAGTGAAAGGCTCACCTATTACCAACAGGTGAGCCAAATGTTAACGCACTAATTCATAGCCACATGCTAAAATAGCACACTCAGCTAAAACAATTAGTGAATCTATATATTTGTCGTTTAATTTTAAATCTCGATTGACGATGGACAGCTCTGTACACCCTAAAACAATACGGTCGCAATCAAGTGCAAGCATCGCCTCTTCAATTGGTTGCCACTGTTCTTTGGTGACATCCTTACCAGCCTTTACATAATCGTAAATAATCATCATGACTTTTTCTTTCATGGCATCATCTGGTACAACGGGCGTAATGCCATAGTTCTCAAGTGCATCCTGATACATACGAGATGTTAACGTACCTGTTGTCGCTAGAATACCGACTCGCTTCGCTCCTAATTCATGCGCGCGCTTGGCCGTTTCACGAATCATATGTAACACAGGTACTGGAGAGCCTTGTGCTAATTCATCATAAAAAGTATGCGCAGTATTACATGGAATAGCAATCATGTCTGCTCCAACAGAAGCTAGTTTTTTGGCATCCTCAATTAAGACTGGAACTGGATTTTGCTTTGTATTATCTAAAATAAAAGCCGTACGATCAGGAATATTTGTGTCATTATCGATAATTGTATGTACATGTTCCTGATCCTTGATAGCCTTTGTACGTCTTACAATCATTTCACCGATAAACATTGTTGCTAGTGGACCAACGCCACCAATAATACCTAAAGTTTGTTTTTTCATGAGTTCGACAGACCTTTGTTGTTAAAATATTTCTTATACTTACGATAAAAGTTTAAATTATCGAGCGTTACATTCAACCAACGTTTCGCATTCATATCCTTATAATTAAAAATAGAATCGGTCGCTAAGCCTTGGCGAATAAGACTCTTCGCTTCAATCACTAGTTGTTCGTTTAATACATATTTAAATAATACACCGTTAGGCACAATCGTCCAAAGATGCTTATTTTGCACGTATGTTAGTTGCTGTTTACTATCGCGAATGAAATCATCCGCTACATACTGCATTAAATTATAGCCACTTGCTGTCACATAATAATTCGAAAGTTCATTATGTAATTCAATACTTAACAGTTTGTATTGACCGTCACGTTCATCAAATTTCATATCGAACGTTGCAAAGCCTTGGAAGTGAATTGTTTCAAGAAATGTCTTTACAAGTTCCATCAACGCTTTGTCATAGGTTGTCATAATGGCAACATAGCGACCGATACCATCGGGCGAATGTTCTTCTAAAATAGGGTTTCCTACAGATAGTAATTTAACTTTACGATCTTGTCCAACATAAGCATTTACAACACGCATATTGGCATCATCACCTGGAATATACTGTTGAATCATTAAATCATCACGGTACGCAGATTCTTTATAAATTGCGTGGAAAATGGCATCCTTTTCTTCCTTATCATGTGCAATATATACTTTTTTCTTACCAGGGAAAATACATGCAGCATATTTCATCATATTCATTGGCTTGATAACAACTGGATACTCAAAGGGCATATCATATTGCTCATAGTCATTCACCGTACATACATGCAAGCTTGGGTAATCGAAGCCGAATTCCGCGCATAGTTGGTACATACTTTCACGTGTCAGTAGCTGATTTGCAAGTGAAGCATCCACATAAGGAATGATAAAAAACTGTGACAGTTCCTCCTTATGATGGACAATTTTCTTCACATAAAATTCATCGCAGGCCAGCAATAGCAGTTTTTTTTCTGCAAATTCATCAGCTATCGCTTGTAAAGCAACAACAAATCGTTCTTCGATATGTAGTCTTGGCACTTCACGAAAAGTAAGTAAATCACTGTGTTGAATTTTGGCTTTGTTCGTATGATTTAATGCGAGTGGTTTAACGCCATAGGACTCGTAAAATGCTCGTGCCATGCCGTAAGCATTCATTTCATCGCCCAATAAAACCGGTAAAAAAGTGTGCTCAATGGCCATTCTACTCAACTCCCTTTAGCTATTTATATTAGTGTAACATACTGTGCCATTATTGTTAGATATGCCTTCAATTGAAGCAAGTACAGCCGTTTGCAACAGCACTTTTGATATTACTTATGCACTGCTACTGCTTGTGAACCTAGCTCCTGATAGCTTTTAAAGAATTGATCTTCATTGTATGTGACATAGCCCTTTAGTGGGTCCATTACGACTACTTTCCCGTCTAAATGGCCTGTTAATACGACAGCATGAAGGTTTACGTACCCATCACGTTGCGTTGGTTCTCCTTCGTATATCCAACCTTTACTTGCTTTTCTTTTCGGTTTTGATAAATCTAGCGTGACCCATGTCACAACTGGTACTCCTTCTTGGACAAGCTCTAAAATCTCTTCCTGTGATGCACCACTCTTGTCTGTTACACGTAAATCAGCCTGCTTCGCTTCTATAGCTGCTTGTGCCGCTTTCACAATTGGCGCTGCAAAGACGTACATGCCAGTTGCTTTATCACTCGGATCTCCAGCAAATGCATGTGCTGGATTTGGTCCAAATCGTTGCCCCCCGATTATTTTAAAATTCTGCTTCGGTAAATACGTATCAGCCATTTCTAGCTTTGTAACATTCATACCGTAATAATTTAATACTGCTGTCAGCGATGTAATCTCACAGCCATGTGGTAGTTCGGGGTTTTGCATCACAATGGGCACATCCAGTTCTTGCTCATTTCTTGAAAAATGAGTTTGCAGTCGATAATATGGCTTTGACGTATCATATATAAAAGTATCAATCGTTGTATACCCATCGCCCCCCATACTATTTTCAAGTGTGGTAGCGGCAATTGTATACTCCTTACCCTCTACAAGTTTGGAGAATGTCGCCTCGCCCTCTTCAGAACCAAGTGCATCCTCAATCTCTTCACCTGTCTCCAAATCTGTCACTTTTATATAGAGTTTAGGGATCGGTGCTCCGCTATTAAATTCCACCGTTAACACGGTTAATTGATTTTTTTGTTTATCTTGCTGCCATAGCTGATCGCAGCCCGAAAGTAGCATAATCATTATAAGACCTATTATAAAAAGGCGTTTATACCTCGTCCACAAGACAAAATTCCGCTCCTATCTTGTTCGAAGACAATAACACTATCTTCAATTCTATTATTTCAATTAATTGCAGTCTCTATTATACGCTAATTTCATAAGTGTTCCTATTTTATCATGCTACTTTTTAATGAACTGGCTACGTTTTTTCCATTTATTAAATTGTTTTCACTGTAGCGCGTAAAGTATGCTTCAGTACCTTTCCGGATGCATTGCGTGGTAATTCTACTAAAAATTCAATTTCATGAGGCACTTTATATTTGGCAAGTTGTGTACGGCAATAGGCAAGAATCGTTTCTTCATTTAAAGAATGCCCATCCTTCAAGACAACAAACGCCTTTGATACCTCACCATAAACTTCATGCGGTAAACCAACAACTGCTGCTTCTAAAATTTCTGGCAATTGATATAAAACCTCTTCCACTTCGATCGGATAAATATTTTCACCACCACGAATAATCATATCTTTTTTACGGTCTACAATATATAAATATCCTTCTTCATCAAAGCGCCCTAAATCACCTGAATAAAGCCAGCCATCTCGGATTGTTCGAGTTGTTTCCTCATCATTACGTAAATAGCCTTTCATCACCTGCGGACCTTTCACACAAATCTCGCCAACTTGCCCAGCTGGCACTGATTCACCATAGCTATCGACTACTCGTACCTCAGTCAGTGCTAATGGTTGCCCCACCGAGCCAATTTTCGTTAATGCATCAGCATCTAATAGAGAAGTAGCCGCTGGTGAATTTTCTGTTTGACCATATAAATTTTGAACCTTCACCTGTGGAAATGCCTCTTTTACCTGTTTGACAAGCTCAAAAGGCATCGGTGCAGCTCCATAACAAAGTAAACGTAAATTATTAAATGTATGTTCTTTAAATGCCGGTGTATTTAAAATAATTGTATACATGGACGGTACGCCAAAGAAAATGGTCGCCTGCTTGTTTGCAAGTTGTACGAGCGTATTTGTTGGAGAAAATCCTTCCTCTATAATGACTGTCCCCCCCTTATAAAACATCGGCATAGCAAATACGTGGAGTCCTGCACAATGAAATAGTGGCGTACAGATAAACATTTTATCCGTATTCGTCATATTCATAGATGTTGACCAGATGTCTGCTGTGGAAGCAATATTCTGATGAGTCAGCATTACTCCTTTGGGCTTACCTGTTGTACCAGAAGTATACATAACAACAGCTGTTTCATTCGGCTCCAATATGACAGCCTTTCTTTGCCCTTCATGCTTTTGAATAATTTCTACCATGTCTTTTAAACCTACTACATGGTGGAATGCATAGGGAATCTCTGCAATAGCATCTTCGATTCGTTCATCATAGATAAGGCCTTTTACTTGTGAATGATCAAAAATAAATTCGACCTCTGGTGTAGCCAATTTTGTATTAATGGGCATAGCGACAAAGCCTGCTAGTTGAACACCGATATAAGCAGTTAAAAATAAATCTGAATTGAGCGTATACAATGCAATAACATCATCTTTTTCATAACCCTGTTGTTGTAAGTACGCTGCAAATTTACTTGCACGACCATAAAAATCCCTATAGGTCACATTGTTGCCGCCATACATTGTTGCAATTGCCTGTGGTTGCTGCTCTGCATAGTTCTGTAAAATATCAGTCATTAACATTGTCATTGAAAGCCCCCCTAATTGTTTACCATCAATTACACCTATATCGTGTAGTTTAAATTTTATGACTGCCGTTAAAATACTATTCTAGTATCCGAATTCAGAAAATTTTGACTACATTTTATATTTTATCAAGCTATAATTAAGTTGGCAATTTTTCATCACACACTAAAATTTCAGTGATATGTAACAAAATATACTTATACATTTTACTTTTCTATCAATTTCTGTTAGGTGTATGATACTTGTACAATCCATTTTGAAGAAAGGCCTGGTTAACATGCTGTATGCACTTTTAGGAGATTTACATTCTAGTATTGAAGATACAAAAGCCGTATTGGCTCACATTCAACAAACAGCGAAGAATGCTGAAGTAATAGGATTAGGTGATTTATATGAATGTATTGTTAGTAAAAAAAAGGCGAAATCTGTGTCTGACTTGCCGTTGCAAAAAGCAGCTATCATAGAAAGTGATTTTGAAAATTTACTAACGTTCCCATCCATCCGAGGCAATCAAGAAGAACGTATTACACAAGTGACAGGCATCGAGCGTTTTATAGAACTCCCTGAAACAATGGACATTGATGGCGCAACACTTATGCACGGCCATCAATTTAAGTGGAGTGTTACATGGCAACCTACTTTCCCTCCATTCGAAAAAAAGCTTCTTTTTTTCGGACATAGCCATGAGTCAGGCCTTTATAGTCTTAATAAAAAGCTACCCGTTCGTATTCATTTTGGTCAGCCGATTACCTTACATGATAAACAATATGGCATCAATGTTGGTTCTGTTGTTGACCATCGTGAATGGTGTCTTTATGACAGTGAAAAGCGAACAGTAACGTTTATGTGCGCACCATTTACTTCACTACAGGAAAATTCACAACTTTCAATGGCATTGGCTAACCGAATTTAGCTATTTCATGGACATGGATAAATGTGTTATAGTTATGGTGAGATAATGTCAACCAAGTGTACAAAAAGATAATAATATGTAAAGAGTTAACGTCCACGCACGTGATTTTGTATTATTGTGGTAATAAACGTGCTTATATAGACTTAGAACAACGCAGCCCGCATCTCATCGATTTTCATATAACACAAAAACGCTAAAATCACCGTAGATTTTAGCGTTTTTTTATTAACAATCCTGCAAGCCTTTCAGTAATTTTTGCATCTCTTCGATTTGACAGCATAATGTTTTAATCATGCATTGGAGAATCGGAATTAACTCTTGGCAAATACAGAATCTCAATACATTTTGCGCTAATCGTACGCCTCCTTGATGATGGATAATCATTTTTTGGATATAATTCACATTAATACTATTAGAAATTGGTGGTGCACACATTGCCTGGAACATGACTTCCGTTATTTCCTTAAACGTACACATATATTCATATAATTCATATTCTGAATTTTGCACGATACAGCATCTATTTTGTATTGCTTCTAGATTTTCTACTATTTCAGAATGAGTATTTATTATTTCTAATGCGAAGTTTTGAACAGGGATATTTGTTGTATAACGTAAAACGTTTTCTGACATTTTAATAGCAGCTACTTGATGCGGAATTATTTGTTTGATGAAATTCTCTGATATGCTACATGTAATGGTAACATAGGTCATACCCTGCATCATTTTATTAAGGATTTTTTGATATTCCTCTAAATATGCCTGTGTTACATTACTAAGTTCAATTGGTTTAGACATTAGACACACTCCTTTCAGAGTAATGTATGCCCTGTAGGTTGTTGTGTAATAGACATTTGTACCAACAGATCATCTAAAACTATATACCTTTGTATTTATATGTATTTAAGCATTTTCGACAGATGCACTTATTAGGTTGTTGAGTTACCGCTTCCAAGATATTTTCAGGAAAGCTCTCCTTCATACACCAGCAAGTATTGTTACCTTGAGCCAGCTCGCAATGATTTTCTTGTTCACATATTGGACAACACTTTTCACCAGTAGGCAATTGCATGCACTCCTTTCTACTCGTGATATTGTACTGTACAAAATCAGAAGTACGAAATACAAATATATTTCGCACTCCCTTTAGGCAATCATGAATTATTCTTAAATGACTGATTTTCCATTTTTACTTCTTGAATGTTCGTATCACTATAGATTGCTGTCCCCTGTCCACCATTTTTAGCTAACAGCTCTTTTACTTCATTGTAGGATAACCCAGAAGCTGCATTTTTCCTTTTTACCTCGTTAATGTTCGTACCTGAAGAAGTGAACAACGCTTTATGATTATCACTCATACAAATACCTCCATTTCTATAATTCATCCGGCTGCAGTTCAATCAGTTCGTCGCCTTCTCTTTTCACTCTTTTATTGAGCTCAGCAATTGGTATGATATCCACTGTTTGCATGTCTTCGTGCAAATCGAAAATACTAATTGTATCCGATTCCACCATGTCTGGTTTATCCTTACTGGCTAAGTTCATAAACATTTTTTTGTCATGCGGTACATTTTCTTTGTCCATCATTCCACACTCCTTTATCTATAATGTGTGTAAAGGTGAACAGATTATGTGTCTTCAGCGTTTACCTTTAACATGGACTACTTTTTCACTTTATGTTTTGTTTTATCTACACGATGGTATTCAGAGATTTGAATTACTCGGACATTTTTTGTATGCAGTTCATGATAAATTCCTCTACTATCTGTAAATGAAATATATTGATCTCGCTCGTTTCGTACCAATTGCTCAGCTTTTTCTTGCGATTCAATATGAATAAATCTTCGGACATAATGCATTTCATCAAAAAAATAAGTAATTTTAAATTCCTTCATTATTAAATGCTCCCCTACTATCAGATATACCTTGCGCTTAACTTAACCGCTATTTCCACACTTCATCCTTTGCTAAATCACTTTCGGCACTTTCTCTACTCCAAGCATAAAATACACTATAACAACTAATAGCGGGAGGTGGTTACACTGATTCATACCGTCAAAGCAGGCGAAACATTATCTCAAATCGCTAGAGATTATCGTACCCCTTTGTCATCAATAATTTCCGCAAATCCAGGAATTAATCCAAATGTTCTTTATATCGGGCAACAAATTGTCATACCGGGTTTTCCAGATCCTAATACAATCCCTTATCAAATCGATATTTCCATCGAAAATCGTTGGTTACGGCTATTCAAAGATGGCATCCTTCAAAAACAATATCCTATTGCCGTCGGTAGAATGTTACATGGTACACCTGTAGGTAGTTTTATTATCATTAATAAAGCGCCTAATCCAGGTGGACCTTTTGGTACAATGTGGATGAGTTTATCTAAAGAACACTATGGCATTCATGGAACCAATGACCCTAGTTCTATTGGTCATGCCGTTTCACGCGGCTGTATACGTATGCATAATCACGATGTGGAGGAACTTGCTAGTATCGTTCCCATCGGTACAGCAGTATCCATTCACCCCTAGTAGCCTTCCACTCCAATCAACGATAGCGTAGCACTTTTTGACACGATTGTGCTTGTTGTGAAGCTTCGCTTTAGCACATAAACCCCTGTTGCGGAAGAATCGTACTATACATTAGAGTGACACCTGCGAGTGAAGCGGCTCATCAGACGCCCCCAGGAAAGTGCTCAGTTGGAACGGAAATCAACGGCTCGTTTTGCCGAAGAGTCATACTTTATTTAATAGGACACCTTTTATAGTTTTTCAACAACATGAAACAACTTTGCAATTATTTTATATGCATAGTTGTTTTTCTTTGTTCTTTGATTATGTATCAAAAGTATAAGATACATCACCTGAAGCAATACTAAAAAGTATTGTAGTAAGTTAAAAATAGGAGGAAATAATTTTGGCCATGACAGACAATACATTATCCATTTTCGCCTTAGGTGGCATCAATGAAATCGGTAAAAATATGTATGTTGTACAATACGGAAACGATATGGTAATTATCGATTGTGGTGCTAAGTTTCCAGATGAAAGCTTATTGGGCATTGATTTGATTATCCCCGATATTACTTATTTACAGGAAAATAAAGAGAAGATAAAAGCACTGATTGTGACACATGGACACGAGGATCATATTGGTGGTATTCCTTATCTTTTAAAAAAATTAAATGTTCCTATTTATGCAACTCGTTTTACACTCGGGTTAATTGAGTTAAAGCTAAAAGAGCATAAACTTTTGAGAGAGACAGACCTAATAGAAATACATTCTGAGTCCGCGTTAAAACTCGGGCTTATGGACGTTAGTTTTTTCAGAACGAACCATAGTATACCTGATTGCTTAGGTATCGTTTTTCACACCCCTGAAGGTAATGTTGTACACACTGGTGACTTTAAATTCGATTTAACCCCTGTGAACAATCAATATGCTGATATTCATAAAATGGCCGAAATTGGTACGCAGGGTGTACTAGTGCTTATATCTGAAAGTACGAATGCCGAACGACCTGGGTTAACACCATCAGAACAACTTGTCGGAGGTCATATTGAAGAAGCTTTTTTTCATGCCGATCGCAAAGTCATCATCTCTACATTTGCCTCTAATGTAAATCGTATTCAACAGATTGTCGACGCAACAATTGCAACAAAAAGAAAGCTTGCATTACTTGGACGTAGTATGGTGAATGTTGTAGAAGTCGCTTTAGAACGAGGGTATCTAACTATACCTGACGACATGCTAATCGATGCACGTGAAGTAAAGTATCTTCCACCTGAAGAAGTAGTGGTTTTATGTACAGGGAGTCAGGGTGAGCCATTAGCTGCGCTTTCTCGCTTAGCCAGCGGAAATCATCGTGAGGTTAAAGTTTTACCTGATGATACAATCATTTTAGCAGCTTCTCCTATTCCTGGGAATGAGAAAGGTGTTTCACGAATCGTCGACAATTTATTTCAGCTAGGGGCAAAAGTAATTTATGGATCTGCAAGTAACACGGGGATGCATGTTTCTGGACATGGCTACCAAGAAGATTTAAAGCTGATGTTGACCTTCATGAAACCAAAATTTTTCATACCCATTCATGGTGAATTCCGTATGTTACACCAGCATCGGCTGTTAGCAGAAGCGGTAGGCGTCAAAAGAGGCCATACCTTTATCATGAAAAATGGGGACGTCGTTGATATTGAAAATGCCAAGGCAAGACAAACACGCAAGATTCCATCCGGCGATACGTATGTTGATGGAATTGGTATAGGTGAGGTTGAAGGGATTGTATTACGTGACCGCAAACAACTATCTGAAGACGGTATGCTCGTTATTGTTTTAACGATCAGTAAGGAGAATGGTACGATTATTGCGGAACCAGATACCATTTCACGCGGTTTTGTTTATGCAAAAGATTCAGAAATGTTACTACGCAAAGTAGATGTCCTCGTCAAAACAACAGTTAGTGAATTGCAAGAAGAAAATAAACAGCAAATATTCGTCTTAAAAAAAGAAATAAAAAAAGTAGTGGGCCAATATCTCTTTTCTCAAACGAAGCGAAAACCAATGATATTGCCAATTATCATTGAAATTTGACATGAGCTAGTAGAGGCGCCCCGAAGATTAGCTTAAAAGCGTTGCATCTATAAGACATCATACATGCTAGATAGGGGCTGTCTCTTAAAACAAAAACGCCCGTCTGCCTATATGGTAAAATGCCGCTTCACTTTCTTTCCACAGGCAAGCATGAGCCGCATCGGTGGGTCTTATGCTCATGCTCATGCTCTTGCTCTTGCTTTTCCTGTTCCTACGTTTTTCACGCATTCGTCGCAAATACGAGTGCAGGAATCTAGAATACCTCTACGTATATTGTTTTTACTTTAGGAACATCCCCAATCTATCGTTAAACATAGCAAACGGTTCATGTAAGAGCTACTTGTACCACTTAGCACTGACTCATATTTTTTTTACACAATTGTTCTATAAAATTATCAGGTTGTTGAATTTCCTTGAAAAGATCTCCTTTAAAGATTTTATGAAGCAAGGAAATATAACAGTTTTGAACTTGATCAAACCCTAAATTTAAGTGTCTTGTATGGCTTTCAGCTTGCATCGAAATATCGTTAAAATGCTGCGGTAAATCTTCTACCAATGTTATTAAGGAGTCTCTATTTTTTATTAAAAGCTGCATCGCATTTAACAACTGCACGATTTTCGTTTGCATTTCAATTCCTGGGACATCTACAGTTAGATGAGACAAATGTTGCCAATCATTACCTAACTGATACCAATTGAGGTAATGCAATAAATAATCACTTAAAATGATGGATTCATTTGGGATGATAGCTACATTATCATTTGCAATGCAAACTTCAGTTTCACATTGATATATCTTTTTTTCAGTACCACTCCTACCACTTTTAGCGAGAATGATTGTCTTTGCAGGCACTTTAACACACTTAAAATGCTTTATATTTGAGAAATAATGCATATTCGGTACTGATAACCCGGCAACAATTAAAACAATTTCTTTTAATCTATAACGTTTTAGCATGCTTGTATCCCCCATTTTTATTTACTTTGTCTACAACATATCTGCTTGAAGTTTTTTACTTATTCTTATGTATCTTTCTTAAATTTCGCACGAACAAATAATACCTCTCTCTATTGTACCATTTTAATGTAACTTTTTATCCATTATACAAATATAATGGTATATGCATTTCAAAGGTTTTTCTCTAGTTTTTTACATAGAGGTGAATGATATGTCAGACTTTTTAAAGCTTGTAGGCGAACAACTCCGTATCATTAGAGTTTCTAAGGGACTTAGTCAAGAAGAAGTTGCAGAAAAAACGGGGAAGTTAGGTTTTAGTAAAGGTCGAATCTCAAATATTGAGCATGGTCAATCGAATATCACATTAAGCACATTAGAGATGCTTATGAAGGCGTTAGATATTGCACCTGAAGAACTGTTTAATTTCCAAAAGTTATCCGGTGTTACCGATATTGAAGAGAAGAATCTAATGCTCGACATTCATCGCTCATTACTAAGAGAGCGAGATTTAGATGAAGTAAAATATGTTGTACGTATAACAAAGGATTTTTTAAATACTGTGGATGCACAATCGAAGAAAAACAGCACAAATGGGTAACACTACCATTTGTGCTGTTTTTTAATTTTAAATAGCCCAAAAAAGCAAGCGGCTGTTTTCGAACCAACTATTCCATCCCAAATTTTTGGCGATAGCCACATTTTCTACATAGTTCTTCGACCGCTTCTCGTCTTGAAAATCCTTCAACAATATTATTCGCACGTTCACCCTCTACAATCTCTGTAAATGATGTCTGATTAACATTACCTAGATTGATGACACCCTCACCATCAAGACAACACGGCACAACTGTACCATCAACAAGAATCGCAGCTTGGCTACGTAACGCATGACAAAAACCTTTGCCCTCATCCTCAGGTGCGAGCAGACTAGGCCATCTAAACTCATGGTCCTGATTTAAATAAATATTGTTGGCAATTTTCACGCCTTTGCCCGGCTGAACTTTCTCCTCAATACGATAATCCAGCGTATATTCATTTTCTAAGATTTCTAACGTCTCTCGATTTCTTCTCGCCGCAATATCCGTTACATGTTCTTGTTGTAAATTCCAGAGACGATATGAAATGATTGTATTAAAGTCTTTTGCATCACGGACAAAATCCAATATATCACCTAAATATTTCTCTCGATTTTCTGAGCCCTCATGACCATCAAAGCTATGTAATGAGAAATTGATTTGGCGTAGTGCCGGCTTACCTAACAATTTTTCACGATTCTTTTTAATCAATGTCCCATTGGTCGTAATATTGACCTTAAAGCCCTTGGCGTGTGCAGCATCTAATAACTGATCGATGCGTGGATGTAACAGTGGTTCACCTTTGACATGCAAGTAAATGTATTTGGTATGTGGTCGTATTTCATCAAGTATTTTATTAAATTGTTCTACCTTAATTAGCCCTTTTGCACGTGCAGTCGGTGGACAGAAACTACAAGCCAAATTACAGACACTGGTAATTTCTATATAGACCTTTTTAAATGTTCTCAACGTTTTTTCACCGTTCCAGTTCTATGTTATTCAAATAATCTTATTCATTTTAACAAATTTTCACGATAGCGAGCAGTTATTCATTATTTATTTCTCGTAGGCTAGGTTTATTATGACACTTACTTTGAATTATTTCTATTTCAGCACAAGGCTACACGTACAAGTAAGTTCAAGTTAAGTTAATACGTTAGTAATATACCTAAGTGAAAGGGGTGAGCAAACGATGGCTGGATATAAAGATTTTTCGAGGAGAAACAATTCATCTAAAGAACTGGAAAGAGAACATTCAAAAGATCACGAAAAAGATAATATCACGATTCATCTCACGTTTAATATTGGAAATACGGACATTCATATTGAACAAAGAGCTGAGGGTGGCGGACAGATTAATAAAGATGTGGGGACAAATGCCAACCAAGGTGGGCAAAATGCTTTAAACGGTAGCCGCACAAGAAACCAAAATTCTCAATTTGCTGATGGGAATGGAAGAAGTGGCATAGCCGGTAATGATAATGACGAGGCTGGTGGACAACAAGGAATAAAAGTACGTGATAGCTTAGTAATCGATAGCAAAATACATTCAAGCTCCAATCAAAATCAAGAAGAAAACAAAGATAATTTATAAAGAAACAAGAAAAAAAGAGTAAGCTTTATGGCACCAATGTTACTAACTAATAAAACTTCTATCTGTGGGTTTTATCAGCCCATGATAGAAGTTTTACAATTACACTGATCGCTTATAATTTTTAGTTCCATCATATGAATAAAGAACAGGTTTTGCATCAACACACGTTTCCAAGTGCACCGGTCGCCCCCACAGTTGATAAATGTACGGTAATACATTCTCTAAATATCGTGGGTCAAGCTCCATCCCCTCATAACCATGCACTAAATATAACTCCCCATTCCGTAAGTAGTCGCCATTTTTCACCACGATATACGGAAACCCACCATTTACCCGGATGGATACGAGCTGATCACGCACCATTTCATGATCTTTGTCAGTAATACGGTATTCATTGCCTTTTTTCTGAAACAAATAAAGGTCCTCTTGTTTTGCTAAATCCTTTGTTAAATAATTTCGGATAAAAGAAATATCCGATTCAATCTCTCTCACCTCAAACATTTTCTCGCGACCCGAGTTCGGCTCAACGCCTAACTTTCTCATTTCTTCTGTAGGGTTATTATATCGTTGTTCAATATCCTCAAAAATTTTCAGCCCAAGATAATAAGGGTTAATTGATGTTTTAGACGGTTGCACAACGCCTGCATTTAATTTTGCATATTCTATGGTCTCTGTAGTTGTGAGCTTGAGCTCGCGCATAATTCGTTGATGCCAATAGGACGCCCAGCCTTCATTCATAATTTTCGTTTCTAATTGCGGCCAAAAGTAAAGCATTTCCTCACGCATCATTGTTAAAATATCGCGCTGCCACTCCTCTAGCTCTCTACTATGTTCCTCAATAAATAGTAATAAATCCTTTTCTGGCTTTGACGGAAACTGCTTTAATCTTCTTCGAACCGTTCTATGTTCTTGTTCTTTTTCATCTAAACTCCAAAGATCATCATATGGTGATCTTGACGCAATAATTTCTTCTTCGTCCTCTTCCTCATTACCGGTAAACAGCCTAGGTCGTATGATAGATGGGTCGATATGCTCTTGAATGGCTAACACCGCATCTAAAAACTGTTCAACCTCATCCTTGCCGTACTCTCTTTCATAGCTAGCTATTCGTTCAGCTGTTGCAGTCATGCTCTCGACCATATCTCGTCTTGTATTGGAAAAGCGCACATTATTTTTGAAAAAATCACAGTGTGCCAATACATGGGCAATAATTAGCTTATTTTGAGTTAATGAATTCGTATCAAGTAAAAATGCATAGCATGGGTCCGAGTTAATGACCAATTCATAAATTTGGCTTAACCCTAAATCATATTGCAATTTCATTTTATGGAATTGTTTCCCGAAACTCCAATGCGAAAAACGCGTAGGCATTCCATATGCACCAAATGTATAAATAATATCTGCTGGACATATTTCGTATCGCATCGTGTAAAAATCTAAACCGAAACCTGCCGCAATTTCTGTTATTTCATCAATCGCTCGGTGAAGCTCATTCTCCATTTTTCGCTCCCTCCTTTGGAATTGCATACTCAGTACTGCCCATCTTTAATCTTCAAATTAAGATTCGCTTTTTTGGAAAAAGCTTTTTAATGCATCGTAAACATCACTTTTTTTCTTCAAAATATGATGCCTAAATTTCTCATCTTCAATTTTTTTATACGTATACATAAGTGTAGAAAAGCGGTTATGCTGATTTACTTCACCGTATCCGAACATACTTGAAACATCCATTAACTCGCCAACTAACTTCAAGCATTTCTCATTATCCATCGAAATGTTTTCACCGTCCGAAAAGTGAACCGGATAAATATTGTAGCGAGTCGGATTATATTTTTCACCAATTAGTTCCAAGGCTTTAATATAGGCAGATGAACAAATGGTTCCTCCACTTTCTCCTTTAGTAAAAAACTCTTCCTCCGTCACCACCTTGGCTTCCGTATGATGTGCGATAAATTCAATTTCTACAGTTTGGTACTTTGAACGTAAAAATCTAGTCATCCAAAAGAAAAAGCTTCTGGCACAATATTTTTCAAAGGAACCCATGGAACCACTTGTATCCATCATGGCAAGGACTACTGCCTTCGATTCTGGCTTTTCTACTTCATCCCATGTTTTAAAGCGCAAGTCATCATTATGAATCGGAGTAATTTCTGCCTTTCCCAGCATGGCATTACGCTTCAGCGCATTTAAAATTGTACGCTTCTTATCGACATTGCCCATAAGCCCTTTTTTTCTTATATCATTAAATTCAACCTTTTCGGTTTTAATATCTTCTTTTTCTTTTTGCTGTAAATTCGGCAGCTCCAACTCTTTAAATAACACATTTTGTATTTCTTCGATGCTTACCTCTGCCTCATAGTAATCATTACCAGGCTTATCACCGGCTTCTTTACCTTGGCCATTGCCTTGATTACCTCTACTTGGTTCACGTGCTACAACATCCCCTACATTACTATCCCCTTGTCCTTGGCCTACATGTTTCGAGTTATCGTAGTTGTAGCGAATTTTATATTCATCAAGAGAGCGTATAGGTATCTTGATAACCTCACGACCATTGGACATGATGATACTTTCTTCACTCACTAAATCTGGTAAATTATTTTTAATGGCATCTTTTACTTTTTCCATATGACGTTGTTGATCTTGGTGCCCTTTACGATGGAGGGACCAATTTTCCTGAGAGATGGCATATCGTTTATTCTGGTTTTCAGTCATTTTTATCCTCACCCATCTATCAAATTTGCATTTTTTCTATACTATGCTTGTGATCACCTATGTTGCACTTTTTTAGAGAAATCAATTACACCTCGACGGGGCCTGCGCCCGGTTTTGAATTATATAAGCACAATTCAAAACTGCAACATGCGCCACAATTTTTAGGACTTCGATGTACATTACGCAGGGACTGCCACAGGACGTGGCGATTTAAGTATGGAGTCCTTTCATTCATTTGACGTCCCTCCGCTAAATGAATGAAGATAAAAAGAGTGCCCTAGGGACACTCCTATTCAGTCTTTATCGATTCAGTAGACTACCTACATATTGTAATAATTCATTTGCAGACGTTGTGTTATAACCATGTTCATCAACAAGTCTTGCCACAACCTCATTGATTTTCTTAAGTTGCGATTCATCCGGCATTTTGGAAGACGTTGTAATTTTCACAACATCTTTTAAGTCTGCAAATAGTTTCTTTTGAATTGCTTCTCTTAATCTTTCATGAGAATTATAATCAAATCTTTTGCCTTTTCTTGCATACGCAGAAATACGGATTAAAATTTCCTCACGGAAAGCCTTTTTGGCATTTTCTGAAATGCCGATTTGTTCTTCAATTGAACGCATCAATTTTTCGTCTGGATTCATTTCCTCACCAGTCAAACGATCAAAAATTTTGTTTTTATTACAAAAAGCCTCAACGTTATCGAGATAATTATTCATCAGTGTTTTCGCCGACTCTTCATACGAATAAACAAACGCTTTTTGCACTTCATTTTTCGCAATATCATCATACTCTCTTCTAGCAACAGCAATATAATTCATATATTTTTCTCGATCTTCCTGTGAGATCGAAGCATGCTGATCCAGTCCATCCTTCAGTGAACGTAGAACATCTAACGCATTTATAGACGGTATTTCTTTTCGAATAATGGCTGAAGAAATTCGATTAATAATATACCGTGGATCAATACCGTTCATGCCTTCGTTTGGAAACTCTTTTTTAAGCTCCTCTAAGTCAACGGAATTAAATCCCTCCACATTTTCTCCGTCGTACAAGCGCATTTTTTTAATAAGATCCACACCTTGTTTCTTCGGAACTTCAAGCCTTGTTAGAACCGAAAAGATTGCTGCGGCCTTCAATGCATGTGGTGCAATATGAACATGAGAAATATCGCTTTCTCTAATCATCTTTTGGTAAATCAATTCTTCCTGACTAACTTTCAAATTATAAGGAATCGGCATCACAATAATTCGCGAATGTAATGCTTCGTTTTTCTTATTCGATATGAATGAACGATACTCGGTTTCGTTTGTATGTGCCACTATTAACTCATCTGCACTAATCAATGCGAATCTTCCCGCCTTAAAATTACCTTCCTGAGTTAATGACAATAAGTTCCACAAGAATTTCTCGTCTAATTTCAGCATTTCTTGGAATTCCATCATCCCTCGATTGGCCTTGTTTAACTCTCCATCAAAGCGATAAGCGCGAGGGTCAGATTCTGAACCAAACACACCAATTGTCGAGAAATCAATGCTGCCCGTCAAATCAGCAATATCTTGAGATTTTGGGTCAGAAGGAGTAAAAGTTCCGATGCCTACTCGTTTGTCTTCTGAAAAAGTAATACGTTCAATTATGACATTTTCAATACGTCCATCATATTCCTTTTCAAGACGCATCGTATTTAAAGGCGATAAACTACCCTCAATCCGTATACCATACTCCTCGAAAAATTCTTTACGTAAATGATGAGGAATTAAATGTAGAGGATCTTCATGCATTGGACATCCCTTAATTGCGAAGACTGCTCCCTCATCCGTGCGCGAATATTGCTCAAGTCCACGTTTCAGCAAGGTCACAATCGTTGATTTACCGCCACTTACTGGCCCCATTAGTAATAAAATTCGCTTCCTAACATCCAATCTCCGTGCTGCTGGATGGAAATACTCCTCCACCAATCTTTCAATTGCTGTTTCAAGCCCAAAAATTTCTTGACCAAAAAACTGATACATCTTTTGCCCATCGCGTTCCTCTAAACCTGCACTTTTAATCATATTATAGACGCGTGAATGGGCAGTTTGAGCAACTTCAGGTCTTTCCTTAATAATGCTTAAATAATCTGCAAATGTACCTTCCCACTTCAGTCGATTTTCTTCTTCGCGATAGCTCTTCACTTTGTTTAAAATGTTGATAGCCTTCCCTCCATTCAGGGCTTGATTTATAACATAGTATGAAATAAGAGACATTATGATACCCAATACTTTTTTGCATTCTTTAAATATTCCCATGCATAGTGAGTAAATTGTTGCCAAACTACACTACAGTCCTAGGTTAGTTAAGAAAACACTTCACAAAAAAATTCATTTTATGGTCCTAAACCAAGAGTAACGCTTTAATTGTTTCCGAATGAAAAGTTGCCTCACAATAGTCGCAAGTCGATTTCCGTTGATTGTACTTTGTTGTACAAACCATACTCATGAAATAATTAAATTCGGTTATTCTAACTGTAGAAAGGAGGTTCATTTATTGAGTCATCGTCATCTAATTTTCCTTGGAACATTGTTGCTATTATGTAGTTTTACTCTCCCCATTGTTACATTGGCAAAAGAAAAACCCTCTGAAGAGGAAATTTTGCAACAGCGTATGTCCTATTATGTACAATTTGATGAATTATTGATTCCATGGCACTTCTTAGCAGCTATCGACCAATTTGAACGCAATTTACAATCGGTCCGCTCAGATATACCCAAGCGCGAAAGTTATATTGCCATTCGATTTTCGGACGAGTATTGGTCAGGGGCATTGAACCCTGTAAAGGAAGATACAATCCCCGAAACCATCAGTTTTTTCGGAGGAATGGGGCTTGATGGCGATGGTGATGGTATTGCAAGTCCTAACGATGATGAAGATGTCATATTCTCCATGGCCAGTTATTTAAGGAAGTTTGGCTCGACAGACGAGGATTTTAAATTAGCTTTATGGGAATATTACGGAAGCGAAGAAGCTGTCAATCAAATCACTACAATTTCCACTTTGTATAGACATTTCAAAACAACAGATCTTGATGCACATACCTTTCCAATTCCTGTCCGCAACAATTACAGCTTTAGAGGCACATGGGGCGCTAACAGAGGTTGGGGAGGGAGACGAATACATGAAGGAACCGACATTTTTGCTAGCTACGGGACGCCTGTCCTATCCACTTCTTATGGTGTAGTTGAAGTAAAAGGCTGGAATCAATTTGGTGGATGGCGGATTGGCGTTCGTGATAATCATAATTCCTATCATTATTATGCCCACCTCGGTAGCTTTCATAAGGAAATCGAGATTGGAGACATTGTAGAACCTGGAACAGTTCTCGGTTATGTTGGTAGTTCCGGCTACGGCAAAGAAGGAACATCCGGAAAATTCCCACCCCATCTTCATTACGGCATCTACAAGTTCAATGGGCGTACGGAATGGGCATTTGATCCTTATCCGTCATTACTGCAATGGGAGCGACAAGCGAAAAAAGCAAAGTAGTACAGTTTAAGGTTGTTCAATAAGCATTTTTCAACTTATTGAATAGCCTTATCTCTTTACATAAATGAAATTATTGAACTGTAAAAATCTAACTATGCAATGATTTGAAATTTCTCTATAA
>NZ_JBMGUV010000027.1:0-77784 GCF_049058285.1 Lysinibacillus sp. UGB7
AAGCTCCTGCGGTGCCTTCAACTCATGCGATTCCCGCAGAAGTCGCCGCCTGCGCTCCAATCAACTAGTGTACGTTTATAAATGATGGAGGTGATAGATATGACAACGGAAAATATAAATAATAAACAAGAATTAATTAGACATGCTGACATTGGAAAATCATTGAACGTCCTATTTGGGCGCATCATGTGGAAGAAGCAGATCATTTCGTCATCAAAGTGACATGAAACAAATTCTATGCACGTCGAGAAGAACGATTGAACGTGTATTGCCTGCCATAAATTTGAAGAAGCTAGCTAAGTAGAAAATAGTTGATTGTAGCGTACTACTACTCTCGTTAATAGGGGCTATTTGTAACGAATATTTCTGATAAAATTTCAAAAGGTATTCGGAATGTGTTCATTTCCGAATACCTTTTGTCGTCAGTCTAAAGCTAACATTCTAATGTGTAGCTTTCGTTATTGTTATAAAGGAATATATTTCAGTGGATTTACACTACCAACTGCTTGTCCCTGCCAAGAACCAATATGCACCTCAAAGTGTAAGTGAGGACCGGTTGAACGACCAGTACTTCCCATCGCTGCAATTTGCTGCCCTTGTGTCACTTCTGTTCCAACACTCACGTTGAACGAATTTAAATGTGCATATACGGTTGTATAAATTTGACCGTTGATAGAATGCGTAAGAATTACGACATTACCATACGAGCTAAGCGGTGCTGCATATGATACGACACCGTCAGCAGCTGCCCAAATCGGTGTGCCTGTTTTGTTAGCAAGGTCCACTCCATAGTGGAATTCTGGACCAGCACCAATATTGCGCCAACCGTATGGGGATGTTAAACGGCCATTTGTTGGTTTAATCCATGTACCATTAGATTGTGGTGCATTGACTGTGGAAGAGCCAGAAGAGCCACCTGAATTTGCTGCTGCGGCTGCTGCGGCTGCTGCTGCCGCTTTACGTTTTGCTTCTTGTTGGCGTGCCACTTCTGCTAAACGATTTTGTTCTGCAATGATTTGCTGTTGTAATTCTGCACTGATATCAAGCGCCTCAGAATATTCTTTTTCAAGTAATACTTTTTCAGATTTTAGCTTTTCTTGTTCTTTTTCTAATTGATCGACTAAAGTATTTTTCTGTGCTTTTTGTCCATCTAATGATGATTTTAGACGCTCAAGCTCTGCTTTGTTGTCTTCAAGCTTTTGTCGCTTGTTTTCCAAAGCTTGCTTTTGTTCTTCTAATGTTTCTTTATCTGCTTTTTGGTCACGTATGATTTGACGATCTGCTTCAAGCAATGCATTGACAGCTGAGAAGCGGTCGATGAAATCGACAAAGCTATTGGAACCAAGTAAAACATCTATATAGCTGACCGAACCACCCGCTTGAATCGCGCGCGCACGATCCTGTAATAATACATCGCGCTCTTCAATTTTACGCATTAGCTCGTTGATAGATTCTTCTAATGCTTTAATCTCTGCGTTTGTCGTTTGAATATCCGCTAATACATTTTTTATATTACTATTTGTTTTGTCGATTTCAGCGTTTAACGATTGAATTTGATCTAATAATTTTTGTTGTTTTTCTTCATTCGCACTAATAGCACTTGTCTTATTACTGATTGAAGAATTTAATTCATTTTTCTTTGTTTCGACTTGTTTTTTCTCATCTTTTAAATCCGATAAACTAGTTGCATACGCTGATGGAGTTTGGATAAAAAGGAATAGTGCAGTCACTGCTGCAAATGTTTTTATAGAGTTTTTTGCCATACTTTTCACCGATCGAACTCCCCTTCGACTATTAATATCTATATTTCACTTAAGGCGTAATGTAGTTGTGGTTGACGATTCAATGAACTAAAAAATACGACTTACATTTTGAGTCAAGTTAAATTTTCAAAAACTTACGAACTGACATGAAACTTCCCCAAATACCGATCAGCACACCAATAAGTAACAGTAGACCGCTTACCTGGTACACTAGTGGTGAGAAATCGAGTAATTGAACGAGCTCCCCTTTTAAACGTGGTGCAATAATTTTATATACATTGTGGTAAAGGGTTGCGACAACCGCAATTGGAATAATAGACCCTAAAATTCCAAGCCACATACCTTCTAATAAAAATGGAATTCGTACAAATGAATTCGTTGCCCCAACAAGTTTCATAATTTCAATTTCATCACGACGTGCAATAATTGTTATTCGAATGGTATTGGAAATTAGGAAAATGGCTGTAAATAATAACCCTAAAATTAACACCAGTCCTACATTACGACTAATATTTAGGAAGTTGAAAAGTTTTTCTACTTTACCTTCACCATACATTACGTCATATGTATAGTCATATTTGTCAATTGCCTTTGCAACGGTTGCTGTTTGCTGTGGATCTGTTGCCTTGACATAAATTACATTGCGTAATGGGTTACTTTGCTCAAATAACTTGAAGTCATCGCCAAAATCTTTTACTAATTTCGTTAACTCATTTTCCTTTGTCGAATACGTCATCTCCTCGACAGCGGGCAGTTTTTCAATTTTTGTCTGTAGCTCTTTTTCAGCAGCTTCATCTGCTGTTTCATCAATTAAAACTTTGATTTCAACATCATTTTCTAAATCTGAGGCTACTTTGTTTAAGTTCATCATAATCAGTGCAAATACGCCTACAAGTATCAAAGTAACGGTTACTGCACTGACTGAGGCAATTGTCATCCAACTATTACGACCAAGTGATTTTATACTTTCTCGGAAGTGACGTTTTATCGTATTAAATTTCATAGCCGTAATCACCTCCGTGTTCATCACGGACAATCATTCCGCCTTCAATCGCAATTACCCGGCGGCGAATCGTATTCACAATCTCGCGGTTATGGGTCGCCATCACGATCGTTGTACCCCGTGCATTAATTTCTTCAAATAAATTCATAATCTCCCAAGATGTCTCTGGATCTAGGTTCCCAGTTGGTTCATCCGCAATTACCACTTTCGGTACATTAACAATGGAACGCGCAATGGAAACACGTTGCTGCTCCCCACCTGAAAGTTCATTCGGGAACATTCTCGCCTTATGTTTCAGTCCTACCAGCTCAAGTACTTCCATAACACGACGACGAATCTCTGCTGGTTCCTCTTCAATTACCTCTAAAGCAAATGCCACATTTTCATAGACATTTAGACGAGGAAGTAATTTAAAATCTTGGAAAACAACACCAAGTTGTCGGCGCAGGAAAGGTACTTTTTTATTTTTCAATGTTCCTAAGTCGATGCCGTTTACAGTAATTTCGCCTGAAGTTGCTTTTTCCTCACGATACATCAATTTGATAAATGTCGATTTACCTGCACCACTGGGCCCCACAACATAGACAAATTCACCTTGCTTTATGTTAACCGAAAGGCCATTTGTCGCAACGACACCATTCGGGTACTTCTTTGTCACATTTTTCATTTCTATCATATTTAAACCACCTAAACCTCTTACACATGTAAGATGTATTTCTTTTTCTATTATAGCACTCAATCTATGTTTTTTTATTACAGTTTCATTTCATTCCTTGGAAGTTGCTTCTATTTAAATATTATATTGTCAAAGATTATACTAGTGTATTATAAAATGACAGCAAAAATAAACAGGGATCGCTTCAAAAGTATGTAAGTCGATCCCTGTTTTATGTATATGCAACGTAGGCAATACCAACGTCAAAAAGCATTCAAGCTATGTTATTTCATTGTCTCATACTGTAGACAAACTCAAAAAATTGATTTTGTCACAGTATTTTTTCTTTTCAAATAGAAGTATCTATATGAACCCGTTGATTCCCGCTACGGCTGACGCTTTTCGGGCACGGCTTCAGTCTCCTCGTCGCTACGCTCCTGCGGGGCCTTCACCTCATGCTATTCCCGCAGAAGTCGCCGCCTGCGCTCCAATCAACTAGTGTATCCTATTTAACGTCAACGAAAGAAGGTAGAAGAAGACAGTATAAATCCAATCCACCTCAATGCGCAAGTTGTCCGTTATTGGCTCCATGTACAACGAGTAGCATCATCGGAAAATCATTGACGTCCTATTTGGGCGCATCATGGGGAAGAAGCCGATCATTTATGTCATAAGTCCAAAAATGGCGGAAAACAGTTGCTCATAGCGTACTACTGTCGTTTATAGGGCTATTTGTCACTACTATTTCTGATGAAATTTCAAAAGGTATTCAGAATGTGATTATTCCGAATACCTTTTGTCGTTAATCTCAAGCTATGTTATTTCGTAGCCTGAATGCTTTATCTTTTTATAATTCTTGCTCGTCTGTAGTTGTATAACGTACCAAAACTGCACCCGTTTTAGATTCGCCTTCGATAAATAAACGGTTTGCATTGTCTACTTCTTTGTCGAAGCGTACTACTTTTGATAAAAACTGATCCTGGGATTCCATTTTTGAAACATCTTGAATACCAACATCTACTTTACCAAAATTCGTCACAATTTTACCGCTTAATGACATCGTGCGAGGCACATATAATTCAACAGCTCCAGCAACAGTTTGTGCTTTGATTTTTGATGAATTACTTGAGCAAGTCGTCACTACAACATGTCCATTTACGGACTTTGCTTCTACTTCATCCAATGCACCATCTAAATAGACGCGACCATTTAAAGTTTCAGCTTCTAAATCTTTACCGCGCACATCTGTTAATTCGATTGAACCGTTAGAGGAATCAACCTCTGCTTTTGTAAAACTTAGCTTAGAACCTTTAATGACACCATTTAAAGTCTTTACTTTCAATTGCTCTAGTTCCGTATCTTGCAAAGTTACACTACCGTTCATCAAACGCACAGACAATTTTTCTAACTTTTCCTTAGGCATAAGTACTTTCACATTTACCTGTACAAGTTTTAATTGACTTAAAATTCGTAGTGAATCTACATCTTCTTTCACGACAAATTGCTCTAGGAAATGAGCGCGTGTTTCTTCTTCGCTCTCATTAATAAGAGGTGCCTTCACTTTACAAATAACTTGGAATTTATCTCCTTCACCAGGCTCTAATGAAAAATTGCCATTTGGTAATTCGACGATGACATTTTGTACATTGGCAGCTTCAAACTCTTCGGTATGTGTAAATTCAAACTTATCACCAAATGGAGAGGACACATCAAATTCCTTCACCTTTTTTACCGCCGTATTCATCATGTCCATAAAGAGTGAACCGATTTGGGATAAATCTTTACGAAAATCTTGCATTTCATCTTGGAAATATTTCGTGAAATCTGTATCCTTCTTTTGCTCCTCTTTTGGCGCTTCATTAAATATAGACTCTTTTTCTGTAGAAGATTGTTGTTCTTTGTTCAACACATCATTCATAACATTTTGAGTGGACTTGCTAGGTTGCTCTAATGCTTCTAATAATGTAATCGCCTCTTGCGCTGAAATAATCCCTTTTTCCACAAGTTCTAAAATTCGTTGACGTTCATTTTGCATAAATCTTAAAGCCTCCCTCAGTTCGTTATACTATTTATACGTCTCATTTTATGAAAGGTTTCATCTCAATAATGAAAAAAGTATGGCTTTAAAATGTAAAAAAAATTCACCTATCTTCCACGGGGTTCCACAAGCCTCAAAGATACTAAATATCTGTGCAGGCTTATGGTTCTCTATGCCGTGTAAATGTCGTGAATTTTTTTGTAAATATTCTATTTCATCAGCGCATATAAGCGCCAGCTAGCACCGTATCGAACATTTTATTTGGATGCTTGTGCTAAAACTGTGTCCATCCGCATACGATCACGCACTAAAATTGGCTTTAAATATTTCCCTGTATAGGAGCCCTTTACTTCTACTACTTCTTCTGGTGTACCTGTAGCGACGATTGTACCACCTTTGTCGCCACCTTCTGGCCCTAAATCGATAATGAAATCGGCTGTTTTAATAACATCCAAATTGTGCTCAATGACCAGCACCGAGTCACCATTTTCTACAAGTCGTTGCAAGACAACTAGTAAACGTGCAATATCGTCGGCATGTAAACCTGTTGTCGGCTCATCTAAAATATAGAATGATTTACCTGTGGAACGACGATGTAGCTCTGAAGCTAGCTTCACACGTTGTGCCTCACCACCAGATAATGTCGTCGCAGGTTGGCCTAGTTTCATATAACCTAACCCAACATCCACAATCGTCTGTAATTTGCGCTGGATTTTTGGAATATTTTCAAAGAATAAGACTGCATTTTCAATTGTCATATCCAAAATATCCGCAATACTTTTATCTTTATATTTCACTTCAAGCGTTTCACGGTTATAGCGCTTACCATGACAGATCTCACACGGTACATATACATCTGGCAAGAAATGCATTTCGATTTTAATAATACCGTCTCCACGACAAGCCTCACAGCGACCACCTTTCACGTTAAAGCTAAAACGACCTTTTTTATAGCCGCGTACTTTGGCCTCATTCGTTGTCGCAAAAACATCTCGAATATCATCGAATACGCCTGTATAAGTGGCAGGGTTTGAACGTGGTGTCCGACCAATTGGGGACTGGTCAATATCGATAACCTTTTCTAGTTCCTCCATACCCGCTACTTCTTTATGTTCACCTGGCTTTACCTTTGAACGGTTAAGCTTTTGAGCCAACGATTTATATAAAATTTCATTAATAAGTGTTGATTTACCAGAGCCTGAAACACCTGTCACTGCGACAAATAGACCTAATGGTATATCTACTTTAACATTTTGTAGATTATTTTCTTTTGCTCCCTTAATAGAAAGCTTACGACCATCTGGTTTGCGACGCTCAATTGGTAGTGGAATAAACTTTTTCCCACTTAAATATTGTCCCGTTAACGACTTAGGATTGTCCATTACTTCCTGTGGTGTTCCTGCTGCAACAATTTCACCACCATGGACACCAGCACCAGGTCCTACATCAATCAGATAATCCGCAGCCAACATTGTATCTTCATCATGCTCAACAACAATTAATGTATTGCCAATATCTCGCATATTTTGTAGCGTACTAATGAGACGGTCATTGTCTCGTTGATGTAAACCGATTGACGGCTCATCCAAAATATAAAGTACACCCGTTAACCGAGAACCAATTTGCGTCGCTAAGCGAATTCGTTGTGCTTCCCCACCAGAAAGTGTTCCAGCCGCACGACTAAGCGTTAAATAATCTAAACCGACATTGACTAAGAAACCAAGACGTTCTTCTATTTCACGCAAGACAAGCCGAGCAATTTGCATATCTTTTTCAGATAAATCCAGCTCTTTGAAAAAAGTATCTGCATCCTGAATTGAATACGTTGTTACTTCCCCAATATGCTTGTCAGCAATTTTCACAGCTAAAGTCTCCGGTTTTAAGCGATAGCCTTTACAAGATGGACAGTTTTGTTGTGCCATATATTTTTCCATTTGCTCACGTACATAATCGGAAGTTGTCTCTTTAAATCGACGCTCTACATTATGCACAACACCTTCAAACTCAATCATTTGGTCACGTACATTGCCAAACTCATTTTCATAATGGAAATGAACTTTATCCTTACCCGAGCCAAATAAAATCTTATCCATCTTCTCTTTCGGCAGATCTTTCACTGGCACATCCATCGCAATATCATAATGGTCACATACTGCCTTTAATAACTGTGGATAGTATTGTGAGCTTGTCGGTTCCCAAGGTGCAATCGCATGTTCTAATAATGAACGATCCCAATCTGGCACAATTAGTTCAAGGTCTACCTCTTGGGTTGTACCTAAACCATCACAACTCGTACATGCCCCAAATGGACTGTTAAATGAAAACATACGCGGTTCAAGCTCACCAATCGAGAAACCACATAATGGGCAGGCGTGATGCTCACTAAATAGTAATTCTTCATGCTCCATCACATCAACTAGCACACGTCCTTCTGCTAACCGAAGTGCCGTCTCGAGCGAATCACTAAGTCGTGCGGCAATACCTTCTTTTACAACGACACGGTCCACGACAACTTCAATTGAATGCTTTTTGTTTTTATCAAGATCGATTGCATCATCTAAATCACGTAATTCATCATCAATACGTACTCGTACAAAGCCTTGCTTCTTCAAATCTTCTAGCAGCTTTACATGCGTTCCCTTGCGCCCTGAAACCATTGGCGCAAGTAACTGCATTTTCGTACGTTCTGGATACACTAGTAGTCGATCGACCATTTGCTCAATTGTTTGGGATGTAATTTCAATGCCGTGATTCGGACAAATTGGTTTGCCTACACGCGCATAAAGTAAGCGCAAATAATCATATATTTCCGTTACTGTGCCAACAGTTGAACGAGGATTTCGACTCGTCGTTTTTTGATCAATTGATATGGCAGGTGAAAGTCCTTCAATCGCATCCACATCTGGTTTGTCCATCTGCCCAAGGAACTGGCGAGCATAAGCAGACAATGATTCGACATAACGACGCTGTCCCTCTGCATAAATCGTGTCAAAGGCTAACGAAGATTTTCCTGAGCCCGATAAACCCGTTAACACAACTAATTGATCACGTGGAATCGTGACGTTAATATTTTTCAAATTATGTGCACGTGCGCCCTGCACGACGATTTCTGTATTTTTCACAAGTCCGATCACCCTTCTGTCTTCAATTCAAAAATAGTATCTCGCAGTTCAGCTGCACGTTCGAAATCAAGTGCTTTGGCTGCTTCCTTCATTTCTATTTCAAGTGTAGCAAGTAATTTCTCTTTCTCTACCTTCGTCAACTTCTTACCTTTTGTTGCCTTTGTCACATATGATACTTCTTCTTCTGCTACCTGTGTCGCACGGATTATGTCAGGAATTTTCTTGACAATCGTCTTCGGTGTAATACCATGTTCCTCGTTGTACGCCATTTGTAGTGTTCGACGACGCTTCGTTTCACCAATGGCCTTTTTCATAGAATCTGTCATGTTATCGGCGTACATAATAACATGTCCATTGGCATTACGAGCCGCACGCCCAATTGTTTGAATCAATGAGCGTTCTGAACGTAAAAATCCTTCCTTATCTGCATCTAAAATTGCCACAAGTGATACTTCAGGAATATCCAGACCTTCACGTAACAGATTAATGCCGATAAGTACATCATATGTGCCCTTCCGTAGCTCACGGATAATTTCTATACGTTCAAGCGTCTTAATCTCTGAATGTAAGTATTCCACTTTTAAGCCCATTTCCTTCAGATAAGCTGATAAATCTTCCGACATTTTTTTCGTTAATGTTGTCACAAGTACACGCTCATTACGGGTAATGCGCTCTTGAATTTCATCGATTAAATTATCAATTTGTCCTTCTATCGGACGTACCTCAATCAATGGATCTAACAGACCCGTCGGACGAATAATTTGCTCAGCCATCACTGGTGTATGTTCAATTTCATATGGACCAGGCGTTGCTGAAACAAAAATCGCTTGCTTTACTTTTGCATCAAATTCTTCAAAACGAAGTGGTCTGTTATCCAGTGCAGACGGCAAACGGAAGCCATGCTCTACAAGTACACCCTTGCGCGCTTGGTCGCCATTATACATACCTCGTACTTGTGGTAGTGTTACATGGCTTTCATCTACTACAAGTAAAAAATCCTCTGGAAAGTAGTCCATTAAAGTGTAAGGTGTTGCCCCAGCTTCACGTAATGTTAAATGACGGGAATAGTTCTCGATACCTGAGCAAAAGCCCATTTCCTTCATCATTTCTAAATCATAGCGTGTTCGCTGCTCTAAGCGTTGTGCCTCTAGTAGCTTATCCTCTGCTCGTAATAGAGTAAGTCGTTCTTCTAGTTCTTTTTCAATATTTTCAATGGCTTTAATCATTTTCTCTTCACGTGTAACGAAGTGGGACGCAGGGAAAATAGCTACATGATCACGGTCCGCTAAAATTTCACCAGTCAACGCATTGACCTCACGAATACGGTCAATCTCATCACCGAAAAATTCAACTCGTATACAATGTTCATCGCGCGATGCTGGGAAAATTTCTACAACATCACCACGGACACGGAAAGTCCCACGTGTAAAGCTCACATCATTACGCTCATACTGCACATCGACAAGTTTTCGTAGCAACTGATTGCGCTCAATTTCCATGCCGGTACGAATTGACACGACCATTTCTCGATATTCTTGAGGAGAACCTAATCCGTAAATACAGGACACGGATGCAATAATAATGACATCATCACGCTCAAAAAGTGCAGATGTCGCAGAGTGACGTAATTTATCGATTTCATCATTTATGCTGGAATCTTTCTCGATGTACGTATCTGTTTGCGGTACATAGGCCTCTGGCTGAAAGTAATCATAATAACTGACAAAATATTCAACTGCATTATTTGGGAAAAACTCTTTAAATTCACTATATAATTGACCAGCAAGCGTTTTATTATGGGCCATAATAAGCGTCGGTTTCTTCACCTGCTGAATCACATTAGAAATCGTAAACGTTTTACCTGTCCCTGTTGCACCAAGCAATGTTTGATGACGTTTACCTGCGTGTACGCCCTCCACTAATTCTACGATTGCCTGTGGCTGATCCCCACTAGGCTGATATGGCGCTTGTAAATCAAATTCTTGCACACATGTCCCCGTCCTTTCCTTCCAATTTGTACATTTATTTTAGCATAGCAGTATGAAAATATCGAACATTTAACGAACGAATGTTTGTTTTTTTATTTTAGAATTCTTCTCTTTCGTATTATCTTTCTATCATTGACGTTTTCGATGGAAATTACTCCCTGAATTCATCATGGTAGCCGTGGTGTGGGTTGGAATACCCGCGGTGATTGATGGAATACCCGCGAATGCTGCTTGTTTACCCGCGTAATGGAGGGAATATACCCGGATTCTCAAATACCCGCGGTTTGATTTCATATCCAATTAGCATACTCGCAATAAGCACTGCAAAAACCGCGAACATTATTTTATTACCCGTAATTTAAGCAAATTAGCTCCCGATAGCAAAATGACTTCAAGTTAATAATAAAAAATCCGCCCTCCAATTATTGGAGAGCGGGTTCGTATCATATTATTCACTTACTACTTGGTGCAGTGCTTCTAGTTCAGTTGCGTATAGATGAAATGCTACTTCATCTTTTTCGTCGAGTGCTCTATCTATCAGAACCATGAGCTTCTCCTCACGATGCATACGCTGGATACGATTTAAAAATAAATCTAAATAAATCTCGTTCAATAATTTCTCTGCCTCATCAACTTTTTTTGAGTGACCAACGGCTTTTAGAAAATCTGTATACGAATAATATTTATCCAACGATCTCACCTCGATCCTTTTCTAAATTATAAGAAAATTGAAACTAAAATGCAATACTTAAGAAATGAAAATCAGTTTAATTTGGTAAATCCCTAGTGATTATTAACGTATTTCTTCTAAGAAATTGCCTGTTTTATCTATGATTTTTGCTCGTTATCTATATTTCCTGAATGTTATTTTGTGTTATAAACTACAGCTAATAAATAGGAAAAGGGGGCACTACATATATGTCAAGAAACTATGTTAATGGTTATTTAATGTCATTCAATACGTATTTGTTACAGCCGATTCAACATGAGTCCAAAATTTTCACAAGAGTGATTGATAAGCATAACGAACTTATTGTCACACGCAAGCCGATGCATGTATTGCGAAAATCTTGCCTATCACTAGGTACAACCTATGAGGCAGCAAAGTATTCTGCCAAACGTTTTTTTGGCAATCAACATAAACTACCGATTGTCGTCGCCTATGATTATGGCTTTCCTTGTATTTTTCTACCAACCTATTCGCCAAATTCTATACACAATACATGGATAGGACTCCATGCTATTTCAAATATTATACCTAGTAAAATCGGTTGTATCGTCATACTGAAAAATGACATAAGCATTGAATTTCCCATTAAATATGCTTCCATTAGCAAACAATTTGTCAATGCCTCTATGCTCTATAAACATTATATGGATGAACGTAAGCAGCTTAGCCATGATGCCCCGTACCATCCACCATTTTAACAATGATAGGGCGTCAGCCACTTGAAGTGTAACAGACGTTAATGTCATCCATAACCAATCCATAAAAAATACCTCAGGAGCACAGTGCTTCTGAGGTATTTTCATTATCCAATTCTTGAACGTAAGTATGCATTAATGAATGGATCTAAATCACCATCCATCACCGCGCCTACATTACCTGTTTCTTCACTTGTACGATGATCCTTCACCATAGAATAGGGATGGAATACATATGAACGAATTTGCGAGCCCCAGCCAATTTCCTTTTGCTCACCACGAATTTCATCCAGTTGTGCTTGCTGCTTATCAATTTCTAATTGATATAGCTTTCCTTTTAACATCGTCATTGCCTTTTCACGGTTTTTAATCTGTGAACGCTCTGCCTGACATTGCACGACTGTACCAGTAGGAATATGCGTAATACGAACGGCTGAATCCGTCGTATTAATATGCTGACCACCAGCACCTGTTGCACGGTACGTATCAATTTTTAAATCCTCTGTACGAATATCAACTTCAATATTATCATCAAATTCTGGCATTACATCACATGATACGAATGATGTATGACGACGACCTGAAGAATCGAACGGTGAAATACGTACTAAACGGTGCACACCCTTTTCAGACTGTAAGTAACCATACGCATTGTGCCCCTTAATCGATAATGTCACGGATTTAATCCCTGCTTCATCACCTGGCAAATAATCGACTGTTTCGACCTTAAAGCCACGTTTTTCAGCCCAACGATTATACATACGCAGCAGCATAGAACCCCAATCCTGTGATTCCGTTCCACCAGCACCCGGATGAAGCTCTAAAATCGCATTATTTTGATCATATGGACCGCTCAGTAATAGTTGCAACTCGAAATCTGCCATCTTTTGTTGGAATTCCACAAGCTCTTTGCCTAGCTCCTCTTGTAATTCCTCATCCGGTTCTTCGCGCAATAATTCTAATGTCATATCTAAGTTTTCATGTGTGTCTACTAATTCTTTATATTCATTTACGATCGCTTTTAAGCCGTTTCCTTCATTAATGACCACTTGTGCCCCTTGCTGATCATCCCAAAAGCCTGGCTCTAGCATCATTTCATCTAATTCCTGAATACGTGCCTCTTTGTTTTCTAAGTCAAAGAGACCCCCTAAAGTCCGCCAATTTTTTGGCTGTATTGTCTAATGCGTTACGTACCTCTGCTAATTCTATCATCGTTAAATCCTCCGAACATTTTTTATGGATTTCTACACGCAAATCCGTATCTTTCTATTATAGCGTTTTTATTTCGGAAAACATACTTTTTTCAGCACAACACCATTTTAAACAACAGAAGAAACACATACTATTTCACAAGTTCTGTGATAGTATGTGTCAAAAAATCCTTCTAATTTTCATCTTTCTTTGCTTCTTCTTCTAGCAAGGGGCGATTCCTCATTCGTTGAAATACTTTAACACGGTCATGTTTGACAAGTAAATGCTTCGTTCGTTTCTCTAATTTATATTTCAATAAAAAAGCTCTTTGAATTCGATATTCAAATGACTTTGCACTTACATCAACAATCATTTCCTTACCATTCATAAAAATCACTTTTGTCTGCTTTTTATCAACTGCTGTAAAATCATCTATTTGATGTACGGCAAACCAAATACAATCTGGATGTAAGGGCGACTTACTTGGAAACCATAATATATTAAAACGTTCATGCACAACAATTGGATTCTTATTGAGCTTACCTAGAATCATTTTTGATCCATCAAAAGCCCCTCGTAAACTTGATCCATAATATCGTAGATTAAAGTCCATTAATTGCGTTGGCGTTAATTTTGATACATATTGATAATCCCGTTCAATTACACGCGTACACAAATTTCCAAAGGAATCATACTCAGGCATATACAGCATTGTTTCACGACTCATGATATCTTCACTATTATAATGCAATGCTAAACCTCCTTAAATCTTCACTTTATATTTTCAATAAAAAAGGAATATACTGAATATATTGGTATACTCCAATGTATCTCCTCGAGTAAGTCTGGCAGGACATCATTACTCGAGGTTTTCTAATTTTCTACACATGAATCACCCCTTTTCTACAAAAAAGTACTTTCATATATGTTAAATACTTTTGATATATCAATTTGACTAGTCAATTCCACTGATAAAAAGTTAGTTCGAATGTAATAATCAATACAAATTAATTGAACTAAATACCTATTGTTACAGTTATTGTATACGGATGACACCGAATTGTCTATCAATTCTGACTTTTTTCTCCTTTTTTTACCTAAAAGCGGGTAATTTGTTTAATCAAATTAGGAAACGAAAAAAGACCATTTCAACGTCATGTTGAAATGATCTTTTCTGGAGATATTACTTATTGACCTGCACCATGGCAATTTTTAAACTTCTTACCACTACCACATGGACATAAATCGTTACGACCGATATCTTCAGCCTTGCGCACAGGTTGCTTTTTCGGTGCCGGCGAGCCATCTTCTTTCGGATTAACAGCCTGACCTTTTGCAACCTCTTCACGTTCTAGGTTACTACGAATTTCTGCTTTCATCGCATATTTTGCTACATCTTCACGAATTGAAGCGACCATATCCTCAAACATAGCAAAGCCTTCTTGTTGATATTCGCGTAGTGGATCATTTTGGCCGTATGCACGTAAATGAATACCTTGACGTAGCTGATCCATCGCGTCAATATGATCAATCCACTTCGTATCAATTGAACGCAATAAAATAACCTTTTCAAACTCGCGCATACGTTCTGGTGTAAGCTCCGCTTCTTTTTCATCATAGCGAATATGCACAGCGTCCGAGATAAATGCAATAATTTCTTCGGTAGATTTACCTTGTAAATCCGCAGCTTTTAAATTACCTTCTTCTAATAGGTTTGCAGCTACGAAGTCCTCAATTGCTTTTAAGTTCCAGTCCTTTTGCTCACCTTGCGTATACAGACCCACGATATTGTCAATTGTTTCTTGAATCATCGACTCTACAAGCACACGCATATTTTCTGTTTCTAAGACATCATAACGCTCTTTATAAATAATCTCACGTTGCTGACGTAAAACATCATCATATTGTAATAAACGTTTACGTGCATCGAAGTTATTTCCTTCAACACGTTTTTGTGCAGATTCAACAGCCTTTGAAACAACTTTTGATTGCAGTGGCTGAGAATCGTCCATACCTAACTTCATCATCATTGACTTCATGTTATCAGAGCCAAAACGACGCATTAAATCATCTTCAAGTGACAAGTAGAATTGGGTAACCCCTGGATTCCCTTGACGACCAGAACGTCCACGTAACTGATTATCTATACGGCGAGATTCATGACGCTCTGTACCGATTACCGCTAATCCACCGATTTCCATTACGCCTTCACCTGGTTTAATATCTGTACCACGACCAGCCATATTCGTCGCAATGGTTACCGCACCTTGTTCACCGGCATTCGCAATAATTTCTGCCTCGCGCTCATGGTTTTTCGCATTTAATACGTTATGTGGAATTTTATGTTTATTTAATAAGTTGGAAATAATTTCTGATGTTTCAATCGCAACAGTACCAACAAGAACTGGTTGGCCAGCTTTATGGCGCTCTGCAATATCCGCAGCTACGGCTTTATATTTCCCTTCCATCGAAGCAAAAATTAAATCCGCACGGTCATCACGCGCAATTGGTTTATTCGTTGGAATCGCGATAACACTCATATTGTAAATATTACGGAATTCCTCTTCCTCTGTTTTTGCTGTACCGGTCATACCTGCAAGCTTTTGATACATACGGAAGTAGTTTTGGAACGTAATTGTCGCCATTGTCATCGATTCGTTTTGAATCTCAACGCCCTCTTTGGCCTCAATTGCCTGATGCAGACCGTCAGAATAACGTCGACCTTTCATTAAACGACCTGTAAAGCCGTCAACGATGACGATTTCGCCCTCTTGCACCACATAGTCAACATCATTATGCATGCTGACATGTGCCTTTAACGATTGGTTTATGGCATGATTTAAACGCACATGAGTTAAATCGAACAAATTGTCGATGCCGAATGCCTTTTCAGCTTTTTCCACACCTGCATCCGTTAACGTAACACCCTTTGTGGATTCTTCATATGTGTAATCTGTATCTGCACTTAACATACGCACGAATGCATTAGACTGCTTGTACAATTGTGCTGATTTACCAGCCTGACCAGAAATAATTAATGGTGTACGTGCTTCATCGATTAAAATGGAGTCAACCTCATCGATAACAGCATAATGCAGGGGACGCTGTACACGTTCTTCTTTATAAAGCACCATGTTATCACGTAAGTAATCGAAGCCAAGCTCATTATTCGTGCTATACGTGATATCTGCCTCATATGCCGCTCGCTTCTCCTCTTTTGACAAGCTATTCAAGTTTAAACCAACTGACAGCCCTAAGAAGTTGTACAGCTCGCCCATTTCCGCAGCATCACGACTCGCCAAATATTCATTGACTGTTACAACATGCACACCCTTACCTGTAAGCGCATTGAGATACACCGCCATCGTAGCTGTTAAAGTTTTACCTTCCCCGGTTTTCATCTCCGAAATATTACCTTCATCTAGTGAAGCAGCCCCCATAATTTGCACGCGGAATGGGTACATCCCTAATACACGTTTCGATGCTTCACGACTTACAGCAAACGCTTCGGCACGAATCGACTCTAAATTTTCGCCATCCGTGTAACGTTGTTTAAATTCTTCTGTTTTCGCTTGTAATTGATCATCTGAAAGCTGTTCCATTTGAGAAGCGAATCCCTCTACTTGGTCAGCGATTTTTTCTAATTTTTTTAACTCACGTTTATTGAAATCAAATAATTTATTTAATAGGTTTGCCATGAATTTTTTCACTTCCTATATAGTCTCAACTTTCATTTTACCATTGTCTAACATCTTCATGCAAACAGTCTCTCTATTACGTATGTAAAGCGCATAAAAAAGGTTCTACATCAAGTGTTGGATGAGGCACAAAGTGAAGCTTCTCCAAAGGTTCCGGCGACTGCCCCTCCCTTTCCGCCGACTGACTCCAAGCCTCCTCGATTTGTTGACACAAACACTGCGGGGTCTTGACTAGCCAGTTTTTCGGCAGGAGTGTCGGGGACATCCACCTCCAACTTAAATTGTATGGTTACCCCAACAAATATTATAGAACCAAAAAAAAGCCCTCGCAATCGCGAGAGCCTTAAGTATCTTAAGTTGTTTCAATCAAGCCGTATTTGCCATCTTTACGTTTGTAGACAATATTTGTGCCATTTGATTCTGCATCCGTAAAGATATAGAAATCATGCCCTAGCATATTCATCTGTAAAACCGCTTCTTCTTGATCCATCGGTTTTAAATCAAATTGTTTTGTCCGAACAATTGAGTATTCTTCTTCCTCAGTTGCTGCATCCATTGTGGCCTGTGAAGTAGCGAAATAAATACCTGTACCTTCACGCTCACGGAATTTACGGTTTACCTTTGTTTTATGTTTACGAATTTGACGTTCTAATTTATCAACAATTAAGTCAACCGCTGCGTACATATCATTATGACGCTCTTCGGCACGAAGCGTTAAGTTTTTCATGGGAATTGTAACTTCGACTTTTGTTTGCTTGTCATTATAAACCTTTAAATTTACGTTGGCGTTGGCATTAATATCTTCGTTAAAATAACGCTCAACTTTTTCGACTTTATTCTCAACATACTCTCGAATAGCTGGAGTTACCTCAATATTTTCACCGCGAATGTTAAAGTTTAACATGTAAACTCCTCCTTTATAACTGCTATACTATCTATTTCTACACAAGTGTGTGAAATTCCTCTAAAAAAATTCCTTTTCTCACAATAATTTTTAGGAATCGATTTTTTTCATTTTTGCCTCAGCTGCTTCTTTTTTACGACGAGACTTCAACTCTTCGACAATAAAATCTTCTAGCGGTCCTTGATTATTGAAATACACACCATAGTACTTACCGTTAGCAAACGGACGACTCCAAATCACCTCACCATAAGCACGTATTTCTCTTGTATCCAGAATAAAACGTAAATCAAGAGGTGGCGGGTTCACCCCTAAATCAACCTCTGTAAACATCTTTAAACCTCTTGGACTCACATCGAGCAAGTCTGCCATCGCAGTTTGTGAATTATTGACTCTGCCGTTTTCATATATCGCAAAAGTCATTTTAACCGGCTCCTCGAATTTAAATCGAAAGCCTTCTTGACGCTTAAATATCATTTTCCCACCCCAATACTTTTCCAAACATTTATTTAGCTTGATTATGACACGAATGCACGATTTACATCCAGAGGGAATAAGTAACATATTCTACCGTTTTATGAACTAATTTATGACTATATGGGCTTATGCCTCTGTCTATCGTTGAAAGGCTTTAGGAATTATAGCGTTTTTTTATGAATATTTTCTAAGTTCAGGCCTATCTTCATATAACAAAAGAGACCATCATCATGGTAGTGACCCCTTAAAGTTAGAGTTTTATTTATGCAGCTAATCGGCTGGCATGAGTTCGGTATTTTACCGGGCTCATGCCGGCCAATTTTTGTTTTATTCGATCGTTATTAAAGTAATCGATATACTTCTCTATTTTCTTCTTTAATGCTTCATAGGAGATTAATTCTTCTCCGTAATACATTTCTTGTTTGAGTAAGCCAAAGAAGTTCTCCATGGTCGCATTGTCTGCACAGGTTGCTTTACGAGACATGCTTTAGAAAATCTTGTTTCGCTTTAATGTTATCACCCATAAATGATGTTGATAGTGCCAGCCCTGATCCGAGTGAATCGTTGTACGGTATTGGGCATGTTCTTGAATAATTGGGAGTGCTTGTTTCAATGAGTCTATTACGAAATCAAGTGTAGGGCGTTTAGACATACTAAAGCCCAGTATTTCACCCGTTATATAAATCCATAATCGGACTTAAATAGAGTTTTTCGTTGTTTGTACATTTGAATTCTGTTACGTCTGTCACGAGTTTTTGTAGGAAGTACGTTGTATGGAAACGGCGGTTTAATCTATTCTTCGCGACTTTCCCTACAGTACCTTTATACGATTTATAGCGAGATTTACGCACGAATTTCACGCATTTTAAATTCAATTCACTCATGATTCGCTGTACTTTTTTATGATTGATTTTATGTCCTTGTCCCTTTAATTCCGCATGAATGCGACGATATCCATATCGCCCTTCATGTTGCTCAAAAGTCTCTAAAATCAACGTTTTCCACTCTTGATCTGGATCTTCATTCTTCATTTGCTTGATGTGATAGTGATACGTTGCTTCTGGAATATCGACTTGTTTAAAGATGTCTTTTAATCTGAACCCTTCTTCTTTGAGTTCAAAGGCGATTGCTGCTTGTGCTTTTCGAGGAAGGCATCCGGGTTCTCTCGAAAAGCCTTCAACTTTTTTAAATACGCAACCTCTAGACGAAGTCGTTCATTTTCACGTTCTAACTGCTCCTCACGAGACATTGGTTTTTCTGCTTTTGTCAATGTAGCTTTTGTTTTTTTAGACATAGATGGCCTTCCCTTCGCATGTTTCAGGCCTTCTACTCCTTCTTTTAAAAACTTACTGTTCCAAGTTGCGATTAAACTAGGTTGATTCATGTTAAATCGAATTGCTGTATCTTGGTAAGAAGCACCTGTTTGTTTCATAAAGTTTAATACATCTAATTTGAATTGAACAGGATATTCTTCATGGTTTGTTTTCCGTTGTAAACCTTCTTCACCAAAAGCTTTATAAGCTCTAACCCAACGTTTGATTGGAGTTGGAGATGGAATACCATATTTTTGCGCTAATAATAAGTACCCCAAATTCCCTTTTAAATACTCTTGAACAATCTTTAATTTAAAACCTTGGCTATATTTCACCATACAAAAACACCCCAAAAGTTAGATTTATTACTCTAACTTTTGGGGTGCAGCACCTTGATGATGGTCTCTATTTTTCTTAAATTTGTCCGTTATTGCCACTTCCGAATTGTTGTTGTCGATTAATGCGAATAACTTCTTTCCAGGTATCGCGGAATTCCGTCACTAACCCTTCAACTTCTTCAATGATACTAATATCATTTTGGATATTCGCTTCTACTAAACGACGATTCATATATTCATAGAGAGCAAACATATTTTTCGACACTTCAATGTCCATGTTAAGCGTCGCCATAAACTCGCTAATAATCGCTTGTGCTTTTATCAAATTGGTATTCTTTTCTTGAATATTTTTTTCTTGAATCGCAAGTTTAGCTTTATTTAAAAACTTTAAACACCCATTATAAAGCATTAATGTAAGCTCACCAGGTGAAGCAGTTGTGACACTATTTTGCTTATATGCGTTTTGTGCTGTTAAATTTGCTGCCAATAAAGGACAACTCCTTTTAGATGTTACTTATTTACTATTTTAAACCATTAAACGTAGAAAAGCTAATAGAGAAATTAATTTTTCTTGTCGTAATACATTCCATCCATCACACGGACATTCCCATATGGATTGAAATATTGTGCTTCACTTTTTTTCGTTTTTTGAAGGTTTGCCATATCTTGCTTTACTGCGCTCATTACAGTAGCCAATCGTTCTTTAATCCCATTATCTAATTCAAGCAAGGTACGATGAACACGATCTTGTTCATCAAAATGAAAACCTGCTTGTTTCAAACCATTTATAATCGTTCCACGCTTATCCAACAAATTATTAATAGTATCCACATAGTCATCACGATCTTCACCTTTAGGGATATCTCCTAATAATTTATATAGATTCGCAGACGCCTGCAATAGTTCATTTGTTAGTTGCATAAACTTCTCCTACCTTGCTTCTTTAAAAGCCTAATCAAGAACCTTGAGAGAACAAGCTTGATTGAGAATTGGCTTTATTAATAGCTTGTTCCATTGCCGTGAATTGCTTCCAATAACGTGCTTCGATATTTTCTAATTTGCTCTTCCAAGTGCTAATTCGACTTTCTGTATCAATTAGATTTTTTCCGATTGCATATTGAGCGTCCGTCATCGTAGAGCGCCCAGCTTTTTTCTCAATAGTAATTTCTAAAGATTTCATCGATTCACGTAACTTGTCTAAATAACCACGTGTATCAACAGTTTTTCCGTCTACGACATCTTCTTTTTTGCCTTCACTATTTTTAAATAGCTTTTCGACTGCATCCGGATCTTCTTCTAATGCTTTTCGTAATTTTGTTTCATCAATTTCTAATGTACCGCCATCATTATAGTTTTTAGAAGTCGTAATTCCAATACTAAATAACGTATTATATTTAGAATCAATCCCTGGATTAGATTGATACACTAATGACCGCATATTAGACAATCCTTCACGAATAAGAGTATCCCCGCGAAGTAGACCACTCTTGGCCTTTTCTTCCCAAAGCTTAATCTCACTTTCAGACATATCTTCTTTTTGTTCGCTAGTTAATGGCGTAAAATCGCGATATTTAGTTTCTTTCGTTTGATCAGTAAAATCTTTAATTAGACCGTTATAAGTAGTAACAAATTCTTTAATTTTAGCCATGATATCGTCAACATTTGTTGTTGATGTCATCGTCACTGCTTGTGCTTTTGGCGCAGCATTTACTATCGTATCATCTACACTGCCATCAGGTTTTAAAATACCTGCTGCATCAGCATCTGCTTTTGCCGCATTTTGCGTACTAGTAGCTTCATTTAAACGTGTTTGTGCAGCTTTTTCTTCAGCATCTGCAGTTAAGTACTCTGAGCGTTTAATATTTTGATCCGCTAGGTCAGAAAATTGAGCCTTTTTTTCAGGTGATAAATTATTCCAAATTTCTTTTTGTTTCTCTGTTAAATCTTCAACCTTTTTAGAACCATCTTGCAAACCTTTAATCAGTGCATCTCCGAATTGACTATATTTTTGTTTTAAATCGTCAGCCTGAGCTTTTTCTTGATAAGTTTTTAAAGTTGCCGAATCAGTTGCTATTAAATTAGTTAAATCATCTTTACTTAATGACTTTAAAGCATCCTTTACTTCTTGTGAAAATTCCGTATTATCGTCGATATCTTTATGAATTTTTTCAATTGAATCATTACTGTCGTATGGGAAGCGTTTTAACGCATCAATGGCGTTTTGGTCAAAATCTTTTAATTTTGTTCCGTATTGTTCGTACACTGCTTGAGCTTTAAAATCAGTGAGTTGATCCTTGTTTGAAAATAAAACATCTAGCACTTCATTAGATAAACCTTTTAATTTCGCTTTGCTTTCATCACTTAAAGAGCTGCCGTCAAGATTATCTTTGATATCTTGTACTGATGACTGATTTTTGATGAAATCTATTTCATCTGTTGAAAAAGACTTCCATGCATCTCTTCCAAGTTTGTTGTATTGCACTTGTTGTGATATAGATAGCGATTTACCGAAAGCATCCGCATAAGCTGTTTCGTGTGCTTGTGTGTAACTATTAATATTACTAGCACCATAAGCATTTTGTTTTGTTGTAAGATTTGCTTGTTTATTTGCTAAATTAGTAGTAGCATTTTTAAATTCTTCCAAGGCAGCCTTATATTTATCTGAAATTGTTTGAAGGCCATTAAATGTATCTTTTAAAGTGACATTATAACCCGAGATTGAAAACGTATTTGTTGTTCGTTCTGTTGCTATACCATTCACAGTGAAAATAGCATTTTTCCCTTCAGTATTTTGAACCTTATTAGGATCAGCAAATCCTAACTTATTGAAAATGTCTACCCCACCTGTAACTTTAATTTCGTCATCGCCTTTAACATCACCAGTGTTTTTGGCAGTAAATGAGAATCGACCATTTTCAAATACCGCGCTAATTCCTGCATTACTAGTATTCACTTTACTAATAAACTGATTCACAGTCATATCAGAAGTAATTTCAATTTTTGTTGCTTCACTTGCTAATTGCCCATTGCTCTGAATAGCTTTAAACTCAATCGTCCCCGTTGCCCCTAAATCAGACATTTTCGTCGTACCTATAGCATTTACTTGGTCACCAACTTTACGAGCTGCTGTAGCTAATTGCGAAACACCCTCAATTGAAAGTGTTCCCGCAGCACTTCCTGTTGCAGTTGCAGATACTAGATTAGAGTTTGTACTAGCTGCTGTTTTAGAAAGAAAACTTTTTAAGACTAAATTATCAGCAATGTAAGTATCAAATGTTTTTAATTTTGTATTAACACTGCGATATGCGTCACGCTGCCACTCATACGTTTGTTTCTTTTGATATAACTTGTTTAATGGCGCTTTTTCCGCAGTCATTAATTTTTTTACTATTGAATCTATATCCATTCCTGATGCTAATCCACCGATTCTATTTACCATTATATTTTCCCCCTAAATATATTTATATCTTTTCGTCTACAATCATTCCTAATAACTTTTGCATTTCATAAAATGCGTCTAAAAGTTGTTTTGGCGGAATTTCTTTTACGACTTTATCTGTTTGGGTATCAACAACCTGTACGAAATAACGATCTAAACCGTCATGCAACACAAATTTAGAAGCATTATGATTTACTTGTAAAAACTCATTTACAGTGTCTACCGCATTTTGAAGCTTGTCTTTTGATATTTCTTGGTCTTCAGCAGTTGGTAGTTCTCTTGATTGCCCTACTGACTGCGATTTAACAGTTGTCATCGGGAGTTCCTCTGAACCAACTTTTTTAGAAAATGTTGATGAAGTTGCAGTTCCTACATCTGTAGATTGTCCTTGAGCTGCAATACGCATGATATGTAACCTCCTAAACATTTCTTATTCTTATATTTAATATCGGAAGTTTTTAGGAATGTTTCACCTTTTTAAGGTAACTACTTTCTAAAGCACATTTCTCATCAAAAAAGCCTTTGGTTCAAAAGTAAGCCCGAATTATAAAAAAATAGGCGCACCTTTTCGGTACGCATCACGAATAGCCGTATATCATTGATTTTTTTATCAGATATACGGCTATTTTATTTTCCACATGCAGCTTGGATGTTTTTTGACCAAGGCATGTAAAATTTCTAGGTTTCGGTGGATATCCAGATTCGGTAGATCCATCATTAACTTCATCAGATATTGATAGAAGTCCATACCATTTGCTTTGGCCGTTTCTGCGATGCTCAAGCAGATGGCGTTTGCTTTTGTACCTGCTTCACTGACAGAGAAAAGCCAATTTTTTCTCCCTATGACGTTGGGACGAATGGCATTTTCAGCTGGATTATTATCGATTTCAATACGCCCATCATTCAAGAATGCTTTCAGACCATTCACTCGATTGAGTGTGTATTCCGCAGCCTTTGCAAGCGCATTTTTTCCGTAGAACGGCGATTTTCCAACCCAATCCAGAAACTTTTCAATGATTGGTTTCGAATGCTTTTTACGTTGTTTTCGACGATTCCCTGGAGACATGTGCTTAAACTTACGTTCAAGTCGATATAAATCATCGCAATATTTTACGCCGATTTGCCCGTTTTTACTATCCGCCTTCAACCAATAACGACGAACATGTGCCCAACAATTGGCGAAGGTTACACCTTCTAGTTTGCCGTAAGCAGAATAACCATCACAAACAATTGTGCCAGTATAACCTTTCGTAAAATCTTCAAGGACAGACCGAGCTCGTGATAACGAACTCTGAAATAGAATAATCGTGGGACCTTGGCTCGGCACACTCCGGTAAACCCAATTATAGGCATTCGATTGACCGGACTTTCCATCCGAACGCTTAAGTATTTGTGCATATGTTTCATCGACATGTAAAACAGATTTCGCCATCATGATTGATTTCATTTGTTCGTATACAGGTAATAACCAATCCCTGCTGCGCGAATGACCCAGTTTGAAAGGTTTTTATCATTCGTATGTAAGCCATGACGTTCCCATTCCTTTATCTGACGGTAAAGAGGTAAGTATTGGACAAATTTATCATAGATAAGTTTTACCAGAACACTTGTGCCTGCAATACTACGTTGAATGGCAGGTTGTGGCGCCTTCCCACGTTTAATCTGCGCTTTTTCTTATGTATTTTACGTACAACTGTATAGGAAATTATGTGAGTGCTTTGTTCTTCTGTGTGCTCAGAATCACTAAAAGACGGATCATCATCAAATAATGATCCTTGCCCGTCTGGTGCAGTGTATTTTGATTTCTCGGTTTTCGATCAGTATAAAAGTTTTGTTAAATAGCGTACTTGTTCAGTTAGCGCTTCAATCTGTTTAGATAAGTCTTTGTTTTGTTGCTTCATATAATCAAGTTGTTCTTCAAGAAGTTTAATTACTTTATCATTGTTAGAAGAAGAGTTCACTAAAACATTCACCACTTTCAGTTCGTATAAGATTTTCATATTATACCATTTGAGCTAGTGAATTTAGAATACACCTTTTAGTGATTTTTGAATTGCCTTTGGCTGTTGTAATGATAAACCTTTTAGTAGCCAACGAAGTTCTTGTTGCGAAAGGTTCCGTACTTCATTTTCATCTTTCGGCCATTGGAGTTTTCCACCATCTAAGCGTTTATAAAGTAGGGCGAACCCATCCCCATCAAAATACAAACATTTATATCGATCTTTACTCAGACCGCAAAACAGGAAAACCGAATCGCTGTAGGGATCAAGTTCGAAAGAATCTTGAATCAGTGTAGCTAAGCCATCAATGCCTTTTCGCATATCCGTCTTCCCACAAACGATGTAGATATTTTTCACGTTAGTAAAATCGTGTTTCAAAGAAGTTTCAACTCCCTCATCACGCTTTGAATGATGTGCTCATCTTCGCCATTATAGAAGGCAATTTCCACCGTTGCTGTTTTAATCGTACATGTATTAATGCGGGGATCTTCTGTTGGGTTGACTACAGAGGGATTTTTAAGTTCGGGATATAATGTGACGGGGATAATCGTTAATTTTTGCTGTGGCATATGAAAGGCACCTCCTTTAATTGATACCTTTATAGTACCGGGAGGTGCTGCGTGTTTATATGCGTTATTTGAATACGGGCTTACGTTCAAAAAGGGTTTCTGAACCAAAGGCTTCGTTATATTTTTTCGATTTACATTACATATATTAAAATATTAATAATATAACATTTATCAAATCTTATTTTTAATTACTAATCATTACAAACATATGGCCCATTGTCGTATAACCCGCAGTTACCATACCCTCACGAACGCCTTGCAAATAAGATGGGTTATGTTCAATGATTTTGGCAAGCTGTTGTACACATTCGATGAGCATTTCTTGTGTTAATTGTTGTTGCTTTGCTGCCATTCCAATTAAATGCAACTTAATAAGCGTAAAATGGACAACAAGCATCATATAACTTTCGAATAGTGACTGATAATCATATGGGAATAAGTTTTTAAATACATAATTGACAATATAATTTTCTAACATGTATTCATGTTCTTTCATAAACGGTTCATATATATTAGTATAGGATTCTCGATAGGTAGCAATCGTTGATTCCATATCAACAATTTCATTTTTCTCATCTTCTTCCAACGCTAATCCTTCTAATAATTGTTGAAGAATCGTTACATATTTTTTAGAAGTGATATCACCAGTTATACGAAAACGAATTAATGCACGTGCTAAATTCAGTTGGAAATTTAAGTTACCCTTAATATCTTTTAATGATTCAATAAATTCATCATTATTTAAGCAATTTAAATAATCTTGCATAATCAATGGTAACTCATATTCCAACTCATCTGGCTTTAATTGTTCAATTTTTTGTATAAATAACCCTAAAATAATTAAGCGAATTTCAATTGGTTGTTGTCTACTTTGAAGAAGTTGAATTGAAAAAACTCGCAAATCCCAAAAATGAGGATGTTTTTCTAATAAGAGCTCCCTACTCATTAGTCCACGCGTATTTTTTGGTTCTTCTGCCTCAATAAAACCTAAACCTTCTTTACGTAATAAAACAATTCTTGCTGCCTCTGGGCAAGATAATGTTAAGCTTTTTTCTGTTACATGACCAACTTGTGTGAGATGCCGTGGATAAATGGCACATGTATTACATAAAAATTCTTCTCCTAATTCTTTATGAATACTACATAACCCACCATCTAACATCATATGACACTTTTTATTTTCGTCTAAGATAAACTTTGCATAATTAGAATCATCATGTTCTTTACGATTTCGTTTCACATATTTAAGTAGTTTATCTGCCATCTCTGGCTGACGCACTTTTCGATACGCTTGATATGTTTTCTTTTCAACTACAATATTCCAACCGGCACAACACGTATCTTCACAAGCACTACCTATACAACTAAAATCTTGTAGATATTCGGGTATTAATATAGGCCTCATTTTATCACATCCTTTTTTAAATTAAAAATTTCAAATTAATATTTTTTTCAATAGTTTTAAAATTAAAGAGTTGAATCTTCTATAATAATTTATTAATTGTCTTATTTACAGAATATTTCCGCCTCATTGTACTAAAGTTACGTTTTTAATTACATAACAACATTTTCTTTAAATCTTTTTAAATTTGAAATAAAAGCACTTATAATGAAATCTGTTCTTTTATTCTTTGCACAATATAATTAATCTCATCATCAGTTAAACGAGGATGTATAGGCAATGTTAGCGCTTTTTTATACCATTCCTCCGCCACTGGGCATAGTCCTCGCTCATAACCAAGGTTTTGATAATACGGATGCCAATAAACAGGTATATAATGCACATGGACACCAATATTTGCAGCGCGCATAGTATCAAATACTTGTTTCCGATTTGCTTCATCTAATTGAATCATATACAAATGCCAGCCAGATTCAGTATCCTCTAATTGCTTTGATATTGTAATTCCAGGCACATTTTTCAAGGCTTCATTGTACATTGCAGCAATTTCTTGTCTCCGCTTAATAAAATAATCAAGCTTTTTCATTTGTGAAACACCGAGGGCTGCCTGTAAATCTGTCATCCGATAATTATATCCTAATTCTGTCATTTCATAATACCAGTCACCTTGCTCTTTAGCATAAACTGTTGGCTCAATTCCATGGCTTCGGAACTTTAATAATTTTTTATAATAACTTTCGTTATTTGTAACAATTATGCCACCTTCTGCAGTTGTTACAGGCTTTACAGGGTGGAAACTAAACATTGTCATATCTGCCTGTGTTCCAATCTTACGCCCTTTATAACTAGCACCAAATGAATGAGCACCATCTTCAATGACGACGAGTTTATGCTCCCTCGCGATTTCCATAATTACATCTATATCGACAGGTTGCCCGGTAAAATCCACTGGAATAATTGCCTTTGTTTTCGATGTAATCTTTGAACGGATTTGTTCAGGATTAATATTATAAGTACGTTCATCAATGTCTGCAAAAACAACAGTTCCACCAACATAACGCACACAGTTTGCACTTGCAGCAAAAGTAATAGGAGAAGTAATTACCTCATCCCCTTCATCAATTCCAGCTGCGTAACAAGCACCATGTAAAGCTGCTGTTCCATTGCAAAATGCTACTGCATATTTTGATCCAACATAATCTGCCACAGCTTGCTCAAACTGTGCAATTTTCGGTCCTTGTGTTAAGTTTGGCGACCGCAATGTTTCTATAACAGCTTGAATATCATCTTCATCTATACTTTGACTGCCGTATGAGATAAATCGAGGTGAATCACTCATAGTAATAACTCCCAACTTAATGGTGTTCCCTTTTTCACGTCATACTTAATTGCTTTACCAATTACTAAATCATAGTACTTCGTTGGCAAACCAAGTCCTGGTCGAACGTTGCGAACATTTTGTTTCGTTAAAATATCACCAGCTTTTAAATCTTCACCAATATATAAAGAACGTCGGAATTTTGCTGATTCCTTTTCCGCATTTGTTGGTCCATAGCTCACATTCCCTAAACTTTGCCATGCACGCTCTGTTTCTTCCACTAACATTTTTAATTCATGTGGTTCCATTGAAAAGGCAGAATCAACCCCGCCTTCAGCACGCGATGTTGTAAAATGCTTTTCAATTACCGTGGCTCCAAGTGCCACTGCGGTAACCGATACGCCAACCCCCATTGTATGATCTGATAAACCTATTTCTGTACTAAACATTTCTCTCAAATGTGGTATCGTTACTAAGTTTGAATTGGCAGGTGTAGCAGGATATGTACTAGTGCACTTCAGTAATATGATTTGATTGTTGCCTTCTTCGCGAGCAGCACGAACTGCCTCATCTAGTTCAGCAGCTGACGCCATACCTGTTGAAATAATCATTGGTTTTCCTGTTCGCGCTACTTTTCTAATTAATGGAATATCTACATTTTCAAATGAGGCAATTTTATAAGCTGGTACATTCAATGTTTCCAGAAAATCCACTGCTGTCTCATCAAATGGTGAACTAAAAGCAAGGAGACCAAGTTCTTGTGCTTTTGCAAAAATCTCCTTATGCCATTCCCAAGGTGTATAAGCCTCTTTATATAAATTATATAAAGAATTCCCTTTCCAAAGATTCCCGTCCTCTTGGATGAAAAACTCACCTGTATGAACGTCTAATGTAATTGTATCTGGTGTATATGTTTGTAATTTCAGCGCGTCTACACCAGCTTCTGCGGCTAGCTCTACTAAATGTAATGCTCTTTCTAATGATTGATTATGGTTACCTGACATTTCTGCAATAATAAATGGCTTCGTATGACGGCCAATTTCTCTATTTCCTATTTTAATCATTTTATCAACTCCAATATTTTATAAACCCACGCATTTGGTTGCTCATTTTGAGTTAGAATAAGCCCTCGTTCACTTAAACCTTTAATTTGTACATTTTTTAATAACTGTTTGTAGGTTTCGGATGTCACATCACTATACCACCCCAGATTTATCACTATACCAAGTTCTGCAGCATATTCTGTCCCTTCCCTCTGATTACTAGCTACAATTGTACTCGATGAGGGCAGTCCAACATAACAACGTTCCCACGTCGTACTTCCCCCCGCACCAATAGCAAAATCAGCCTGTTGCATTAACTTTGCCATATAATTAATCTGACAATGATAATAATACCCACGCTCTTCACAAATCTTGCGAACTTGTTCCTTAAAAACATTACCATTTCCAATAACTACATCAACATGTTTAAACTGAAAATCCTCAAGTGCCTCCAATATTTTTATCGTCTCATTCGTTGGATCCGAACCGCCCATAAAAACGAGTAAATTTTCAATTTGCTCTTGCCTCTTGCGTAATAGTCGCCTTGCATCAATAAATTCATCACGCATAATTAAATATTTTGGACCTAATAGTTTTACACATGTATCAGACACTAAATCGTCATAACGCGACTCACAATTTGGCAATACATTGGGATCTAGAAGCAACTCGCAATCATGCTTACGGTTCGCTAAATCATCAATTACTGCGATTTTTTTGGTGAATACTCGTATTTTGGACTCCCATTCTTTATCAATCCCATAATGATCAATGATATAAAGGTCTGCTTGCTCAGCTTCAAAAATAATTCCGAAGCCTTCACTGATTACGTAATCAATTAGATTGCCAGGTAAATCTTGCATCCAAAAGATTACTTCACATCCATTCGGACGCAAATTTTTTGCAACTGTTAAACAACGCATGACATGACCACTACCGATTTCAATAGATGCATCTGTACGAATAATAACTTTCATCAAATCACCGGCTTTTGCTCGATATGAGCATTTAGTTTTGCAACATCTGGATTATCCTTTAAAAATCGAATGACATTTGCACTTGAAATTAAAGGGTTGTCGAAATGCTTCGCAACCTCATAAATGAGTTTATAGTCTTCATCTGTATCTAGCGTAATCCGTAGTTCTGGCGCAATTCGATTTGCTGGTGCTTTATATGTAACTGATTCAAACTCTTCTGCAAATTCGTAGGCATAATAAGTAACATGCTCACGATGTCGAGATTCTAGCCCTACTTTATGAATATATAAAAGCGCTTCATATGAAATAAGTTCTACCGCTAATCCGCGAGGTAATTGCCCGTCAATCAACACGATATCTTTACGTTCTTTTAGAATTAATTCTATAATTTCACTTGCCATTTCATAGTCAACAAATGGACAATCAGATGTTACACGCATCACATAATCAGGTTTGTATTGTTTTGCACATTGAACATAACGATCTAATACATCTTCTTCAGAACCTCTGAAATATGCAACTTGATGCTTCTCACACCAATTTGCAATTGCATCATCTTGTGGTAATATACTTGTCGCAACTATAACCTCGTTAACACCTTTGATGGCACGACAGCGCTCGATATCGTACCTTAACACATCTACATTTCCAAGTGGTTTTAAAATTTTTCCTGGCAAACGAGAGGAGCCCATTCTTGCTTGGATTATTACAATTGTTTTCATAGTTAAACTCTCCATTTATAAAATTATTACTTCCCTCGTAAACGATGTTAAGAAACTTTGTCCATCCCAAACACCATCAAAATTTAGCGCTTGCCCAATTGGTACAATCCGATCTATCCCTCGTGTTGAAATTGAATCTACTAATTCCACTAACTCGGGTTTCTCAAAACCAAAATATGCAATTGTTTGATCTTTATCGATTATAGTTTGTTCTAAGTCTATTAAGTTTTCAACTTCATACTCAAAAAACAAACCACCACCGCAATGCTGTTCACGTACATTTGCTGGTACGTCATTTAGCTTTATACGTGAAAAGTAAGTTATAGGTGCTACTTTTTCTACATAACTTTCAGCGGCTAATTGTAAACTAGTCGAATATTTTAATACTTGTGTCGCTGCTAATAACTCATGTTGCTTTATCTGGATTTTAAGTTCAAATGCCGTCCAGAAAGATTCTATTTTCTCACCTATCCAAACGACAAGTCTTGGTGATGAACATGCCATTTGGTCAAACCAAAACACATCGTTATAAAATTGCTCAAGTAATGCATCTAGAGCCTCATCATCTAACAGCTTAACTTTTTCAGAATTTAATATGGCTAATGAGAATCTGTCTGGAAATGCTAATTCATTTGCTATTGGCGCAAGCGGAATATTACGAATAGCTTTTACTGTTTCATCGCCTCCCCAAATAACACGTGTATGACATGCTAGACTAAGCACTTCCGTTGCATTCTCGTCATGTCCATATGTACAAATTATGATTTGTTCTGCTACCGATTTAAAATTCGGTAACTCTTCTAAGATTACTTGTAGTAACTCATTTATTTCCGTTTTACTTGAGATTCGAATGATGTTGCGATTCCCTGCAAGAAGTGACAGCATCCATGAATAAACGAAAATAGTATCAACATTTGAAGGTGCGATATGAAAAGCTGTACCACGCCCACGAACTACTTTTCCCTCAGTAGCATTTTCAAACTCTGCTTGCATTTGCTTAATATTTGATTTACGGAGCCAGTAACCTAATGCTACAACTTCGGGCATATATCGCATCCGCACAAAACGCTTCGATAAACTTTGTGTAAAAGCAATTATTTCTTCAGCAAAAGGTTTACTCAATTTTTGACTATTCAAGTTACATAGTGCATCATCAATATTTACATTTTTTGGCCAAAAAATTTTCACAAACGCACACCTCCTTGAAAAGTATCGCTACAGCCGCGTAATTCTGCCTTTGGTATACGCCCAACTACACTAAAATACTTCCCTTTCCATCCACATGGACAATCATCAACACCATGAATTGTGCCTAAATCCTCTGTCAATAAAGAATGACCTGGATAGCTTTTTGGTAATTCACTCACAACCTGAATTAACCCTTGTTGCCCTACAGGTAAAACATCAAACGTAATCGGATTGCGAATAATCACATCCGCATAGCTCGGTGCATGAAAATGTCCTTCACTACACTCCACAAAAATTGAACCGACCTGTTCAACCATGCCATAATAGTTATGTACTTCTTGAATGCCTAGTTGCTTACTAAGAAGGTGATTAAAAGTTAAAGCATCAACCGCCTCATCCTTAAGCTTTTTCCATCCACCCCCGTGAATCAGTACGCTATTATTAAAATTAATATTTAACCCTTTATCTCTTATTTCTTTATAAACGTATTGCCAAATCATAAATGTAAAACCAAACAGTAATATACGTTGCCCTTCGTATTCTTTTAAATACGCTTGTAAACCTTCAACATCCAATGTCATATCATCATTTAAAGCATAAAAGTGTTTGCGACCAAAATTAGAGAATCCTAAAATTCCCGCTCCACGTGCACTAAATGATTTACGATCCTTTAGCACAGATTTCGTATCTAACAGAATCATTGGCAAACGTTTATTACCTAAAATGGGTTTCATCACTTCTACAAGTGCTTTCGTCTGTGCAATCGATGTTTCTTTATCGAGATAAATTTTAGATACTTGCTGTCCCGTTGTCCCACTGGACGTTAACACCTTTACAACGTTCTCTTGAGAAACCGATTTTAAATTCATTAGTTTAAATAACTGCACAGGTAAAAAAGGTACTTCTTCTAAACAACTTGCTTCTAGTAATGCGTTGCTTTTTTCTAGCATTGATTTATATTCATGGCAGTTTTCGGTGTGCCATCTAGTTAGTTCATTTAATTTAACTACAAGCTCACTTTCTTTCTCAGCCTGTACTAAATGATAAGGGACCGTCATAAACAGCTCTCCTTTAGCTTCATATAATCGGTTTTGCCACTTACAAAACGTGGAATTTCATCAATCACCTTGACTTTAAATGCAGTTTTGTGAAGCTTATATAAACGTTCAATCGCTTCCTTTACTTGCTCAACAAAATCAGCTTGTTCAATAGCTACAATTAATTTATCGTCAGAACCAGTACAAGCTAAAGGTATTTGTAGTTCTTCTTCGAGTTTCTTTTCCACATCATCTAAATTAATGCGCAAACCAAATAACTTAATAAAACGCTTGATACGGCCTGTAATTGTAAAGTATCCATCTTCATCAACGATTGCTGTATCGCCAGTATAAAGTACCCCATTAAGTTCATAGTCTTTTGCTAAGTCTGCTAAATTCTCAGCGTACCCCATCATGACATTAGCACCTTTATAAATTAACTCCTCTGTTTCTGCATCTATAGAAAGTTTACCACCCGGAATAGCAATTCCAATTGTGCTGGACTTCTCTAATACTTTTTCATAAGGAATATAAGAAATACGCGGTGCAGCTTCAGTTTGACCATACATTATGTAAAATCTCTTATTTTGTTCTTTTGCATATTCTGCAAAATGCTTTACAAGCTTTTCATTTAATCGTCCACCAGCTTGTGTCATTGTCTTTAAATAAGGTAACTCCATTTTTGTAAAGCCGATACGTTGTAGCATTTGATATGTAAATGGAACACCTGCAATTGAAGTTGCTTTATGTTTTTTTACAAATTCCCAAAATGACTTCTCCATTACACTTTCATCGGTCAATAAAATTGAAGCACCTGCTAAAAGGTGACTATTCACAATCGACATGCCATATGAATAGGAAAGTGGTAGATTCATAATAGCTCGTTCATTTTGATTAATTTGTAGATAATCTATAATAGATTCAGCATTTACTCTGATATTGTCATAGGAAAGACGGACAAACTTTTGACTACCAGTTGTACCTGAAGTACTTAATAAAATTGCAAGGTCTGGATGAATATTTGTAACTATTTCTTTTGTTCTTATTAGTTGATTTTCGTTTTTTTCAAATCCTTCATGACTCTCTAATCCAATAATCCATTTCGGCTGATACGTTTTTATAATGTTCGCTAGTAATTCACGATTAATGCCTTCAGCAATCAGCATGACAGCATGCTCACTATTCATAGCTGAAATATAAGTAGCTAAAATGTCAATTGTATTTTGCCATAGTATCAATATTAACTCTTTACTTGTACTATGAAATTCAATTTTAGGAATTTCACTAAAAGCGTATGTTTGTTCATTTGTAATAATCGCCACATGATTACTTTTTAAATTAAAAAGGTTCATAAACTCGCTCCTTCTTTATAGGAAAAGGTGTGATAGCATCTACCACACCAATAAATAATTAAATATTATTTAATGTTTCCTTTATACTTTTAGCAACCTTATTAGCAGTTAGCCCGTAATGATCTAGCATTTCTTCATATATACCTGCTTTACTATAATCACTAGGTAATCCTAACATTAAGTGAGGAGGCTTTTTAACTTCAAGAGCTATCGCTTCAGAAATGGCACTACCTACCCCCCCAGCAATAACATGCTCTTCCATACTTACAAGAAGCTTTTTATCTTTAATAACTCTTTTTATTCCTTCAATATCTAAAGGTCTAATAGTATGGACATTAATTACTTCAACTTTAATGCCTTCTAATTCTAATAATTCTGCAGCTTTTATTGCCTCACTTATAATGGAACCAGAAGCAAATATCGCGATATCTTCGCCATTTTTCACTGAGATAGTTTTTCCGATTTCAAAATTATAATCCTCTTTATAAATAATTGGAGAGGGCGCTCCACTAGTTAATCGAAGATATACGGGATTAGGGTAATTATCCAAAGCTTCTAATACTTTTACTAATTCAAAAGAATCTGCAGGTGAAATAATAGTTATGTTTGGAATAGCACGAATAACAGCAATATCTTCAAAACTACAATGCATATTACCTATCATACCTAATACTACACCACTAGATAATCCTACCATCCTTACTGGTTGTTTCATTTCACCAATATCCATTCGAATTTGCTCTAAGCATCTTAGCGTATGAAATGGAGCATATGTTGTTGTATATACATCAAAACCTTCACTCGCTAAACCAGCGGCTATACCAATCATATTTTGTTCAGCAATTCCTACATCAATAAATTTGTCAGGATATTGTTTTCTATAACGATCTAAGCCTGCTGGAATAGATACATCAGCTGTTATCACCAATAAATCTTCATTTTCTTTGGCCTTCTCTAACATTACCATTCCAAATGTGCCTCGTTGACCTAAACGTGCTAACATTTTATGATTCTTTAATGTATTATTCATATTCTTTCACCTGCTCTTCTATCGCTTCGTTAAATAATTTATCTGTTAGGACAGCATGATGCCAATCAATATTGTGTTCCATAAAAGAAACACCTTTGCCTTTAATAGTATTAGCTATTATTAATTTAGGTTTATTCGAAATACTATCAAATACATTTATTAATGCCTCAATATCATGCCCATCTACAGTGGAAACAGCCCAGCCCATCTCTTCTAATACTTTCTCCAAATGATTCATTGGTAAAATATCGTTCGTTTTACCACCTAACTGAATACCATTGCGGTCAATAATGACTGTTAAATTATCTAATTTAAAGTGTGGAGCAGATAAAAACCCTTCCCAAATAGATCCTTCGTTACTCTCACCATCACCTAATAATACATAAACATGGTTTGATAATTGCTTACGTTTTAGTCCTATCGCAACGCCCATAGCTAATGATAAGCCCATTCCCAAACTACCACTTGTAAATTCAATTCCTTTTTTACGATTCATTACTGGATGACCTAAAAAGGCACTACCTGTTTTCATAAAACTATCTAAATTTTCCTCAGTAATAATTCCATTCTCATATAAAGCACTATAGTAAGCTAATACCCCATGTTCTTTACTTAATATAAAACGGTCTCTACCTTCATCTAAAAGATTTTTACTGCTTATATTCATTGTGTGACCGTATAAAACAGCTAAAATCTCAATGATGGATAAGCCCGGGCCTACGTGAGCAGCATTATTCCCTGAAGCATTTGCTAATTTCAAAGCATTTATTCTCATATGACCAGCTTGTCTCTTTAATTTTTCTACAAAGCTTGCATTAATCATTAAAAAGTCCCCCATCTACTCGTAATATTTGTCCAGTAATATAGGATGACAAATCAGATGCCAAAAATAACACACTATTTGCAATCTCCTCAGGTCTAGCTAAACGTTTTAAAGCTAAATGACTTTGTAGTTGTGTCAAAAATTCTTTATTTGTGACTGCATTTGATACCATATCGGTTTCTGTAAACCCTGGAGCAATCGCATTTACCCTGATATTAGCACTACCTAGTTCATTCGCTATTGTTTTAGTAAAGGCATTAAATGCAGCTTTACTTGCCGTATAGGAAATCATCCCTTTGTAACTATCATCGGCTGCAATAGATGTAATATTTACAATAGATGCTGCTGTACTTTTTCTCATTAACTTCACAATATATTGCGTCAATAAAAAAGGACCATAAAAGTTCACTTTCATTTTTTCTTCAAGTGTTTCCATTGCAGTCATTTGATAAATTGTATCCCCAGCAATCCCAGCATTGTTAACTAATATATCGATCGTAGGGAACAGATTTCTTATTTTTTTTATGGCTAGTTTCACTTCATCTTCCTTACTAATATCAAAATAGACAGGTGTTATTTGAACACCTGTCTCGTTTTGAAGATTAGTTAAGTAGCTTTCAAATTCCACAGTACTTTTTCGAGCACATGCAATTATATTAGCGCCATGTTTAGCAAATACAGTTGTAATGGCTTTTCCAATTCCCCGATTACATCCTGTTATAACCGCTACTTTTCCGCTTAAAAGCATACTAACTACCTCCTACTTATACTTCTACATCATATTTCTTTAAAATTTCTATACCAATCGTATATGAGCTAAACTCAATCACATCATCTGTTTCAAGCATAATGTCAAATACATCTTCTAGTTCAGCAACCATTGCCATATGACCTACAGAATCCCACTCTTCAATTGAGTTATATACTAACGTTTCATTTAATTGGTCCTCAGTAACATTAAAACACTCTTTAAAAACATTGTTATACTTGTTAAGATTATTCATTGCTATTTTATCCTCTCGATTCGAATGGAGCTCTTAATTTATGATATTTTTGATAGTTATTAATCCACGTATCTTTTAAAATTTCGAGAACTTCCACATCATAATATACACCATCTTTTTTTATATGCTGAGTTAACGTACCTACTTTTCTAAATCCATAATGATAGTCCATTTTCAACATAGATTCATTTTTAGAGAGAACTTCAATTACCAATTTATTAAACTTCATTTCGAAGAAGTAAAAATTTAAAAAATAGGGTATAATACGGCTTGAAACAATAGAATACTCTAACTCACCAATATAAAATCCCGAACTGGCTTTCTCATGTATGTAGTCAATATTATTTAATGAAATTAAACCTATAGGGCTATCTTTATAAACAATAACCCAATTTAATTGAGTATTATCTTTGTTTATCTTTTCAAACCATTTCTTTTGTTTGTTTAAATCAGGCTCAATATCTGTATACATAAATTTAGTTACATGTTCACTAGTACGCCATTTCATTACTAAATCTAAATACTTTTCACTTAATAAAGTAAACTTCAAAAAGATTTCGCCACCAATCATTTATAGTAAAATCATATCAGTTTTCCTGCTAGTAAGACTGAAGGATACAATTACTAAGGAAAACTAATACAATGTTTAGCTAACTTTTGAAATAAGTATATACCTTCAAAAGAAATAGAAGAAGTTTATTTAATTATTACTACACTCCAAGTCTCCCTCTTTTACCAATAATTCCAATTGTTCTATAGTAAGCCATTCGGTATTATTATCACTTGTATAAGCAAATCCATCAGGTAAGGCTTCCCCACCATTTAATTGCTCTTTAGCAAACCAAGCAAGCTCCGGTTGGATAACGTAGTAATCATCGAACTCTAATGTATGACGAGCATCATCTTCCATAATCATTGCTTCATGCAATTTCTCACCTGGACGAATTCCAATCACTTCTATTTCACATTCGGGACCAATTGCTTTTGCCAAATCTGTAACTTTCATACTCGGAATCTTCGGTACAAAAATTTCTCCACCGTACATTCTCTCTAAATTATCTAATACAAATTGCACTCCCTGATCAAGGGTAATCCAAAAACGTGTCATACGCTCATCTGTAATAGGTAATTTACCTGTATCTTTAATCTTTTTAAAAAATGGTACTACGCTACCACGACTTCCTACTACGTTACCATAGCGTACAACTGCAAATCGTGTTTTCTTTTCTCCTACATAAGCATTTGCGGCGACGAATAATTTATCAGATGCTAGTTTTGTCGCACCGTATAAATTTACAGGAGAGCAAGCTTTATCGGTAGATAATGCAATGACCTTTTCTACGCCTCGGTCAATTGCTGCTTCAATAATGTTTTGTGCACCATGAATATTGGTCTTTACCGCCTCAAACGGGTTATATTCACATGCATCTACATGCTTCATAGCAGCTGCGTGGATTACAATATCCACACCATCAAATGCACGATATAAACGGTCTTTATCCCGCACATCACCAATAAAGAATCGGATTCGTTCATCTTGGAACTCTTGCTTCATTTCATATTGCTTTAGTTCATCGCGACTGAAAACGATAACTTTTTTCACACCTAATGTAAGTGCTTTTCCAATAAATTTTTTACCAAAAGAGCCTGTACCACCTGTTACTAGTACGGTTTTATTTTTTAACGGCATCAATAAAAAACTCCTATCTTATGTAAGCGATTAAAAATCATATAAATATAATTAAAAAATCAATTAAACAAATTTTTTGTCTTAAGTTTTCTTATGATATATATCGACAAATTTTTAAAATCATAAAGAAAAACTCATAAATCTATTAGTTTTTAATAAGTTCATAAAGTTGTTCTTCGTCTATCAATGGAACACTTTCTATTTTCGCCCCATTTTTGGCTGTATTATATACATAACATTTACTTTCCTTACAATTTCGATTGAACCATGTTAAGTAACTATATAAATTTGGCAGTGATTTAATAGCGGCTCCAGAGTTGGACTCTATTTCTATATACTGCTCGTCTTTTGACAGATTTCTTCCTGAAGTAGAATTAGTGGCATGCGTGTATTCATCCGTAAAACCTAAATCCTGACCAAACAGTACTATTGACTTAAACCCTAGATACTCCAACAAACTAAAGCCAGTAGTAGCTACTGAACCACCCGTTTCTAACAATGGATAATTCATTTTCTTAGCGTATTGTTCTGCTAGTTCATATCCTTTTTGTAATAATATATATTTATCTCCCTCATGAGACCTTATCGTATTAAAATCTGCAGTACTTAAAAAGAAAAGATCTCCAGTATATCCAGAATCATTTAATTGTTCGAAAATTGTTGGTTGGCAATCCGATATAATGACCCCATCTGGAACAATGCCTTCCTCCAATAGTACTTTCAATGCAGATCCTACACATAGTAGGTACACCTGTCCATTAACAACTTCCAACCACTTTTTAGTAACGTCTAAAGAAGGTCCACTAGAAATTAGACAAGAAACCTTTTTCTGCTTTAAACTTTCTTGATAATGTTGTAATGAGAAATTCCGTTGCTGAATATTTTCATAAAAGTTCATTTCCATCATTGATGCGAAGCGTTTAAAAGACATCTGTTTCATTTTAATATCCATTAGCAAATAATAAAGTGGATGTTGTTTATCCATTACTTGTAGCCAAACGTGTGGCATAATAATTTGATAATCATTTACAGTAGCAATTTTTCTATAGTCTGTAGTAATAGTAATATTGCTTGGCAATTTTCCACTACCAAAAATAGACTCATATAAGTCTATTTCTTGTCTATCCAAAGCATAGACAAAAATCGGCTTCGAATCAGTAACTAATTTTAATAAAGCCTGTAGATGATAGCCTAATCCTAATCCGATTAATAAGTATCCTTTATCGTCATTATTAAACTCACTTTCAATGAACTTTTCAACATCTATAATCGGCCGATACTTACTATATAACAATATATTATTTACCTTTAAAGTGGCATTTCCGTCCCGCGCTTCTATTTTTTCAAACTGCATTAGATTTTAGAAGCTCCTAATTCAATATCTGAAAAAAATGGAACAATCTCATACTCAAATATATCTGCAACCAAATTATAATCACCAATTGACAATCCATCATTTATTTCAGATAAATAATCTACAATCTTTGTCATATCGAGAGTGATAGCCACATTATTTTCTTTTAACAGCCTGCTTGCTTCCGCAATCCAACCTGCACCTTCTGAAAAATCTCGGATATGATTAAGAGCTTCGGCAATACGATCATCGCGAAGGTTATTTGCAATCATCATACATCCTTCAGGTAATCTCTCCATATATTCATTAAAGCTTATAATTGTATCGTTTAAAAGTTCATTCATCATAGTAACCTCACATTAATTTATTGGTGTTTTTTATTACATCTAAAACATATTGTCTTGAAACTTTAAAAGCCTCTAATAGTCTTGAATAAAGTTCTTTGTTTTGGTTGAATACTCTTTCAAAAGCTACTCCATCGCTTTCATTAGGTACTGGTTCATAATTACGTAGGACATCCATTGTAATAGGATCAAATATATGATTCATTGCGATCCTAGTCTTGTATTTTTTAATCAATTTATCTATCTTATCTAATTCACGTAATACACTTTTTTCAAATACCATAGTCGATTTATTTCTATCTAACTTAGCTAGACCAATTTGAATTTCTCCAATAATCTTATTATAAATCGCTATCTCAGCTTGCATTTTTTTAATAAAGATATCACTATCTTTTGATTTCGGTCTAGATTTGCTATTTAATTTTATGTTAGTTTCTCCATTAATAAATAAATCACAAAATTCCGAGAATGGGATTTGTTCCATCCCTTCTATTTTCGCTCCCCCTTCTGTACAATTGAAAATAGGCGACGGATGCTGTATTTGCCTATTAAGCCTTTCAAAATCCTTCTTCATAAGTAAAAACGCATAGTCGGTTAAAACTTTATCATTATAGTACCCTGTTGTTTCAAACACCCCACGACTCTTCTTGTATGATTCATCTATTTCTATAAAGTGTTTATTACTATCTTCATGAGATTTATTATCCGTATAGGCCAAATCTTGTCCAATAATTGCAATTGGCCCACTCGTCATATAACAAGCTACTGTAAAAGTAAAATTCGCTACGGATGCTCCGCCTGCAATAAGGGGCACCTCTAAACTAAATATGATATTTAAATAATTTTGAAAGTCACTATCTCCAACATCTAAAAGAGCGTATTTTGCGTTTGGAAATATCTCTTGAATTTTATAATGGCTACTAAAACCAAAAATCAATTGGGACTTTATATTGCCAATTTCCTTAAAATGATTATAATTGGCTATTCCTCCATCTATAGAAACTACATAATCAGGTTCAATTCCATGATGTAATAGAGAATTGATAGTTGATCCAGAGGCAATTGTAATAATATTATCTTTTATTTCCTTCAACTTTAAAATCTGTTTTTTTAAAGATGGGCCACCTGAAATTACAATAATCGGGCAGTCATAGAGCTGTTTTAACTCTTTTAAAGAATGATTCATATATGACTGCAAAATATTATGTACATAATTCTCTTGCCAGTCTAAGGAAAATTGTCTTGTCGTATTTTCTCCAACTTGATGAAGCCTCTGCACTGTTTTAACGCTTTCTAAAACAATCAGATATTCTTCTTTTAAAATTTTTTCATAATTCGGTGAGCATATTACTTTTACTTGGGTGCTTAAATTGACTAAATTGGCAGCTACAACCTCTTCAATAACTTCACTTTTCACCTCTTCAATAAGAGTAAATGCAATATTATCAGCTATTACTACATCTTTGAACTCCTTAAATAAAGGATCAATAACGATTAACTTTTCGTTTTTTCTTATTTTTTTTTGCAACTCATCAATAATATAACCTAAGCCATACCCAAAAACTACATGTACAAAATTGGGTTCGAACTCTTTTTCTACAATTCTCTTTGCTTCTTGAATAGGATTGTATTTACTATGTAAAAAGAAATTATTTACTCTAATTGTTTTTAAATTGTTATTAGTTGATAAATATTCGATATTATATTTACTCAAATTTAACCACCTCTTATCTATTATCGTCCTAAAATAAAAAAAATAAAGGAATCTGCCGAAAGACAGATTCCTTTATTTTTCACTAAATGTTAATCAATTATTGTAATAATTGAAGAACGCCTTGTGGTTGTTGGTTAGCTTGAGCTAACATAGATTGAGCAGCTTGCATTAAGATATTGTTCTTAGTGAAGCCCATCATTTCTTTCGCCATATCTGTATCACGGATACGAGATTCAGCAGCTGTTAAGTTTTCAGAAGTTGCACCTAAGTTGTTGATAGTGTGCTCTAAACGGTTTTGAACAGCACCTAAGCTAGAACGTGCATCTGAAACTGAAGTAATCGCTTTATTGATAGTATCAATAGCAGTGTTTGCGTTCCCCTGACTAGAGATACTGATTTTAGAAACTGCCAATTTAGCTGCTGACATTGTTGTAATAGTTAAATTGATTTTTTGGTCCTTATTTGCACCAATATGGAATGTTTTACCGCTGAATGAACCATTTAATAATTTTTGAGTATTGAACTCTGTATCAGTTGAGATACGTGTAATTTCTTCAGATAATGCGTTAATTTCTTTTTGTAGATCTGCACGGTCAGAAGATACGTTTGTATCGTTTGAAGATTGTACTGCTAATTCACGCATACGTTGTAAGATAGAGTGTGTTTCATTAAGAGCACCCTCAGCAGTTTGGATTAAAGAAATTGAATCTTGAGCGTTTTTAGTAGCCATGTCAAGACCACGGATTTGTCCGCGCATTTTTTCAGAGATTGCTAAACCAGCAGCGTCATCGCCAGCACGGTTGATTTTGTAACCTGAAGATAACTTCTCAAGATTTTTAGAAGCTTCAGTGTTGTTGAAAGAAAGGTTACGGTGTGTGTTTAAAGCTGAAATGTTGTGTTGAATTCTCATTTGGAATTCCTCCTTGAATGTTTGTTTTTGTTATTCCACGTCCGTGTGGAATATTGTCGGTTTAGGTTGTATGTACTTCCCTTACCCTACAATCTATATATCGTTAGTAGTTGGAAAAGTTTAATAGTTTTTTAAAAGTTTTTTTATTTTTTTATGTAATAGATTTGAAGTTTGAAGTTACCATTAAAAAATAGCTACTATTTTTTCTTTAGCTGTTCTAAAAAATTCGCTGAAGAAGAAAGCGCTTCTTTATTTTGTACTTGAATTGCTTCAAAAACTTCTGAGCGATGTACTTTTACCGTTTTTGGAGCAACAATACCAAGTTTGATTTGGTCACCATCAACTGCTAAAATTTTTATTTCGATTTGGTCGCCTATCATAATGGACTCATCTTTTTTTCGTGACAGTACTAGCATTATTTCGCACTTCCTTCCAATGGTTGCATTGGATAACGTAATGGAAAGGCATTATTATCTTGAAGAACGATTTGCTTCCCACGTTTTTTTTCTATATTTAAAATAACGGGTGCTAACAAGTTAATCGTAGAATCTTGGAATGTTTCTTTCATTGTTACAATGGCATATGGAAGAACATTTTCTTGTTTTTCAATCTGTAATTGTTCACGATCTTCTTCGCTAATGTCAAAGCTATAATTTTGTTTAAATGCAAAGGGATAGGCAACGACAAAGCCAATTTCCACATGCTGAACAGATTGTAATAGTGCAAGTGGAAGGTCTGCATCGATTGGTAGCAATACAAATTCTCTTTCTTCCTCTAATCCTAGTAAGCCATGTTCAAATGTCAGGATATCCTGTTCAACGATTTCGACTTCTCCTAAAAATTTAGTAGCAATTTTCATATTTTCCGCGCACTCCTTTAAACGATGACATCAATGTCAACATCTGGTCTTTGTATCATTGTACCAGTTACTTTACCTGGTGTGTATTCATGGATTGGTTTGTTCACTTGGGCGTCAATATTTGGCTCTCTACGCTGAATATTGACGTCGGTTGTACCTGGCGTGTAGTCAATTTTAACAGACCCAACAGACGGCACAAATTTTACATTAAATTGAACACGATGGGGGCCATGGTTTTGTTTAGCGATATTTTGGATAGTTGATCTACCTTGGTCTTTGCCGGCGCCTTCCATCATTTGTCGACCTTCCCTTGCTCTTCGTGCCATCCCCTTCATTGCCTCTTGTTTACCTTTTTGTGCGTAATTCGCACTTGATTCCAATGGTCCAATTAAGCCTAAGTCACGTCTTGCTTGAGACGAATCAATTTTTAGGACGCTACGTGTTGTATTGATATCAAGTATTGCAGCTGGCTGTTCAATATGTTGTGTAGCTTTTGGCTGTTTAATATATTGCTGTGGCTTGGAAATATTAAGATCAATTTGTGCATCCGTTGTACGAATTTTGATTTGCGGGAGTCTCATGTACACCTCTCCTTTCAAGAAAAGCGTCTGAACAAAATGTTCAAACGCTTTTTATATTAGTAAATAAAGTCTACTAAGGTTTGCTACTGACACTTTTAAGGAAAAATTAGTTAAATATTACTTATGTTATTTTTTATAGAAGCTATTTTTATCTAATAAAATCCACTAAGGTTTGTTGAATAATTTTAGCACCCACTGATAATGCAGCTTGGTGAATAGATTCATGTGTCACCATTTCAGTAATGGCCTTTGAATAATCCACAGATTCATTATCTCTCAACTGCTTTGTTACATTTACCTCTTGAATACCTAGACGATTTTCCATCATCTCCACACGATTTTGACGTGCACCCACGTCAGCCTGCGCTTCAAGTATTTTGTTATGCATTGCTGTAATGTCATCACTTGTACTTGACGATGTAACACCACCAAGTGTATCTCCAATTTCTGCGCCAGTTTTGGTTGGATCGCCTAGCACAGTAGAAATTTTCCCCATCAAATCATCTATACTTTTAAATAGATCCTTCCCAGGTGTATTCACTTGGATTTGAATACCATCATAAACTTCTATGTTTACAGAATTATTCGCACCGTTAAGCGCTGGATTAATCTCTTTTCCACCACCGGCCGCTGGCGTAAATAATGGTTGATTTGTATTCGTTCCACTAAAAAGATAGCTACCTGCTACGTTTGTGTTTGCTACATCCTGAAGTTGCTGACGAATTTGGTCAATCTCCATTTTTATTTTTTCACGTTCTTCTGGTGTATTTGTATCATTTGCAGCTTGAATAACTAGTTCACGAACACGTTTCATTTGTTCGCCAACCTGATTAAGTGATTCATCTGTTGAATCTAACCAGCTATTTGCTGTGATCATATTTCGAGAATATTGCTCAACTTTAGCTAAATCACGGCGATAGCCCATCCCCTTTACTGCGATTACAGGATCATCTGACGGTCGAGTAATTTTAGAGCCTGAGTTTATTTGATCTTGTAGTTTGGACATCTTACCATAACTGTTGTTTAAATTTCGTAACATATTATTTGAAAGCATTGATTGTGTTACACGCATCTTGCAAAAACCCCCTTCTTTAAGTTGGAGAGGTATGTCTCCGATTCACTAATACTATATTAAAAAATAAATCTTATAGCCCTACACGACCCATACCGTTGATAATCTTGTCTAGCGTTTCATCAACAACAGTAATCATACGTGCATTGGCATTATAGGCTTGTTGGAAGGTAATCATATTCGTCATTTCTTCATCTAGAGATACTGCGCTCATGGCGTCACGGCTATTTGAAACCATAAGACGTTGTGATTCAAAACTTGAAAATAAACGCAGTGCTTCCTCACCATCTACACCAATCTGTCCAATAACCCCTTGATAAAATGTTTGCATAGTAGCATTACCGATATCCGCAAACAGTTTATGTTGCATATTGGCAAGCTCGAACGCATGCTTACCATCACCTTCTTCTGCTGCACCTGAAGCTGCGGCAATAAGATTCGGATTATTTGAAATGGCGTCAGTTACTTTAATACCGCCTGCACCAGTACCTTCAAAGAACTGCCCACCGTTAGCTGATGGATTTATAACATTTCCTGCTGAGTCCTTTTCTTCAAGCGTATAGCCTTGTGCATGAAGAGCATTGAATTCTTTAATAAATGCATCGGCTAGTTGATCTAATTTTTTTAACGTTTCTGGATAATAACCCTTTATATCACCATTTGCACTTTGGTAGCCGTAGGAATTAATTAAAGATAAAAATTTCCCTTTCGAAGCTTCGAAGTCTTCTTGTTTAATCGCTTGTTGTGTACTATTTACAGTACCTGCTTCATGTGCCTCTAAAGATTCTATACCTGTTAACTGCATTTCAGAGAAAATATTTGTAATATCATCCCCTGTAACCTGCCCACTAGTTCCCATGACAGTGAATTGAGCAAAATCTTTTCCATCCACTAAATCTCTTACAACACCGTCAGCACCCTTAAAAGTAATTTTCAAACTACCCTCAGCTACATCTAAGGCTTTACCGCCAGAAGGCATGCGCTCAATAGACACTGGAATATACTCATTTAACTTGTCTACTAAAACATCACGTACATCGTATAAGTCATTTGGAACATGACCATTCGGCTCAACCTCTTGAATTTGTTTATTAAGGGCTGCAATTTGTTTAAGTATCGTATTAATCTGAGTAGTAGAAACGTCAAGCTCTTTACCTAAGTTACCTTGAATCATTTTTAACTGTGTATCCATATAATTAAATGATTCAGCTAAATGTTCAGCACGTCTAATGGCAACCTTACGTGAAGCCGCATCGGCTGGCTTTGTACCAACGTCCTCTAGTCCCTTCCAAAACTGTTCAAATGCTTTATCTAAACCAAATTCAGAAGGTTCACTCATAATATCTTCCATTTGAGAAATGGCTTTTGTTCTCGATTCCCAATAGCCAAACTTATTTGTTTCTTGGCGGAATTGACGGTCGATGAATTCGTCACGAATACGTTGAATCGAACCTGCTTCTACCCCTGTACCAAGATGCCCTGGGTAAATAGGCTGGTTTAAACCGGCTGTTGGAAAACCTGGTGTTGCTTGCATATTTACTCGTTGACGAGAGTAGCCAAGCGTGTTGGCATTCGATATATTGTGTCCTGTTGTATATAAAGCTGTTTGCTGTGTGAATAAACCTCGTTTACTTGCTTCTAAACCCATAAATGTAGAACGCATTCTTTTTCCTCCCTATAGTAACGTCCAAAAAATCAAGCAATTAGTTTCGCGCAGGCGCAAAAACCTATGCTTGAGAATCGAAATATGATTTTTTGGCAACTGTATTTGTGCCGCGTACCTCACTGCCTGAGTAGTTCATTTGCTCAGGGCGCGGACGTATTGTATCTAGTGTCAGATTGACAAATTGTAGTGATTGAAATACTAGCTTTTGATTTAAATCATTTTGTTTACGTAAATCCTCTATGATTAGCATTAATCGATTGCGCACTGCTGAAAGTGTGTCTTTTTCAGCAGGTTGTTCAGCAGCCTCGATGACATCAGCGACAGTCATTTTGTCAGTAGAAGCAAATCCTTTTGCTTCAAGGTAGTCCGTTACCTGTATTTGACGCTGTTGCTCGAGCTTATCGATGGCCGCTATATGTGCCTGCTCATCCTTGAGCATTTGGTCCAGTGCTTCGATATTGCCGGATTTAATGATTTCAGTTTTTTTGAAGGCTAGTTCAAGTAAGCTTTTATGCATTCTTTCTAGCTTTGTTAATGTAGAACAAATTGCTTCTACAGACATATTGCTAAACACCCTTTCTGTTATTCCCTAGAAACGATAATATTTCAGCATATCTTCTGCAACTTGGCGTGCATTTACTTTGTAATCACCAGAAGCGATATCTGCTTTTAATTGCTGTACACGCTCAGCACGCTCAGCGCTATATGTTGATACACCCTGCATTTCCTGTGCGGTTTTTGAAATTTCAATTTTATCGGCGAAAGATGCTTTGTTGTCACCTGATTTTACATTGCGCACTTGATTTTTATAAGCGTTTACAGCATTCACACCATAAGATGTAATTTTCATGTCAGACCCCCCTATCTAAAAAGCTTATCTTCCTATTATTTCGGACTTTCTCACACAATGTTAAGTTTCAAACATAAAAAAAGAGAAGGTGCTATCTAAAAAATCCCTTAAATAAGAAATACCATCATTTTTATGGGTAAGAAACCCGCTAAGTTTTTCGGTGGGCATGTCATGAGCCACGGAACTTATTTACGTTTCCTTCCGGGTGTCGTGCTATTTTTTTACCTTAAATCAAAAATAGTATGCCTAGGAGTACTCCTAGCATACTATTTTTAGTTTTGAAACAGTCTCCTACCCCAACTGGCAACAGCAAAATGGTGTCTTTAGTTGAAGAGTGGGCTATTAAAACTGTATTCTTATCAACTATAGTGAGAAAAGCTTTTACTTCATACTGTTAAAGTTTGTCTCTTCCGTCTTTATCTTTTGCGATCAGAATGATATGTTACACGGTCACGTTGTGCAACACCATCACGGAATTCCTTTGCCGCATCAAATGTGCGAAGATCTGACTTTAATTCGTTCTGGCATTTTGTACAGAGTTTTCCCGTTGTCGTTAAATGACCACAGTTATCACATGGATAACCTAAGTTTGGGAACATCGCAGGTTGTAAACGACCTTTTCGAACCCATCTATATAATAGTTCTTCTTCTGCTCCTGTAGCTTCCACAATACGCTCAACAGTTGCTGCCCGGTTTTCCCGTTTACGCAAAAAGCGATAAACGATTTGATATAATTCTTCTTCAGATTGAGCGCATTTATGACAAACTTCTCTTACCCCTATATAATTAAAAAATTCATTACATTTTGGACAATTGCGAACCTCTGCCATCTACTCTTCCTCCTCTTGCATGATAATCATTATATAAAGTGAAACTTCAGTCAGATTCAGTGGGGGTGTCCTTCATCCCTCACTGATTGTTAGTTGAATCAATCAGGCTTTTACGGTTAGTTGATTGATCGCCTACTCTTCCCACTAAAGGTGGGCGTCTTACTGACCGTTACTGCGGGATAAAGTGAAACTTCAATCAGTGGGGGGTTCTTCATCCCCACTGATTGTTAGTTGAATCAATCAGGCTTTTACGGTCAGTTGATCGCCCCTCTAATCTTTCCACTGAAAGTAGGCGTCTTATTGACCGTTACTGCGGGATAAATTGGCTAAATTATACTATACAATTTGCTCTATCTATTATACATGATGCTTTTTCATTTTCATCCATTAATTAACGTGAAACTACGAACATTTTTGGCACCAGCTTGTAGTAGAATTTCTGTGGCATGTCGTAATGTAGTTCCTGTAGTTTGTATATCGTCAAAAAGGACATATTCTTTATATGCTACAGTTACGCTAGGTAATAACTGAAAAAGTGACGCCGTTTGTAATCGTTCCTCTCTATTTTTCGAGCTTTGTGTTTCGGCCGTTGTTTTTTCTAATAGTTGAAAATAGGGAATCTTTGCGGCTTTTAGTAGTTCCTCCATATGGGAAAAGGTACGCTCTTTTTGTTTTAAGGGATGCATCGGTATTGGGATAATAGGCGATTTTTCATGTTTGAATTGATCCTGTAGCTCCTGACGAAATACTTTGGCTAGTGCCACGTCTTGGAGAAATTTATATTGATGCAAATAGTCTTTCATGGCGTCATTATATTGATACAATGCTGATGTTGTAGTGTTGCGTTCAAATCGTGAAGCGCATTTTTGACAAATGCACGGTGGGAATTGTTTAGTTAAAAGTGTTTTCCATGAAGGTGCTGATTGCAGAGGCTGAGCGCATAGTAAGCAATGTGTTTCCTTTTTATTCATAGTGAGAGTCCTATCTTATTGTTATATTGTATCTTAGCTCGTGCCTCATCCATTTCTACTGTAATGCCGTGATGAAAAAATACAACATCGCCGTCAGCAAAAGCTATATTTCGCCCAACACGTCCTGCAATTTGAATCAGTGCGCTTGACGTATAAATAGAAGATTCTGCCCCGACAACAGCAACCTGAACATTTTTTATAGTAATTCCTCTTTCTAATATAGTCGTCGTTAATAATCCAGGAATTTCTTCATTGCGTAGCTTGAGTACCTTTTCTTTTCGTTCAGGGTCCGCTGCATGAACTGCTAAAATACGAGCATGTAATACTTGAAAAAGTGGGATGGCAATATCCAACAACTCCACTTTTGGCAAGAAAATAAGGAATGGCTCTTTTTGCGCAAGTCTATCCTCTGTCCACTTTTTCAGCTTCAGCGGAATCACGCCTTTTTTCAACTTTTTTTCATAGCCCCATAACGAACTATAGCGAGGCATTGGCAAAGGATGATTGTGATAGCGCTTCGGAATAAAGGAATAGCATCTGTTTTGATGCTGATTCAGTAACTTTTGCGATGGGGTTGCTGTTACAAAAAGTATCGGCGCCTCGGCAGTTTTTGCTTTGTACACAGCTCTTTTTAATGTTTCATCAAATATATAGGGAAATGCATCCGCTTCATCGACAATCATGACGTCAAAAGCTTGCTCAAAACGGTATAGCTGATGGGTAGTCGCCATGACAAGTTGGGCGTAACCTTGTTGCAGTGGAGCGCCCCCATATAATGCATGAATCGTCGTTTGTGGAAAAACCTTGAGAAAGCGTGGAAATAATTCTAATACCACATCTGTTCGCGGTGTGGCGATACATACCCGCAAGCCTTTCTGCAATGCATAATGAACAGATGGGAAAAGCAACTCCGTTTTGCCAGCTCCACACACTGCATTTGTGAGATGAGATCGTTTTACTTTAACACTTTCTAGCATTTCATCGGCTGCTTGTTGTTGAAGTTTGGTAAATTGCCCCGTCCATGCTAATGAATGCCTTGTTTCTCTTATGGCTTGTGGCCCTCTCCACATCACCAATTGTGTACAACTGCTAACTCTACCCATAGTAAGGCAATGTCTACAATAGACACATAGCTGCTGACATTTTGAACAGTCAAACATCGTAAATTGCTGGGGGTTGTCGTTATGGCATCGAATGCATTTTAGATGCGGTGTTTTTTGAATTCCTTCTATTATATTAAAGTAATTTCGTTCGATTGCCCGCTTCATATCGTGTTCTGCAATGGGTGTATGCTCTCTTAGCCAAATGCGTCCCTCATGAAAATCCCGTAATGCAGGTGGTAATAACCATCCTTTGTATTTCATATTGTTTAGCTCCTTTCTCCTTGTGATTATTCTTCTATCAGCGATTGCACTGTTGTTATCATCGATTTTTACTATGCTAGCGGCGATTCTTACTTTGCTACAGGCGATTTTCTCTATTTTATCAGCGTTTCTCACTATGCTATCAGCGTTGTTCGCCATGCTATCAGCAGTTCTCACCATCCTATCAGCGATAATCGCCATCCATCCAAATAAAAAACAGTCTCTACAATAATCTGTAGAGACTGTCTTCACATAGAATTATTTTTTTGTCCAGCCTAGACCCATTGAACCTTCACCTAAGTGAGTGCCGATAACTGGGCCGAAATAGCTTAACTTAAAGTTTACGTTTGGGTAGCTTGTCGCAAGTTGCGCCATCCATTCTTCAGCTTCTGCTTGACAATTGCCATGAATGACAACAGCATCCATTGCCTCGTACTTGCTAGCATCTTGAGCTAGTAGTTCTTCCGCACGCTTCAATGCCTTTTTACGTGTGCGAATTTTTTCAAATGGCACAATTACCTTGTCCACAAAATGTAGGACTGGCTTTACTTGTAATAAGCCACCAATTAAGGCTGCTGCTGCAGACAGACGCCCTCCACGTTGTAAGTGCGCTAAGTCATCTACAATGAAGTAAGCACGAATATACTGCTGCATGTCCGCTAATGCCGCAAGTATTTCCTTTGCTGAAAAGCCCTCTGCAGCCATTTCTGCTGCGCGTAATACATAAAAGCCTTGGACAGCGCACGAAATCTCGCTATCAAATGAGTACACATCAATGTTATCCACCATTTCGCCTGCTTGGACCGCTCCTTGATATGTACCACTTATCCCACTTGATAAATGTATGGATACTACCTCGTCATAATCTTTTGCCAGTTCTTCGAAGAGTGCCGCAAACTCTCCTACTGGTGGCTGCGTTGTTTTTGGGAATTCCTTTGCACCACGTACTTTATCATAAAATTCAGATGCAGTAATATCAATTTCTTCTGCAAATAATTCGCCTGCGATGTTTACACTTAACGGAATCATACGAATATTTAAGCGTTCACGTTCCTCAGGCGTAATATATGCAGTACTATCTGTTACGATTGCCGTCCTCATCCATGTCCACTCTCCTATGTTCCATAGTTTACAGTAAAAAGAAATGAATGTGAAATCAATTTTACCTCTAATCTTGTTCAGACTTTGATTTGGCTTGTACACTTCACACCACTCAAAATTCGTGACATTTACTAGAGGATTAGCTTTATTCTACAAGAAACTTTGTCGAATAAAACCGAAATTTCACATTCATTACCTATGTATGTTAAAGGGAATTAAATTCCCCTTGTTCTATTTGCCCGTGCTTGACTTTGTGTCGTCTCCAATATAAAAGACGCTTGTTACCTTCCAATCTTCATCCTCTTTGGCGAAAACTGTTACCTGACGCCCAGCACTTTCATGTTCAACTTTCGTCTCAAGCTGTAGAGAGTGCATTGTCATGTTAGCGAAAACTTGCGCTTCTTTTTCATCATATTTCGCGATCGTTACATTTGCCACGTCACGCTTAATATCAAATTGGTTGAAAACGTCAGTTGCATACGTTTTCTCTTCATCATAATTAAAACCTTTTGGGTCCTTCGATATTGTTTGCATATAACGATTTATTTCTTCCGCATTTAGAGCTGCAATATATTCATCAAATGCCGCTATAATTGCTTTTTCATCTTCTGCTGGCACGTTTTCAGCCTTTTCTATGTCTTCTCCCATCATTTCAAAGCCTACTGTACCATCCTCAATGACTTGGTCGCGCTCTTCCACACTTAACTCGTCATCTTTATTACCACAGGCAGTTAACACTAATAAGGTTAAAACTGCTAGAATACTTTTCTTTAACATCTTAAAACCTCCCGCGCAATATTGTAGCATATAAATGCTTTCGTAGGAATTTTGTTGCGCATTTTCAACTTTTAGTTGTTACATCTTTCTTATGACGTTATAAACTAAAAAATGTTGCACAATCTATTACGCCTCTATCTAATTACTTCTGGAGGCTTTATTTCCATAACAACGTACATTTGGATTTCATTTAAAAAACGAATCGTGTAAGTTCACTTCTTTAGTTATCATGCTTGATATTTTTTTGCTGAACACGATAAAAAACTGCTTTAAAAACTACTTCTTATATCAAGTAGCTTTTAAAAACAGCTTTTATTCCAATGTTATGCAGTTATCGTACTTCAACCCAACCGTTTTTAATAGCTGTTACAACAGCTTGCGTACGGTCATTTACATTCATTTTTTGTAAAATGCTTGAAACGTGGTTTTTGACTGTTTTTTCAGAAATGAACAATGTCTCACCAATTGTACGGTTTGATTGACCGTCTGTTAGTAGTTGTAATACTTCACATTCGCGTTTCGTTAATAGATGGAATGGACGGCGAATTTCTGTTTGATGGAAGTTACCTTTGTTTTCATGCTCAGAAAGACGACGGAATTCTGCTACTAAATTTTTTGTTACTTTTGGATGTAGGTAAGAACCACCATTCGCTACTACTTTAATTGCTTCTACGATTTCGTCAGCATCCATCTCTTTTAACATGTAACCAAGTGCACCTGATTTCAGTGCATGTGTAACGTATGTTTCGTCATCATGAATAGATAGCATGATTACTTTGGCATCTGGGAATTCTGCAATTAAATCTGCTGTTGCTTCTACACCATTTCTACCTGGCATATTAATATCCATTAATACTACATCTGGTTGGTTTTCAGCGTATAAATTTACTACATCTGTGCCATCGTCACCTTCAGCAACTACATCAAAGGTATCTTCAAAATCTAAAATACGTTTTACCCCTTCACGGAATAGCTGGTGATCGTCTACAATAATAATCTTCGTCATAAGTCTTTACCCCCTAAATTTCTGCAACAAATTGCTTCACTCTACTTCTAACGGAATTTTAAATAGGACCGTTGTGCCTCGATCTATCTCACTATCAATTGAGATTGTACCATTTAATATTTCAATGCGTTCTCTCATGCCTAAGATACCAAAAGAATGGTCTTTGACACCTTGTGGATTAAATCCAACGCCATCATCTTTGACAACGATATTTACCGCATTGCTCAACCACTCAAGCTTGACCCATATATCCTTACATTTTCCGTGCTTCATGGAATTGGTTACACATTCTTGCACTAATCGGAAAATGGATACTTCATAGTTTGAAGGAATACGTTGTTCGGTGCTTCTTGATTGGAAATGAATTTCAACACCAGGATTATATTCAGTCACTGTCGACAAATACTTCTTTAATGTCGGAATAATGCCCAAATCATCGAGCGCCATTGGTCGTAAATCGTAAATAATACGACGCACTTCAGATAATGCATTACGCACCGTTTTCTTTAAATCGGCTATTTCTGCCAAAGCATTTTCAATGCCCTTTTCACGATACGTTCTTTCAATTAAATCTGTACGCATTAATACATTTGCCAACATTTGAGCAGGTCCATCATGAATTTCTCTTGATAATCGTTTACGCTCTTCTTCTTGCGCAGCGATTATACGGATACCAAAATCCTGCTTCATTTTTGCTTGTTCAAGCGCTAATCCAACATTTTTTAAATCCGATGTTAAATAATTTAAAACCACATTCACTTGATTGACAATATGATCAGCACGTTCAATCGTATCGAGTAATCCTCTTAATCTTCTCTCTAAGTCATCTCTTTTGTCACGTAGCTGCTTTTCTTGAGTTTTAATGACTGATAGCTTCACTTGAAAATCATGTGCCGTTTCATATGCATCTCTAACTTGTTCTTCGGTATAATTATCGAATGCTTTACTCACTAACACAAGTCTTTGTTTAGCAAGCTGCGTACTTTTTTCTAAAGCATCGCCTTCATCGATGACTATTGATATTTGTTTTCGAACAATTTCTAGCTCTTTTTGCATATCTTCGAAGCTTCTACGGCTTTGTTCGCTTATAATGAAGATATCATCTTTGGAGCTCATTATTGTATCTAACATTCGATTAAATACGTCATCAAGCGACTCTAAATCGAAGGTATCATTTGAAAACATAGTGTACTCTCCAGTCTAATGTCCTTATGATTACATACTATTTTGAAAGACCAATTTCATAAGTCTACACCTATTATAGCATCACAATCATAAAATTTAATGCTTTTTCTTTATGAAAATTATAGAATACAACCCTATTTTAAAGGAGAATGACACATATGAGAGAAAACTATTTAACTGTTAAAGGCTATGGCGAAAGCGAAATCATTATTTCTAAATCTCGCTTTCTCACTTATATAGAACGTACGGAGACAGAAGAGGATGCAATTACTTTTATTGAAAGTATAAAAAAATTACACCATAATGCAACACATAATTGTTCGGCCTATATAATTGGAGAACATGATCATATTCAAAAGGCGAATGATGACGGGGAACCTAGTGGCACAGCCGGCGTCCCAATGTTAGAAGTATTGAAAAAACAAGGTCTAAAGGATACGGTCGTTGTCGTTACACGATACTTCGGTGGCATAAAGCTAGGTGGCGGCGGTCTTATTCGTGCATATGGAAAAGCAACAACAGAAGGCATACACGCTGCACAAGTTGTCGAGCGCAAGCTACATCATATGATGAAAATTGCAATCGATTACACATGGCTTGGAAAAGTAGAAAATGAGATTCGTAGTTCCTCCTATAGATTAGAAGAAATTCGCTACCTGGAAGGTGTCGAAATCATTGTATCTGTGCTAAAAGAGCAAGAAGGTTTGTTCCGAAATTGGGTAACAGAGTTAACAAACGGACAAGCAAATATTACTTGCGAGGATGCAAATTTTATCGAATTTCTTGTGAAATAAATAGTTTTAATTGTCGAACACCGATTATCCATAGTATAATTTTAATATTGAGCTATTTTATCAATTACACAATAAGCGCAATTAGTCCCAAGCTTTGAGCTAAATCCACCTTGCGTGCTGTACCCCAGTTAGTAGTTATCACATAGACGCGAAGTTCTATTAACATGAGTTCTTATCAAATTTTCCACCTGCCACTTCGCTTTTGTGAACAATAAACGCGGCATCCGCCGAAGGCTTTACTGAATTAAATAATTTTTGCATTCGTCCATGTATTGAATTAGTACTCAAGTAAGATTAATCGCTTCATTATTCCCAAATTAGAGGAGAATATATAAATTATGAAAAGAAACAATGTAAAAAAGAAAAAGGGGTCTTCTAAAGCTTCCTTAATTATCAAAGTGTCCTTATTACTCGTTGCTAGTTTACTAATTTGCGTCACGGCTTATGGTGTCTACATCACGAAGCAGGCTGAACATGCCGCAGACTCAGCGCACGAGGTACTGGAAGGTCGAGAAATTTCTACACTACGTGAAGATAAAGTAGAACCGGTGCATGATAATGTTTCCATTTTATTTGTCGGTGTTGATGATAGTGAAAATCGTGGTCAAGGTTCTGAAAACTCGCGTTCAGATGCGCTCATTTTAGCAACTTTAAACAATAAAACGAAGACAATTAAGATGCTTAGTATCCCGCGTGATTCTTATGTTTATATTCCTTCCGTAGGCTATAAAGATAAAATTACACATGCACATGCATTAGGCGGTACATTATCAACAATCGAAACGGTCGAAGGTCTATTCGATATTCCAATTGACTACTATGTACGTATGAATTTCAATGCCTTTATTGATGTCGTTGATGCATTAGGTGGCATCGAAGCTGAAGTACCATATGCTTTACATGAAAAGGATGAATTCGATCGTAATACAATCAACCTTCAGCCTGGCTTACAACATTTAAACGGTAGTGAAGCACTCGCACTTGCTCGTACACGTAAGCAAGATAGCGATATCGAACGAGGTAAACGTCAACAAGAAATTTTAACAGCTATTATTAAACAAGTGGGGTCAGTTGGTGCCATTTCAAAATATGATGATGTCATTAAAGCCATCGGTGATAATATGAAGACCGATATGACATTTAGTGAAATGAAATCTTTCCTGTCCTATTTAACACAAGGCATGCCACGTATAGACTCTTTAACGCTAGATGGTACGGATGATATGTCTACAGGCGTTTACTACTATCAATTAAATCAAGAATCAGTTGATGAAGTAACGAATACACTCAAAAACCATCTTAACTATAACAAATCTTCATCCAGCCTAACTAGTGGTAACACTGGTAAAGATAACGCAGCTGGCGAAGACAACGCCGCAACAAACGAATCAGCACAGTAAACATCAAAAGCCTTTCCAACATCAATCTTGATTGTGGAAAGGCTTTTTTATGTCTTGATTGAAATAATTCTTCTTTTTCTATGGTCTATGGTCTCTGCTCGCTACTTGTTTGTTCGTTTCTGGCTCACGAGTGGTAGTTCTTGGCTCACCTGAGCGATACTCTTGGTCACCCGAGCGTTCCTTCCTTGTCCCGGAGCGGTACTCATACCTACCCGAGCGATACTCCTGGCTACCCGAGCGGTACTCTTGCCTACCCGAGCGGTACTCTTGCCTACCCGAGCGGTACTCTTGCCTACCCGAGCGGTACTCTTGCCTACCCGAGCGGTACTCTTGCCTACCCGAGCGGTACTCTTGCCTACCCGAGCGGTACTCTTAGTTACCCGAGCGTTACACCCTCTACCCTAAACACGAAAAAAGCAATCCTACACTATGTGCAGGATTGCTTTTTTCGTGTTTATTTATTAAATATCCGCACAAAATTCAACAGCGGTTTGTAGTTTTTACCTGCTAATCCTATCACTTCAACAAAAATTTCAATGGCTGTTAAAATAACAGCGATGAGTAAAATAGCACCCCATAATTTTGCCATCGAGAAGATGATAGCTGCTAAACCGAACATCATGGCAATGCCATAAATAATGAGAACTGTTTGACGATGCGTGAAACCCATGTCCAATAATCGATGATGTAAATGGGATTTATCTGGATCTGACCATTTTTTCTTCATACGTACACGACGTACAATCGCAAAGAATGTATCAGAAATCGGAACACCTAGCATAATAACTGGGATAATTAACGAAATAAATGTGACGTTTTTAAAACCTAGTAATGCTAATACCGATATCATAAAACCAAGGAATAATGCGCCCGTATCGCCCATAAAAATTTTCGCTGGATGGAAATTATAAAATAGGAATCCAATTGTTGCTGCTGCTAAAATTGCTGCAATCGCTAATACAAACATATTGTTCATAATAATGGCCATACCAGCTAATGTAATAAGGGCAATTGATGAAACACCTGCAGCTAGACCATCTAGACCATCAATTAAATTAATGGCGTTGGTGATACCTACAATCCAAAGAATCGTTAAAGGAATACTTAGAAAGCCAAAGTCCAATTCTCCAATAAATGGTAGGTTAATATAGTCAATTTGAATACCACCAACAAAGATAACAATCAGTGCAGCAATCAGTTGACCAAGCATTTTCGCCTTTGCCGATATTTCACGCATATCATCAACAACACCTGTAGCTACGATAATGGCAGCTCCGATAATAATTGCAATTAAACCATATTCACTAATCTTCAACCTAGGTAGTGCGTTTATTAAAAACGGATATAGCATAGCCACTCCAATTAAAAACGCAAGGAAAATTGCCAATCCGCCAAGTCTCGGCATAATTTTTGCATGTACTTTTCGATAGTTCGGCGCGTCAACGGCACCTATTCTGAACGCTAAACGTTTAACTAGTGGAGTTAACAAAATGGAAGCAACGAACGCTGCTATTAAAGACACGTAAAGCATGTCTCTCCTCCTCAAAAAAATAATCTACATTTTAAACCATTTTGATTATAGCACGAACAAGCAGTGAAATATACTTTTTCTATTTATTTTCCACCATTTCACAAATGACATATTTCCCTATTATTATGTCCGTATGCTTTATGTCAAATGTAGTCACCATTCGTAAAATTTGATAGAATAATGAAGTGTCTAGCATTTAGACAACTTTAAAGGAGCGTAAATTCATGTTCTCAATTTTTAAACGTACTAATGAGCAAACAAGTGCTCGTCAATTAAAACGTTACTATAAAATAGTAGCACAGATTAATAATCTTGAAGAAATTTATGTCAACAAGTCAGATGATGAGTTAAAAGAAATGACTTTTATTTTCAAGGATCGTTTAGAACAAGGTGAACCAATTACATCAATCATCCCAGACGCATTTGCTGTCGTACGCGAAGCCTCAAAACGTGTATTAGGTATGCGTCATTTTGATGTGCAACTCATTGGTGGTCTTGTACTAACTGAAGGAAATATTGCCGAAATGCCTACAGGTGAAGGGAAAACGCTTGTCGCTTCACTTCCATCTTATGTACGTGCATTAGAAGGTAAAGGTGTTCACGTCATTACGGTAAATGATTATCTTGCCAAGCGTGACTTTGAGCTTGTTGGACAAATACACCGTTTCCTTGGCTTAACGGTTGGCTTAAACGTGCCAATGATGGAGCCAGAGGCAAAAAAACAAGCCTACAACGCAGATATTACATACGGTGTCGGTACTGAATTTGGTTTCGACTACTTGCGTGATAACATGGCGCACAGCCTGGCAGATAAAGTCCAACGTGCCTACCACTTCGCTATTATTGATGAAGTTGATAGTGTACTAATCGATGAAGCAAAGACACCACTAATTATTGCTGGTAAAATGCCTGCGAACGATGAACTACACCGCATTGCATCCATGCTAGCTAAACGCTTCAAAGAAGAAGAAGACTATGATTTTGACGATGAAACAAAAGCTACATCTTTAACAGATAAAGGTATTGAAAAGGTTGAAGCTGCCTTCAATGTTGATAATTTGTATGACCTTGAACACCAAACACTTTACCACTATGTTATCCAAGCTGTTCGTGCTCACGTTATGTTCAAGTGCGACGTTGACTATATCGTTAAAGATGACAAAATCGAACTTGTCGATATGTTCACAGGTCGTATTCTAGAAGGTCGTTCACTTTCTGATGGCTTACACCAAGCGATAGAAGCTAAAGAAGGTGTCACAATTACTGAAGAAAACAAAGCACAGGCGCAAATTACGATTCAAAACTATTTCCGCATGTATCCGAGGCTTTCTGGGATGACGGGTACAGCGAAAACACAGGAAAAGGAAATTCGAGAAGTGTACGGTATGGAAGTTATTCAAATTCCAACAAACCGTACACGCCAACGTGTTGATCAACCTGACATGGTTTTCAAAACACAAGAAGCTAAATATAAACATGTTGCTGCAGTGGCTAAACGCCGACATGAAAAAGGTCAACCTATTTTAATCGGTACTACATCTATTCTGCAATCAGAGACTGTAGCAGATTTTTTGAAAAAAGAAGGTTTGAAGTTCCAATTGTTAAACGCAAAAACGGTTGAACAAGAGGTCGAGCTTATATCTGAAGCAGGTCAAAAAGGCCGTATTACAGTTGCAACAAATATGGCTGGGCGTGGTACAGATATCGTACTAGGTGAAGACGTACATGCACTTGGTGGTCTTTATGTCATCGGTACTGAAAAACATGAAAGCCGCCGAGTTGATAATCAGCTTCGTGGTCGTTCAGGTCGTCAAGGTGACATCGGTGAAAGCCGCTTTATTCTCTCTATTGAAGATGATATGTTCCGCCGTTACGCAAAAGAAGAAGTTGAAAAGTTCTCTGCAAAAATGATTGCAGATGAAAATGACGTAATTCAAAACAAAGATGTACAAGAACTTATCGACCGCACGCAACGCATTGTGGAAGGCTCACAATACGGCATGCGTGAATACAACTTAAAATTAGATGATGTCATCAATGATCAACGTACAGTAATTTACGGTCTACGTGACAAAATTTTAGCCGGTGAAGATTTATTAGAACAATTGAAGCAAATGTTTTATGAAACTGTCGATTTTGCGGTACGAGATGCAGCGCCAGATGAATTGCCTTCTGTAGAATGGGATTATGATGGAATGGAACAATCTTTAAATAGTCTTTTCTTGTCTCCCGTAACAATTGATAGAGAAGTAGGAAAAGTAATTCCTATTTTAGATTCATTGCAAGTACCAGTTGATGAGTTAACTGCAAAAATGGAGAAATTCGCCGAAGATGAGCGTGTCATGGCAGTTATTCCCCAAGTAATGCTTAGCTATCTAGATAGCGGCTGGGTAAAACACTTAGAAGCAATGGCGCATCTAAAAGAAGGTATCGGCTTACGCCATTACCAACAAGAAGATCCAATGCGAATCTATCAACGAGAAGGCTTAGAATTATTCGCCAAAAACTTCCAAGAACTACGTCGTTCTATAATTATCGAAATTACCGGCTTCATGAAGATGATTGAAGCTGAACAGGAGGACCAACATTAATGGGCTTATTTTCATTCTTTAAAAAATCAGACAAAGTCGTTCAAGAAAACACAATCAACTCTAACGAATTATTAGGAAAAGATTCTTCTAATAGCGGGGATAATCGTGATGTCGTAACAAAATTATCGTTCCACCCTGACTGGGATGTTCCACAGGAGCAAAAATACATTTTCAACTTCCTTGCTAATGAGCTAGAACCATTAAAACCAAATCAATTATCACTTTCATCCATTAGTGTTGATGAAGACCCTCGTTCTGGAAATTGGCTCGTTCGTGCATTTTTCCGCTCATCTTTACCAGAGGCAATTGAGCTTGGAGAAATTGAATTATTCATTATGGATAAAAATGATGAGCTTGTCGCATCAAAAAAATTCGATTTTAAAGCACTGGGGACAATCCCAGCTGAAAGTACCCGCCCTTGGGTATTCGAATTTGAAAAATCTACAATAAAAGTAGATGAAGTTCCTGAAGAAGGCTGGAAAATTGCATTTAACCTTGTATCTTTACGTGAACACCAATTAGAACTAGATCCTACTTGGGAAGAACAGTTGCCCCCTGCACAGAAAGAAGAGCTTGCGAAAATCGTAAAAACTTTACCGAAATTAGGCGAAACAGAAGTTAATTTCACAGGTCTACAAGCTAAATTTGCGAATAACGGAAGTTTAAATGTTTCGATCTTTATTCGTAATGGCCATAGTAAAGCTATCAATCTAGAACAACTACCTATAGAAATTATTGATGCTAAAGGCAAACAAATTGCCAAAGGCTCATTTAAAATGGAACCAGTTTTAACGGTGCAACCAAACTCAACGAAACCTTGGACGTTTATTTTCCCATCACAATTAGTGAATCCCAAAGGTGCTGACCTTTCCCGCTGGACAGCACGTGTAACTGAATAATAATTAAGCACTCCTCCTTTCTACATAAGGGGGGAGTTTTTTATACCTGTTGGAAATTGCATGATTCTATCAAGGAAAATCACCTCTCTATCAGCGTAACTCGTCACTCTCAGCGGTTCTCCACCTGCTATCAGCGAAAATCATCACTCTATCAGCGGTTTTCCACCTGCTATCAGCGAAAATCATCACTCTATCAGCGGTTTTCCACCTGCTATCAGCGAAAATCATCACTCTATCAGCGGTTTTCCAACTGCTATCAGCGAATCCGAATAACAGCATCTAATATCCCAATATAAAAAGCGATCTCAACATTTAGCTGAGATCGCCTTGTAATTATTTCACTATATCAAATCGCTTATAAGCTACTAATCTACTTGACCAGTAAGAATAGGTAACATCAGAAATTTCAACACCTTCAGTACCTGCATGAACAAACTTATTATTACCAAGATAGATACCCATATGAGAGATGCCTTCTTTATAAGTATTTTCAAAAAATACTAAGTCTCCAGCTACTGGATTCTTCACATGAGTGGTACTACTAGAATAGTAGCCTTCACTACTATTTCTTCCAATCTTTAAACCACCCTGGTTAAAAGCATAGAAAATAAATCCACTGCAATCTAGACCATCTGGTGTGTTGCCTCCATATAGATAGGGTGTCCCAACTAGCTTATTAGCTACCTCTACAGTTTTCTTATAAATGGCTTGTCCATTAGCCGTAGGATCTTTTGTCGTTTCTGTTGATGATGTACCCGCACCTGAAGTCACATTATTATGTATTGGATCCTCATCGGGGATGACAGCTACTGGAGAAATTTTTAACACTTGTCCAATATAAATCGTATCTTTCTCTAGGCCATTCCAAATTTTAATGTCATTTAGTGCCACATTATATTGTTTAGCAATTTTTGATAGCGTATCACCCTTACTTACGGTATGAGTAGCGATAGTTGGTTGTGCAGGTGTTGATGGTTTCGAAGGCTTAACCGTTTCACCATTCGTCTGTTTAGTAATCTCTAGTTTTTGTGCAACATAAATCGTATCTTGCGAGAGATTATTCCATTTTTTAATATCTTGAATAGTTACTTGATGGTTTTGGGCGATTTTGGATAATGTATCCCCTTTTTGTACTGTATATGTCGCCGCTTCTGCCGTTTGTATTGCGAAAAATGAAGTCGCAATAGTACTTAAAGCAAGAATTCTCCATTTTTTTGACTTTTGCATATCAAATTGCCTCCGTTCATGCTAGAATATTTCCTTGTGTGTCTATCATACTAAAAATTTGTGTATTCAGAAATCGGAAATACTGACTATTTTTCAAACAAATTATCAATCTTATAAAATACTACAGAATCCGACTACTTTACAACGATTAACTCGTTGCATGATTATCAATCATATGATAACATACACTTCTGTATTTAAAATTTTTAGAAAGTTTAATCTTTTCACTAATAAAGGAGTTTTTAATTTTTATGAAATTCATCAAAGAGAATCTAGCTGTAGGATTACTACTTTTTGCCTTATTCCTAGGAGCAGGAAATATTATCTTCCCACCATTATTAGGTCAACAAGCAGGAGAACATATAACAGTGGCAATGATTGGTTTCTTAATAACTGGTGTAGGTTTGCCATTACTTGCTATCGTCGCTGTTGCCAAAGCAGGAGGCGATTTACAACTACTTGCTAATCGTGTTAACCCAGTTTTCGGTATCATTTTCACTTCGATTGTTTATCTAGCAATTGGGCCATTTTTCGCAGTACCACGTACAGGCTCTGTGTCCTATGAAATCGGCATTGCACCGTTTCTTTCAGAAGCAGCAGCAGATCACTGGGCTCCACTATTCATTACTTCTGTTTTATTTTTTGCTTTAATACTTTATTTAGCCATAAACCCTTCTAAACTTGTAGATCGCGTGGGAAAAATATTAACCCCTGCACTACTGATTGTTATTTTATTACTAGCTGTTAAAAGCTTTGTAACGCCAATGGGCGAATCTAGTTTAGCCGTTGGAAAATATACAACTTCACCTTTTACTGAAGGCTTTATTCAAGGCTACTTAACGATGGATGTACTTAGTGCGCTTGTTTTTGGAATCGTTATTTTACAGGCATTACGTGGCATGGGTATGTCTGATACTAAAAAACAAGTCAAAACGACGATTTTTGCAGGAATTGTTGCAGCAATTGGTTTAGCATTTGTATATATATCACTTGGCTATATCGGAAATACAAGTGTTGATGCCATTGGTATATCAGATAATGGTGGTATCATCATTGCTAAGTCGGCTGACGTACTTTTTGGTAATCTAGGAAGTGTTATTTTATCAATTACCATTTTACTAGCTTGCATCTCGACTGCTGTCGGTTTGCTGACTGCCAATGCACAGTTTTTCAATAAACTATTCCCAAATATTTCATATAAAACATTTTTAATAGTTTTCACGATTTTCAGTTTAGCCATTACAAACGTTGGCTTATCTACGATTATTAATACATCTCTTCCTGTACTTTTAATTATCTACCCATTGGCAATGGTATTGATGGTATTATCACTTGTAGATAACTTCTTTAAAGGTGGACAAATTGTTTACATTTTAGCATTAATCCCAACATTCATGGTTAGTCTTTACGATGGCTTAAAACTAATGAATTTAAAAATAGTTCCTTATGAAAATTTCTTAAAAGCGTTACCATTATATGAACAGAGTCTCGGTTGGCTTGTACCTGCAATAGTGGGCGCAATCATTGGCTTTATCATTCATATTAGTTTCAAGAAAAAATAATTGCTTAAAAGACACATCTATCGATTACAGACGTGTCTCGGGCTGTAGACAGACTCAGAAAATTGAGTTTGTCTACAGCCTTTTTCTTTTAAATAGAAGTATCTATATGAACCGTTGATTTCCGCTACGGTGGACGCTTTTCGCGGGCACGGCTTCAGTCTCCTCGTCACTACGCTCCTGCGGGGCCTTCAGCACATGCTTTTCCCGCAGAAGTCGCCACCTGCGCTCCAATCAACTAGGGGTCGTCTATAGATGATTGAGGTGATGGCTAGGATAACGAACGAACAATAGTAATAATGAAAGAGATTAATTAGAAATGCTGACATCGGAAAACCATTGGACGTCCTATTTGGGCCCATCATGTGGAAGAAGTCGATCATTTACGTCATCAAAGTGACATGAAACAAACCTAAGCACGTCGAAAAGAAATCGATTAAACTTGTATTTGAAAGAAAAGCCATTCGTTAATATGGGCTATTTATAACGAATATTTCTGATAAAATTTCACAAGGTAATCGGCATGTGATCATTCTGAATACCTTTTGTCGTCAATCTGAGACACGTCTATCAATTTCAGACGTGTCTTTTTCTTAGTCGCAGATATATGGAAATTCATGTATAATATAGGGTATTAGAAATGAGGTGTCTTATGAAAAAAGCATTGTGGTCTTTGGTGTTCATTTTTAGCTTTTTTATCTTTCCATTAGCTAATGCTTCTGCGGCAAACAATGAACAGCTTGTAGCAGAAATAAAGGAAATTATTGCAGAAAACTATGTAGGTACGATGAATGGGAATGTACAAAACGGGAAAACAATCCCTGAAATTATCGAAATGCTAGATCCATATTCAACATATTTTACAAAGCAGGAATTTGAAGATTTCATGAATAGCATCAACTTATCTACGATTGGTATTGGTGTAGTTATCGAAGAACATGAAGATGGCATTCATATTTTGCAGGTAATTGAAGATGGCGGCGCTGCTGCTGCTGGTGTTGTAGCTGGCGATATTATAATTTCTATCAACAATCAATCTATTGTTGGACGTTCAACACAGGAAGTCTCTTCACTGCTTATCGGTAACGAAGGCTCACAAGTAAACATGACACTCTTACATGAGGACGGCAATACTTCAACAAAAACCGTCACCCGTAAAAAGTTTACATTACCCAATGTAGAATCTGCGTTACTATTTGGCGATGTCGGCTATATCGTTATGGCATCATTTTCAGAAGACGGTGCGACATTAGTGAAGGATGCCCTCATCCAATTAAAGCAACGTGGCGCTACTTCCTTTATATTAGATTTACAAAATAATGGCGGCGGGTATGTTACGACTGCTGAACAACTTACGGGTTTATTTCCAAAAGCAAGAATCGCCTATTTATTACAGGAAGCTCACGCATCTTATGAAGTACGTGCCTCTCATCAAAACATGAAATTCCCAGCAGATACACGGATTCTTGTTAATCGTTATAGCGCAAGTGCATCTGAAATGCTTGCCGCTTCTTTACAAGATCAACAATCAGCTATTTTATATGGTGAAACAACGTATGGCAAAGGCGCCATGCAAGGTTTTTATGAATTGCAAGATGGTAGCTATTTAAAACTCACAGTCGGCAAATTTACAGGCCCAGCTGGCAATGTAATAAATGAGATTGGCGTTAAACCCGACATTCAAACAAACACTGCACCTATTTTCCAGGCGCATTATGATGCCATTAAAGCACAATATACAGACTACCAAGAGTTAACTAGTTTAAAAAATGTCCCGACAACTAAAACATTTACAGTTAAATTCTCACAAGCCTTCTCAACACCCATTCCTGAAGGCAGTGTACAACTTGTCACTTTAGGTGGAAATGATATTCCCATTACCACAAAAGCTGATAAAGAAAATTCCTTAGTTGTTACACCAACTAAACCTTTAATTAAAGGGCAAGAGTATATGCTTGTTGTGCACCCAACTGTTCAAAAACCATCAGGTAACAAGCTTCAAAATGGAATTTATCTTCACATAGCTGTGGAAAGCTAAAAAATCCCTTTCTCCTTTAACTTTAAAGGAGAAGGGATTTTTTTAAATCAATTTCATAATTCACTTTCATATCAATACCGAATATTATTATCAAAAATAAAGTAATTATTCGTATCACATAGTTATATACCGTTATAGGCAAACGCTTTACGCGGGCAAGCACCGAGTCGTTTCTTTCACTGAGCTCAGTCCAAGGTCTCGACTGTCCAGCTGAGTCGCCACCTTACGCTTTCGTGTTTCTTTATAACAAAACTATTTATGAAATTAATTCATATAGTAAAAGATTGTCAATTATCAAGTTGAAATTGAGCTTGTATTATATCGTACTTATCTTTTCTTATAAAATATAACTGTACTAAATCTTTTGCTAGCTCACAGGGCTTGCTTTTTTGTTCTAGCAAATTTGTCAAGATTAGACGTTCAAATGAGCCTACTAAGCTATCTGCCAATGTTTTTAAATCTACTTCAATTAATTGAAAAAGACGTTCGCAATCATGACGGACTATAAGATGAATAAATTGTTGTGTAAGTTGCGATTTAATGACACAGGATTGTTCAGATTCAAAAAGGCCAATTTTTGTTAACCTTGGATTTTCAATAATGTACACGAATAACAAACATAATTTTTGCTCAAGCATTTTAATGAAGCTTTCTATTCCCCGTTCACCTGCCTCTGAATGTTCACTCATAATCTCATGAAAGCCTCGCTGAAATCTCTTATTCAGATCATTATAAAGTGATTGTTTGCTTTTAAAATACAAATAAAATGTAGGCTGTGTTAAATTAGCTGCTTTTACAATATCGCTAATTTTTGTATCATGATAGCCTTTTTCAGAAAATAGCTCCACAGCTTTATCAAGCAATAGTTGTTTACTTCGTTCACCATTAGAATTAATCTTTCTACCCCTTGCCATATTTCCCACCTTATTTCAGTCTTTAGTAGAAATATTCATGATGCACCCGATTCATTATCTCTGTCGCTTCGCACTCGACAGGGCATGCACCAAATCATATTGAATTCTCCATTTGCGTTTAAAACAGCCATTATTCAACACTAGTTTCATAAAATTTATTATAATACAACCCCTATTTTTTTACTATAAATTATTATTAATATGACAATTTTTTTATAAGGATTCACACAACGTATAGCATAAAAAAACTTTTCCAATGAACACTAATGGTTTTGACGTAATATTGATAAAAAAATGGGTATCATAGAATTTTTTCTATGATACCCACTTTACTTACTGCTGTTTTAAAAATTTTCTTTTTAACTTATCGCTAAATTCCTTTACTTCCTTTACGCCGAATAACAAGTAGGAGCCTACAAGTACTCCACTAAAAATAACAAGTCCTACAATGAAAGTTACCCACTTATAGTCAAACACTAAATAATGACTTGAAAAATACATTACAATTGTGATAATAATCATTGGTGGCATCGCTCTAAAAAATTGTAGCTCTTTGCTAAAAATACCCATTTTCAAATCATATTTAGGTCCAGCATAGGCAATTAGCATAATAAAGTTTGTCACTGCACTCACTAATGTACCCCAAGCAATTGCCTCAGCACCGTGATTATCCACAAGCAGCATAATAACGGCAATATTCACACCAAATACATTGATTAAGCTGAAGATAACGGGTGCCATTGAGTCACCCTTTGCATAGTAAAAACGCGTAATATACGTATTTGCGGCTAAGAAATACATGGATAATACGAAAATAGCAAGCACTGGTGCTGTAATGGCAGTCGATTTTGCACCAAAATTACCATATTGGAAAATTACTTGTATAAGGTTCTCTGAATAGAAATAAGAATAAATTGTTACTGGTATAAGTAACAATAATAGATAATGTAGCCCTTTAGAGTAAAGGCTCTTAATAGAAGCATGGTCATTATTCGCTTCTTTTAGGCTCAAAATCGGATAAATTACCGTTGTTACAGCTGTAATTAAAATAGCTTGCGGGAACTGCATAAGCTTCGAGGCGAAGTTAACAGAAGCAACGGCCCCTTCAGACAACATTCCAGCAAAAACACGCTGTAGCAAAGCGTAAAGTTGAATAGTGGCTCCGCCAAGCATGATCGGTAAAACCATAACCCATAATTGCCTCGAGGAAACATTTCGTTCAAAGGAAAAACCAACCTTATACGACCCTAATTTGCGATAGCCGATAATTAAAAAGTACACCATTATTGCCGCACTTACCAACGCACTAATACCGTATCCAATTGGTCCAATATAATCAGAACTAGATAATCCAACGGCAATCACTAAGAAAATTGCGTTGTAAATTAAAATGGCAAAACTGGATAAATGAAATTTCTCGTTCACATTCAGTAATCCACTATACCAGGAGGATAATACAAGTAATATAGATGATGGCATCATCCAATAATACAGATTTTTTGCTAAATCTAAATCACTCTGACTAAACCCCTTCTCGATTTTATCTTGATTAAATATTTCCATAATCGGATTAGTAAGAGCTAACATGATAATGGTCATAATTGAAACAGTTACCAAGACAATAGTAAATGACTGTTTAACAAATAATGCTCTGTCTGTTGTTTCCCGATTATAAATAGAAATGACAGCTGTGGTAAAAGCACCACCTACCACTAGATATAAAAAGTTAGGAATGGTGTAAGCTGTGAAGATACTATCAGTAATATGGGTACTACCGTATTGAAACCCGATAATCATTTCACGTAAAAATCCAAACACACGAGCCACAACATTAATAATCGCAACGGCTCCAATTATTTTCAAAAAATTATTCATAAGTCATCCCTACCTTCAATGGCTGACTTATAAATCGCTATACAGCGAGCTGTTATATTTTTTTCATCGTGAATGGCTAATACATTATCAACCGCATCACGATTCATATATTGTTCTTTTGGCGTGTTCACGGCACGCAGCATCTCCTCGGACAAGTCCATAGCGTTTTCAGGCTCTATTAAATGCCCTGCGCCTTCTCCAAGCAGTGATACTAGTCCACCTACCCTAGAAGCAATAACAGGTGTATCTGTTGCTAATGCCTCTAAAGCCACTAATCCAAAACCTTCTAAATGAGATGGTAATATAAAGACATCACTTGCTTGGAACCACTTCACTAGTTCTTGTTGTTTTAGTGGATCTATAAATTTGACGTCTTCACTGACTAATGGTTGCAAAGAATGGAAAAAGCCTTCATCTCTTCTAGAACCTACAATAATGAGCTCGATTGGACGGTTCACTTTTGTTTTTAACATTTGGAACGCCTGTAAAAGCTCTTCTACACCTTTTTGCTTAATGACATTCCCGACAAATAGGAATATAAATGGTTCCACCGCTAATTGTAGTTCCTGTCGTACTATTGCTTGGTTACCCTTTATGAATACTTCACGATTGACACCCATGCTAACAACAGAAATTTTGTCGGGTGCAATGTTAAAGTCTTGTTCAATTTGTTGTGCTAATACAGGACCTACCGCGATAACATGATTGCTTTCACGTAAGATGCTGGCTGTCCAATTGCGGATTCTAGTATTTTTCTTCGCCATGCGCTCAATGTCACCGCCATGAGCTGTAACAATGTACGGTATTCCAAACATTTTCTTTAATAGTAGCGACAGCATACCAGACGGAAAAACATAGTGTGCATGAGTGACATCGATTGACTTTCGATTTTTCAAGCCCTTCCACAGCGTAGAAATGCCCCATTTAGCATATTTCGTAATGGTGTTTTTCTTGCCTGTTGCAGGGTTTGAATTAACTGCTATATCAACGTCTAGTCCAGCTTTTTCAAGTGCTGTGACTTGGTTTTTCACAAAAATACCGAATGATAAATGATTAGATGTTGGATACATATTACTAATGACGAGTATTTTTTTCATAGACGTGTCACTGCCTTTTTCATTAATTCCTGACCATTCATGGCCTCTTTATGAATATGTGTAGCAATTTGTTTCGTCTCAGCAATTGATTGCTCCCAATTGCTACTTAGTTTGCCTACTAATGTGGCTAGAGCTTTCTCATCATCCGCTATATCCTGCATCTGAACACAACGATCTGAAGCGCCTACAAAAGACATAAAATCCTGTACTTTTGTATGATAAGATATTGCAATAATCGGTGTTTCCGCATTCGTTGCCAAAATAAGCGAGTGTAGACGTGTCCCAATGACAATATCCTGCTCTCCAGAAACTTCGAGTAGTCGCTCCGGTACCAAATTTTCTTCAATAATTTCTGTATGCGCATGTTGTAGCATTTTTTTCTGTATATCTTTCGTCACAGTGACATCCTGTGGAAATTTCGTAGCAAAAAATGTAATACGAACATTGTGCTCAGAGATGACATAATCTAAATTTTTCGCCATGCTTGTCACGTACGCATTGTATTTTTTAAGATTTCCCTCTGGCCAGTAGTTCGCATTATAAAATGGCACTGCAGACACGCCTATTTTCAATGGTTTTTCGGCGTAATTATCGCGAACCCCTTTTAATGTAAATGCTGGATCACCAATAATTTCTATTGGCTTTTTTACGCCAATACTTTGTAAAAGCTCTTTTGACTGAGGATCACGTACAGAGATACTAGCTGCATATCGACACATCGCACGAATACTAATTTTTCCAGAAATAGTATCAAGTGGTCCGGCGCCACATCCGTAAATAATGTAGGGAATATTACTTTGTTTGGCCATCATTGCATACGCTCCATACAGGTGAGCCTCACGTTTATAAAAATCCATTAAAATACCTCCACCACCAATAATGAGGAGGTCAAATGTTGAAACATATTGTTTATTGTTTTTATAAGTATGGATAAACGTTTTAACTAAATTGCTCTTTCTGTAATACAATGGATAGCTATGTACCCCATAACGCGCGGATGTTTGTTGTGTGTTATTACTAAAAACGGTAATGTCATCACTGGTTACCGAAAATGTTTGTTTTACTTGTTGAAGAATGCCGTATAATATTGATTCATCACCATTATTATCATTGCCGTAATTCCCCACAATGCCTATTTTCATTAAAAAACATCCTTTTACTTTTTAATACTGAGATTATACCACAATTGTACATTTTCTTTCTTTTTAAAAATAGTAAAAAAAAGGGGGAGTCCCGAAAGTCATCGAAACTCCCACTTTCTACCGCGAAACCACAATAGCATAGCGGCGAAAAAAAAGTGCTAAAAATTATCAATTTTATAAAGGATCATCTTACTAACTAATCCCTGTGAAACTATCAATTATTGGTGTATTGCTCTATAAAGGAATAGGCCAAAGTGTGCTCGACTAATTGCATCATTTGGCTTATAAATATTCCCATCATAGCCTGTTGTAATTTTATTCGCAGCTAGTTGCTGGATATAAGAGTAGGCCCAGTGATTTTTTGGTACATCTTTAAATGCAATGCTACTTGTACCTTTTAAGTCATAAGCCAACGCTACAATTTTCGCCATTTGTGCACGCGTCAATGTCGCATTCGGGTCGAAGGTATTATTTTCACGACCACTCATAATGCCAGCTTCCACAACTGCTGCAATTTGCTTATAGTACATATGGTTAGCTGGAATATCTTTAAAACTTGGATTTTTCACATTAGCTGTATTTAAGCCTAAGGCACGACTAATGATGACCGCTGCATGAGCACGTGTTAACTTGTCATTCGGTCTAAATGTACCATCTGCTTGTCCAGTAATGATATTATTAGCCGTTAAATACTCAATTTCTTTATAATACACATAATTATTTGGAATGTCCTTAAACAATGCTGCCTTTGCTACAGACACTGTAGCAACTTTACTTTCCGTTCCTAACGTAGCAATTACTTTACCAGTAGTACCTGCATTTTGTGCAGTAAATTTCCCGTCCTTAGTAATTGTACCGATGTTGCCTTCCACTGACCATTTCACTTGAGATGGATCATAGACTATAGCCTTGCCACTCTCATCCTTTGCATCTACTGTAAAGTTAACAGTTTCTCCAGCGCTCACAGTTTTAGAGCTTGGGGCAATGGTCATTGTTGTTGGTGCATCTACTACTTTGACTGGGAATGATTGCACAGCTGAGCCGTCATAGCCGATATAAATTCTTTCTTCGCCAGCTTTTGTTGCCGTGTAGTTTAAGCCATTAATCTTTAAAGTTTCATTTTGAGACGCTAGAGATAAGTGTCCATCTAGTGGAAGCGTCGTATGATTATCATCTAATACATATTGAACTGCTACGCTAGACGAAGCACCTACTAACATCGTTGCATTATTTGTGCTGTTTGAGAATTCTATATATTTTGCTTTGCCTGTTGGTGCCGTACTGACAGCTTGTAATGTTGCAGACACAAGGCGTTGTGTATTGCCTGAATTAGATGGGAGGTTCGCTAAAACGACATTATTGCTGCCATAATTTCGAATACCCATTGTTGTTGAGCCACCACCGTCTAAGTTAATGGCTCTATCGACACCAAGTGCAACTAAATAATTTGCTAGCTGGACCATATTCATCCCTTTACTATGGCTTTGACGACCATCGACTGTAATGAAATGTACAGTTTCTCCATTATTGCTTGTCGCTACAACTGTACGTGGTGCAACTTCTTTGGCACGAGAGCTTGATGTACTCATCATAATATATGGTTTACCATCTTTTACTAAGTAGGGACCACTCGCCAATATAAATTGCGCATTTTGCCAAAGTTGATCGATAGAGAAGTTAACACTCATTTCATCGCCAACGGCTACTTGGCTTAGTTTACTGTGCCATTCGCCACCTTGTAAGGATACGACAAAGCCAGTTGATGGAATAGTTAATTTTTCTTTCGATCCATATGCTTTAATTTGTGTTACTTTCCCTGTTAATGTTTGACCGAATGTATTTTCAGTAATTGGTGAACCTGTATCTACAACAATTTCAAAACCATATTCATTGGTATTTGTTGTTTTACTATAAAACTGTGGTGTGTAAATAATCGCTTCATAAATATTACGATCACGATTTAAGCCAGACATTTCGTAATTTGTTCCTTTATGCGAAAGTGTCACATCAAAATCAAAATAATCAATAGCGCCGCGACCATCTGAAGTCATCCCAAAAGCTGTTGGCACATTCATGTATTGGTCCGAGCCATTTGACACTGCACCACCATTTAAAATAACATTATTTTTAGCTAATAAAAATAATGGGTAGCCTTCTGACATATTATAAAAACTTGCATTAATAGCACCAACTACACGATTTCCCTCGCGTGAATGACGATTGGCATTCGCTACAGTCGATTCTTTTCCATTGACTGCTGCGGGCATGCCTAATTGTACTTCCGTCTCTTGATCTCCTACATTAATCGATAGATGGTTAATAGAATTTGTATAGGTATTGCTGTATGTATATTGTTTATACTGCACACCTTTTGAAAGCTCATAATCCTTCTTTATTGTTTGAAATGCATAAGCATTTAATGGACTAACAACCATTGACATCATGACAACTAAAATCAGTAAATTTTTTGCTATTCTTTTCATTTTTTGCGCTCCTCAATAATGTAGAGCCCTCACCTTCCCTTCGTATGTTTTACTTCTATAACATTAGCAAAAATATGCCAAAATAGCTATGGAACATTTAAGCTATTTTCCAGTTTTATATAATAGCCATGAAAACTATTTAATTTGTCGCATTTTACGATATTTCTAACATTTGCCCCTTATCTCTACTCTCTATCTTTGTTAAAATGGTGTTGAAGTTTAGGAGGGTAAAATATGAAAAAACTATCAATTATTGCATTTCTTTTAACATTAGTAGCCTCGCTATTTTGGCAACCCCAAATGGCATCTGCTGATGAACTTTCAGGGCATGCCCATGAAAATGGTCTTCGTTATTTAATTTCGAAAAGCGCTATCGTGCAAGATGCAAACGGAAGCTATCGACCAAACGACAATGTTACACGTAGCGAATTTGCTTCTTATTTATCAAAAGTACTAAAGCTAGAAGCGAACGACCGAAAAGTGTTTACGGATGTCCCAGATACAAATATGTATTTGACAGATATTCAGCTTGCTGCGACAGCTGGCATTATCACAGGATACGCTGATGGTACTTTTAAACCTGATGCCGCTATTTCAAGACAGCATATGGCGATTATGTTGGAAAGAGCCATAGATTATTTAAAAATCCCTAAAGGTACTTCGTCTATTACTTTTAAGGATAATGCATCCATTATTAAGGACTACCGACCAGCCGTGGCAGTTGGTGCTCATTTAGGAATTATTAACGGTTCTAATGGCTACTTTATGCCAGAAAAAAACGCCACAATCGGACAAGCTGCGACGTTCATTCAACGCTTAATGCTTCTATCTGGTGATTCAGCTCCCGACACATCTACGTACGCTATTAAAGAGATTGCAAATGGTACTCTTGTTGGTAATCAAGGCTTCCCTAGCTTTGATGCAGCTGATAAAGCACTAACAAAAAATACACAGGTCATCGTTCAAAAAGATAAAATTGTTAAAATGACTTCAGGCTATGTTGTCACAAATAAATATGTAGCGCTGAATTCTGAAACAATTAAAGACCAAATTGCAGTTGCAGGAAATACAGAAATGGAATATATCAGTAGTGACGCAACGCAAGTAAAAGTACGATTAGCTGGTCAAGTTGGCTATTTGAAACAGGCTGATGTTACACTAATCCCATTTTCATTAAGTAAAGGACGCTCTTACTATTCAAACGAAAATGGCGAAATCAAACACACATTATTTGATTACAATACAAATAAATATTCTTCAAGCTACGTGTACGGAAAAGCACCTGCCTTCATGAAGCAAGGTGAACAATACTTTAGCTGGAATGGTATTAATTTTACAAATGGCAATGGTTCCTCTAAGGGTGAAGCCTATAACTATTATCAATTTTTACCAGCGCGCGCAACAACACAATATACGGCTGAAGAACTAGATGCCTATATTATGAATAAACTAGCTGAAATTGAAAGTACGGGGATTACCCTTTACAAAGATGCAACAACGAAAAGTAAACTGATTGGCTTAGGCCAAACATTAAAAGAAGTTGAAGCAAATTCTAAAATTAATGCGATGCTTATTTTAGCACTTGCCCAACATGAAAGTGCTTATGGTATGAGTGATCATGCACAAAAATTAAATAACCTCTTTGGTTTATATGTATATGACACAAACCCTCTTAACAAAGAGTTTGAAAGTGTTGCTGTCAATATAAACGAATTGGTTGAGAAGTTCCTACAACCAAACTACATTACACCAGGTGGTTCACCTGGCAGAAACTACGCTAATGGTGCGGTAGTTGGTTCAAAAGCACTCGGTTTTAACGTAAAATACGCTTCAGATCCATATTGGGGCGCTAAAATCGCCGGACACTACTACCGTGCAGAAAAAGCTTTAGGCTTTAAGGATGCCAACAATCCTTATACAATCGGTCTAACAACTTCAAATGGCTTAAATGTTCGTACAGACGCATCGACTAGCAATAGCCCACTGTTCACGTATGCACGAAGTGGCATGCCTGTCATTGTAACGAACGCCGGCACAAATGGCTGGTATGAAGTACTTTCTGATAAACTTCATTCAGGTACAGCTTATATTAGCAAAGAGTATATACAAGTTATTAATACAGTAAAATAAAAGGAAGCCGTCTC